>CAIUDG010000015.1 GCA_903897925.1 uncultured beta proteobacterium | reverse complement strand
CGCCGGGGTCTGCTTCTGGTGCGCTTGCACCCCCGCACAAATACCGTTACTGGCACACCGCCTCTGTACAGCGGCGAATCCAGGCCTGCGCCCGCACACCCACTTCGCCAGCCCCCAGATATTTTTGTAAATATTGTGAGAGGAAGACAAATACCAAAGACACCTCGCCATAGCATAGTGGACTGCCGGGGCAGTAGTCATTAATCGGTATTCGGTATTTTGGGTATCTGTAGTCTATTGTTGATAAAGGCTCAAAGCTTGCCTTCCTCAATTAGCCTGACCAGTGTTGATATGGAGGCTCCGTAGTTCAACGTCTCCGCAGTTCCCCCGTGCATTCTCACCGCTGCTTGAAGCGGTGCCTATCCCTCAAACGGGTGAGCCTCACTCAATGTCAACTTTCGCGGCAAAGTTGCCTCATCGCAAGACCCATTCGCCGCGTGCTTTGATCGCCATGTACATGGCATCGGGTGCCAAATCTAGGTCGCCAGGCCAAGTCACGGCACCATTGGATATATGTGCCTGCTGAAAAATGATGGGGTCGCGCAGAGTGGAAAAAACGCCAGTCAAGTGACTCTGCTCAAACTGAACCTTGCCCACCGTTCCGTCCGCAAACTGCACTCGAAGGGCGAGCGGCGCAATGGCCTTTACATCAACAACATCCCATTCCATATCAGACCTCACTGCAAGGGTTCAATTTGCTTAGGCTGCTGCTTGTCCATGCAGAGCTGCCAGTCGTCCAGCAATTCTTGCTTGTGAAGCTCTGCCCAGTCAAGAACAAGTTCCTGTGCACGCCGTGGCAGTTGGCCTGTGGAGATTGTCAACAACTGATTTACGGATATCCGGTATATTGCCTTTAAATATTACAAAAATAACTTGGGACTGGCGAAGGGGTATCTGGGCGTAGGTCCCATTCGCTGCTGCGACCAAGCGGTGGCGCCAGCCAAGGCGTTTGTGGAGTGCGGCGGGTTTCCCATAAGCGGTGGTCAGCGAGCGTGGACCGTAGACCGGGTGCCCGCTTCGCTAGTCCCCGCTCACCACACGTACGCGGAACGCACCGAGCGCCAGGCTCGCGCATAAATCCTACATGGTTGGTGTGCCTGCGTTCCGCGCCTGCTTTTGTCCTTTTCCTCTTGCTTTGTTGGTGTTTGCTGCGCTGCGTGCCTGCGGTTGGGCAGGGGCTGACGAAGTGGGTGTACGTTCTCCGGCCTCGGGTCGCCGGGGGGCTGCTTCTGGTGCGCTAGCACCCCCGCACAAATACCGCTATCGGCACACCGCCTCTGTACAGCGGCGAATCCAGGCCTGCGCCCGCACACCCACTTCGCCAGCCCCAAGATATTTTTGTAAATATTGTGAGAGGAAGAGAAATGCCAAAGACACCTCGCCACAGCGCCCATGGACTGCCAAAGGCGAGTAGTCACTAGCTGCTAACCGCTAACCGCTAACCGCTAACCGCGAGCTGCTAGCTGCTAGTCTGTATTCGGTATTCGGTATTCGGTATTCGGTATTTGGTATTTTTTACCTTGAAATATTTACAAAAATATCTGGGGACTGGCGAAGCGGGTATCCGGGCGTAGGTCCGATTCGCTGCTGTGACCAAGCGGTGGCGCCAGCCAAGGTGTTTGTGAAGTGCGGCGGGTTTCCCAGGAGCGCTGGTCAGCGAGCGTGGACCGTAGAACGGGTGCCCGCTTCGCCAGTCCTCGCCCACCCGCGGACGCGCAATGCAGCGAACGCCAATAAAGCAGGAGGCAAAGAACAGAAGCGGACGCGCAATGCAGCGAACGCCAACAAAGCAGGACCCAGCAGACTCAAGTAGGCGTACAGCGCAACGCAGCGAACGCCAATAGAGCAGGACCCAGCAGACTCAAGTAGGCGTACAGCGCAACGCAACGAACGCCAACACAGCAGGAGGGAACCAGCGCGGAAGCGCAAAGCAAAGCAACGCGCTTTTACGGAACCGCTCCGCGCCCGGACGAGAACCCCAGCTGCTCCGTAATGGTGTTAGCCACCGCCTTCAAAGTTTGCGCATTGGCGCTATTCCAATCCGGATCAAAAGCGCCCGTCGGGCCGATGATAGTAATAGCCAGGGCAATATCGCCGTTGTGGTCGAACACCGGCGCGGCAAAGGCACTAACGCCAGGAATCGGATTGCCGACCACGCGCGAAATGCCATGCTCGCGCACTTCCTGCAAGTCCTCCTGCATCTCCTTCCAGGTGCGCAAGCCGCCAACGATGTGCGGAAACGCCTTCGGGTGCAACGACTCCTTGACAAACAATTCCACCTTCTTGGCCGGCAGATAGGCGCCAAACACCTTGCCGGTGGCTGTCGCCAGCGACATCACCGTACCAGGGCGCAGATTCATGTGGATCGGGTGGCTCGATTCTTCCAGATGGATCACCGTTGGACCCGCATTGCCCCACACCGACAACGCCACCGTGAGCAGCGTTTGCTGTTCCAGCTCCACCGCTGCGGCCATGGCCAGACGCACCGGGTTCAGCTGGCGCAAACCGGCCAGTCCCATGCGCAGCGCAAGCGCACCCAGGCCGTAGCGGCCACTCACCGGGTCTTGCGCCACCAGGCCGATTTTGCCGAAGCTGACCAGGTAGGGATGCGCTTTGGCCGGCGACATTTCAGCAGCTTCGCCGAGCTGCTTCAGGGTCATGGCGCTGCCGGTGTTGGCCAGCGCTACCAGCAACTGGCCGCCAACTTCAATGGACTGAATGCCGCGGCGTTCTTTTTCTTCTTCGATCAGCATGGCGTGTGGAAGGCTGCAATAGATGGGCGCTGATGTTAGCCATTGCCAACTGCTGAGTCAATTTTGAAAAGATTTGCCCTAAAT
This sequence comes from uncultured beta proteobacterium, assembly GCA_903897925.1. Lineage (GTDB taxonomy): Bacteria > Pseudomonadota > Gammaproteobacteria > Burkholderiales > Burkholderiaceae_C > Allorhodoferax. The sequence continues at coordinate 12,592 of CAIUDG010000015.1, read as the reverse complement.
CAAAAATTAAAGAATATCAAAGTCATTGCACATTGACTAATTCAGGCCTAGAATTTCCAGCACCAACCGAAAGGACCATTGCATGAGTACCAAACAATTCGCCTCGGTGGCGGATCTGGAAACCAAGAAGACTACCTTTGAGCAACTGTCGGCGCACTGCTGGGCCTACACCGCCGAAGGCGACCCGAACACCGGCGTCATCATCGGCGACGACGCAGTGCTGATCTGTGACGCGCTGGCCACGCCGGTAATGGCACAAAACCTGATTGCCGAAATCCGCCGCGTCAGCGACAAGCCCATCAAATACGTGGTGCTGTCGCACTACCATGCGGTGCGGGTGCTGGGTGCGTCTGGCTACAAGAACGCCGGCATGCAGGAAATCATTGCCAGCCGCGGTACCTACGAAATGATTGTGGAGCGCGGCGCGCAGGACATGCAGTCCGAATACGAACGTTTCCCGCGTCTGTTCAACAACTTTGATTCGGTCCCCGGCCTGACCTGGCCGACGCTGGTGTTCGAGCAGTCCATGACCTTGTGGATGGGCGATCTGGAAGTTCGCATCATGCATCCAGGCGCCGGCCATACCAAGGGTGACACGGTGGTCTGGGTGCCGGCCGAAAAAGTGCTGTTCTCGGGCGACCTGGTGGAGGCTGAGGCGGCTTGCTACACCGGAGATGCGCAACTCGAAGAATGGCCGGCAACACTGGACGCACTGGCTGCGCTGGGTGCCGACAAACTGGTGCCGGGGCGCGGGCCGACCCTGACATCACCTGCGCGCGTGGCCGCCGGGCTGGCATATACCCGTGACTTTGTCACCACCTTGCTCGGTTCGGCACGCGAAGCCGTGGCCCAGGGCATGGGCCTGAAGCAGGCCATGGCGCACTGCCGCAAAGCCATGGACCCCAAGTTCGCACAGGTCTTCATCTACGAGCACTGCCTGCCGTTTGACGTGACCCGCGCAGTGGATGAAGCCAGTGGCATCAAGCACCCGCGCATCTGGACCGCCGAGCGCGACAAGGAAATGTGGCACGGCCTGCAGGCCAGCGACTGATTTTCTTTGCGTGTAAAAAAACAAAAGACCCGAGGACCGACATGCTGAGTACCTATCAATATCCCAAATACGACTATGTGCGCCCGCCCGAGCAAAGCGGCGCGGCGGCGAAACGCTATCCGGTGGTGGTCATCGGCGCCGGGCCGGTCGGCCTGGCCGCGGCGATCGACCTGGCCCAGCTCGGCGTGCCAGTGGTGCTGCTGGACGATGACGACACGGTGTCGGTCGGTTCGCGCGGCCTGTGCTACAGCAGGCGTGCGCTGGAAATTCTGGACCGCCTCGGCGTTGGCGACCCGGTGGTCGACAAAGGCGTGAGCTGGAATGTCGGGCGCAATTTCCTGGAGCAGAACGAGGTCTACAACTTCAATTTGTCGCCGCAACCCGACTTCAAGCGCCCCGGCATGGTGAACCTGCAGCAGTACTACCTGGAAGAGTACGAAATCGCCCGCGCCCGTGAATTCGACCATCTGGACCTGCGCTTTCGCAACAAAGTGGTGTCAGTGACGCCGGAAGACCAGGGCGCGACCCTGCAGGTGGAAACGCCGGACGGCATATATTCGATGTCCACCGACTGGCTGATCGTGGTCGACGGCGCGCGCAGCAATGTGCGGCGCATGCTCGGTCTGGAGATTGACGGCAAGATATTCATGGACCGCTTTCTGATTGCCGACGTGGTGATGAAAGCCGACTTCCCGGCCGAGCGCTGGTTCTGGTTTGACCCGCCGTTCCATCGCGGCCAGTCGGTGCTGCTGCACCGCGAAGCCGACAATGTGTACCGCATCGACTTCCAGCTTGGCTGGGACGCCGACCCGGAAGAAGCCAAGAAGCCGGAGAACGTGATTCCGCGCATTCAGGCGATGCTTGGTGATACGCGCGAATTTGCGCTGGAATGGGTCAGTGTCTACACCTTCCAGTGCCGGCGCATGCAGTCCTTCCGCCATGGCCATGTGCTGTTTGCCGGGGATGCTGCGCACCAGGTATCGCCGTTTGGCGCGCGTGGTGCCAACTCTGGCATCCAGGACACCGACAACCTGGCCTGGAAGCTCAAGCTGGTGCTGGACGGCAAGGCGCCGCAGGCGCTGCTCGACACCTATTCCGAAGAGCGCACCTTTGCTGCCGATGAAAATATTCTGAATTCCACCCGCTCAACCGACTTCATTACGCCCAAGAGCAGCACCTCGCGCCTGTTCCGCAACGCCGTGCTGGAGCTCGCGCGTGACCATGCGTTTGCCCGCGCACTGGTCAACTCGGGCCGCCTGTCGGTGGCCGCCTACCTGACCGCGTCGCGCCTGAATACGCCGGACAGCAGCAGCTTTGCCGGCGACATGGTGCCCGGCGCGGCGATGGACGACGCGCCCCTGCAAGAGGCCGGCCAGGACCTGTGGCTGCTGGACCAGATCGGCAACCACTTTGCCGCACTGGTGTACGTGCAGGACGCGCAGGCCGTAGCCGCCCACTATGCCGCGCTGGCGCAGACCCTGGCAGCGCTGCCGATTCCGGTGGAACTGGTGTTGCTGACGCCGCAGGCGCCCGGCAAGATCAGCGGCGTGCGCGTGCTGTACGACCACAAGGGCCGCTTTGCCGAACGCTATGACGCCCAGGCCGGCACCTGCTACCTGCTGCGCCCGGACCAGCATGTGGCGGCGCGCTGGCGCGCGGCCGACGCGTCTGCCATTCAAGCGGCACTGGCACGTGCCACCCTCAACCCACGCTGAAACGAGGAACCGACCATGTCGTTGAACCTGCAAGCCCATTTTTCCGAACCCGGTAAACGCTACTTCCATGCCTTTACGCCAGGCGATGACTTTTACGAGGCGCTGATCGAAACCCACCGCGACCTCTCCGACGAACAAAGTGCCATGGTCAACGCCAAACTGGTGCTTTTGTTATCCAACCATATCGGCGATATTTCGGTATTACGCCAGGCCATGCAAATCGCCCGCGGCGGACTTTAAGGAGACAGCCATGACAGACGCAAACATCCAGATCAAGCGCATTCACCACGTGGCCTACCGCTGCAAGGACGCCAAGCAGACGGTGGAGTGGTACGGCAAATACCTGAACATGAATTTCGTGCTGGCGATTGCCGAAAACGAAGTGCCCTCGACCAAGGAACCCGATCCCTATATGCACATCTTCCTGGATGCCGGGCAGGGCAATGTGCTGGCATTCTTTGAATTGCCAACGCGCCCGCCGATGGGCCGCGACATGAACACGCCCGAATGGACCCAGCACCTGGCCTTTGAAGTGGAGTCGGTCGAGGTGCTGCTGGCAACCAAGCGCCGCCTGGAAGCCGATGGCATTGCCGTGGTCGGCCCCACCGACCACACCATTTTCAAGTCGATCTATTTCTTTGACCCGAGTGGACACCGCCTGGAACTCGCCGCCAATACCGGCACGCCGAAAATGAGCAAAATGCTCGACGACGTGAAGTGGGACATGCTCAACGAGTGGGACCGCACCAAGAAGGCGCCCAAGCACGCCGCCTGGATGCACGACGGCAGCATGGCCTCCTGAGCACGCGGTTCTGAGCACGTATATATTTCACGCATGCATTTATTGAACGAAACCCACGATCCGGCGCTGCGCAGCTGGCTCGCTTCGGCGAACCAGCCGGGCAGCGATTTTCCGATCCAGAATCTGCCGTTCGCGGTGTTCCGGCGCCGCGATTCGGTCGAAGCCTTTCGCGGCGGTGTGGCCATTGGCGACCAGATTGTCGACCTGGCGGCGCTGGCTGGCGCCGGCATTCTGGTGGCAGAAGCCGAACTGGCGGTGCATGCCGGCGCCCAGTCGCGGCTGAATGCGCTGATGGCGCTGGGGCCGCGCTACTGGAGCGCGCTGCGGCGCGCGCTGTCGCACGGCTTGCGCGTTGGCGCGGCCGAGCAGGCGCAGTTGCAAAGCTGTCTGGTGGCCCAAGCCGAAGTCGAATACGCGGTGGCGGCACAGATTGGTGACTACACCGACTTTTATACCTCGGTGCACCACGCCAGCAACATTGGCAAACTGTTCCGCCCGGACAACCCGCTGCTGCCGAATTACAAATGGGTGCCGATCGGCTACCACGGCCGGGCCTCCAGCATTGGTATTTCGGGCGAGTCGTTCCACCGGCCACAGGGCCAGATCCTGGCTGCCGGTGCCAGCGTGCCGAGTCTGGAGCCAAGCAAGCGGCTGGACATCGAGCTGGAGCTGGGCGTGTTCATCGGGCCTGGCAACGCCAAGGGCCGCGCGATTCCAATAGCGGATGCCGAGTCACACGTGTTCGGCCTGTGTTTGTTGAACGACTGGTCGGCGCGCGATCTGCAGGCTTGGGAATACCAGCCGCTGGGCCCGTTCCTGGCAAAAAACTTTGCCACCACGATTTCGCCCTGGGTGGTAACGCTGGAGGCGCTGGCACCGTACCGCCTGCCGTTCAGCCGTCCGGCCGAAGATCCGCAGCCCTTGCCCTACCTGGATTCGGACGCCAACCGGCAGCACGGGGTGTTCGACATCCAGCTCGAAGTGGCGTTGCAGACGCCGCAAATGCGCGCTGCGCAGGCCGGTTTTACGCCGATTTGCAAGACCAGCTACCGCCACGCCTACTGGACCCTGGCGCAGATGGTGACGCACCACGCCGTCAACGGCTGCAATTTGCAGCCCGGCGACTTGCTCGGCACCGGCACCCTGTCCGGTCCGACGCTGGACCAGGCTGGGGCGCTGATCGAGTTGACCGCTGGCGGCAAGAACCCGCTGCAGTTGCCCAATGGCGAACAGCGCGTGTTCCTGGCCGATGGCGATGCCGTGGCCTTGCGTGGCTGGTGCGAAAAACCCGGTGCTGCGCGGCTGGGCTTTGGCGAATGCCTGGCTACCGTGCTGCCTGCCGCCTGAACCAGTCCAGACCCGCGCTGGTGGCACCGGCGCGGTTGCCGCGTGCGGGTCGGTATTCACAACCGATCCAGCCGTTCCAGCCACCGTCCTGGCTGAGTTCGTCAATCACCTCAAACAGATAGGCATAGTTCAACTCGCCGACATCGGGTTCGTGGCGTTGCGGCACGCCTGCGAGCTGCAGATGGCCGACGCGGCCGCTGGGCAGGTACTGGCGCAGTTTCATGGCGACATCGCCTTCCATGATCTGGCAGTGGTAGAGGTCCATCTGCACTTTCAGGTTGGGCGCACCGATGTCCAGCACGATCTGGTGCGCCTGCTCTTGTCGGGTAAGAAAGAAGCCGGGCATGTCGCGCGTGTTGATGGGTTCGATCAGGATGTCGCGTCCGGCGCCCGCGGCGGTGGCTGCGGCCCAGGCCAGGTTGGCGGTGTAGGTGGCGTGCAGTTGTGCGCCGTCCAGGTGTGCCGGGCACAGGCCGGCCATCACATGGATGCGTGGGCAGTTCAGGGCCTGGGCATAGTCAAGGGCGCGCAGCAGGCCGGAGCGGAATTCGGCTTCCCGTCCCGGGAGGCAGGCCAGGCCGCGCTCGCCGGCATCCCAGTCGCCCGGCGGGGCGTTGAACAGCACTTGCTGCAGGCCCTGCTGCTGCAGGCGCGCCTGCAATTCCGGGGCCGCATAGGCGTAGGGGAAAAGAAATTCGACGGCAGAAAAACCATCGGCTGCTGCGGCGGCGAAACGATCCAGGAAATCGTGTTCGTTGTAGAGCATGGAAAGGTTGGCAGCAAAGCGTGGCATGGTGGTTTCCAAACAAGGAAAACGCATCATAAAGGCGCCGCGCCAGGCTGGATTGCAGGCGGCATGGCGCCGCCCCAGGCTGGTATGCAGGCGGCATGGCGCCGCCTGCGTGTGGGGTGCTCAGGCCAGCAAGCTGTCCACCGCCACGTAGGGGTGGTTCAGTGCCTGTGCCACGGCTTCATAGGTGACTTTGCCGGCCGCCACGTTCAGACCGTTCTTCAGGTGCGGGTTGTCTTTCAGCGCCTGCTTCCAGCCCTTGTCTGCCAGCGCCACGGCGTGGCCGATGGTGGCATTGTTCAGGGCGAAGGTGGAGGTACGCGCCACGGCGCCCGGCATATTGGCCACACAGTAGTGCACCACGCCGTCCACCATGAAGGTGGGTTCGGCGTGGGTGGTGGCATGCGAGGTTTCGAAGCAGCCACCTTGGTCGATCGCCACGTCCACCAGCACCGCGCCTTTTTTCATTTGCGCCACCATGGCACGCGTCACCAGCTTGGGTGCTGCGGCGCCGGGAATCAGCACGCCGCCAATGACCAGATCGGCGTCCAGCACGGCTTGTTCCACGCTGTCGACCGTGGAGTACACGGTTTGGATGCGGTTGCCAAAAATCAGATCCAGCTGTCGCAGTCGGTCGACATTCTTGTCCAGCACAGTGACTTGTGCGCCCATGCCAACCGCCATCTGCAGTGCGTGGGTGCCGACCACGCCGGCGCCCAGAATCACACAATGGGCCGCTGGCACGCCCGGCACACCGCCGAGCAGCACGCCCATGCCGCCCTTGGATTTTTCCAGGTGTGCGGCACCGGCCTGGATCGACATGCGCCCGGCCACCTCGCTCATGGGCGCCAGCAAGGGCAGACCGCCGCCCGGGCCGGTAATGGTTTCATAGGCAATGCAGATGGCACCGGAGCGGATCAGGGCGTCGGTTTGCTCAGGGTCGGGTGCCAGGTGCAGATAGGTGTACAAAATCTGGCCTGCGCGCAGCATGGCGCATTCCTGGGGCTGGGGTTCCTTGACCTTGACGATCATGTCCGATTGTTCGAACACCTCGGCGGCGTTGCTGGCCAGCTGCGCGCCAGCGGCCTGGTATTGCGCGTCGCTCAGACCGATGGCGGCGCCGGCACCGCTTTGCACCAGCACCTGGTGGCCGTGGGCGCAGAGTTCGCGCACGCTGGCCGGGGTCAGGCCGACGCGGTATTCGTGGTTCTTGATTTCCTTGGGTAATCCGATACGCATGCTGTGCTCCTAGTAGTGAGTGTTGTCGCTGCGCAGTGTGCATGGCGCCCAGAAAATTGCCTATATGCATTAATCATTTTTGCTTTCCAGCAGTTTGGCTAATAAAGATATAGGCCGGACGGATAGCGATATATGCCTTTATGAATAGAATTTGATTCAGGTCAAATGGCGTTCAACTGGTTAATAAAACTGTCATACTTGATTTATAACTATTAGCCATGGGGAGCACGGTCACGCTACGGATACGACGCTTTCTGCGAATGGATAAAAAATTAAATCAGGGTGGTTGGCGTAGTTGGATATTCGAAAGTGACGTTCATGAAAAAACTCAGTGACATGCTGAGCACATTGCCTATTTGGCGCGCAGGCGCGCAACTGATGCAGCGTATTTCCTTTGCATCGAAGATGGGTCTTATCTCGATAGTCTTTGCTATTCCCATCGTCTGGTTATTGCTGGTCAATACCATGGCGCGCTGGAGCGAACTGGACTATGTGGCGCAGGAGCGCAGCGGCGTGCGCTACGCGCAAGCCATTTATTCCGCAGTGGATGCCCTGGGGGCCTGGCGCTATCAGGCGCGCAACGCCGCCTTCGGCGAGTCCGGAACCACGGTGGCGCAGGCGCGCAGCGAGTTCGATGTGCAATTCAAAAAGGTCGAAGCACTGGATGCCGAACTGGGCGTCGCGCTGGACACGGCCAAAGCCATGGCCCAGGTGCATACGCAGCTGAGTGCCGCGCAGGCGCCGCAGGCTTCTGCACAGGCGGTGTACCAGAGCATGAGCGAACTATCGCGCAGCCTGGTGGCCTTGCTGGACCGGGTCACCGACAGCTCCGGGCTGGCGCTGGACCCGGAGTTGGCGACCTATTACCTGATCAGCGCCTCCCTGATGCGGGCGCCGGAATGCATAGAGATCACTTCCGAGCTGCGCGGCCTGGGGCGCAGTGCCTACCGTGCCGCGCAACTCGATCCGGAACAGGCTGCAGCGATTCAGCAGCGACTCGGCTTGCTGGACTACCACCACCAGATGGTGCTCAAGGACCTGGACAAGGTGAAAAGTGCCGCGCCGCAGGAGACCCAGTCACTGGCGTTGCGTGCGCCGGAAGTGGCGGCGGCTTTCATGCAGCTCGTGCGTGCCAGTTTTGTGCCGGGTGAGGCGCTGCCGCGCGGACAGCAGGCCGATTTGGTTGCTGCTGCCAATCACACACTGGAGGCGCAGTTCGCCCAGGTGCACCAGACCCTGGATGTGCTGGACAGCATGCTGCAGGCGCGCAGCGCGCGCCAGTTGCACAGCATGCAGGTGGCGCTGGGCATTGCGCTGCTCGGCGGCTTGGTGGCGGTTTATCTGTTCATGGGGTTTTACAGTTCCATGGCCGCCAGCATGCGCGCACTGCGCAGTTCCATGATCCGTATTTCCATGGGCGATCTGCGGTCCGACATCCGCATCGTCGGCCACGACGAAATGGCCGGCCTGCTCAAAGAGTTGCGCAATATGCAGCTGGCCTTGGGCGACACCGTGAGCAAGGTTCAGCAGGCCAGCAGCACTGTGGTGAGCTCGAGTTTTGAAATTGCCGAAGGCACCAGCAATCTGTCCTCGCGCACCGAATCGGCCGCTGCCGCGCTGGAGCAATCGTCGGCGGCGCTGGAGCAAACCACGGCAACCGTGAACATGACGGCCGAGTCGGTCCGGCAGGCCTCCGAAATTGCCTCCAACAATGCCGAGACGGCGACGCGCGGTGGTGCGGCCATGCGCGACGTGGTGCACACCATGGAACGCATTCAGGCGTCTTCCAAGCAGATCAGCGACATCATTGCCGTGATTGATGGCATTGCTTTTCAGACCAATATTCTGGCCCTGAATGCGGCGGTGGAAGCGGCACGTGCCGGCGAGCAGGGCCGCGGTTTTGCCGTGGTGGCGGCCGAGGTGCGGGCGCTGGCGGGGCGCAGCGCCACCGCTGCCAAGGAAATTTCTTCGCTGATTTCCAGCAGCACCCAGGAAGTGGCCAACGGGACCAATGTGGTGCTCAAAGCCGGTGACACCATCAACGAAATTGTTCAACACGCCGAGCAGATCAAGACCTTGCTGGCCGAAGTGGCCACTGGCGCGCGCGAGCAAAGCCAGGGCATTGCGCAGATCGGCCAGGCGGTGCATGAACTGGACCAGAACACGCAGGCCAACGCGGCGCTGGTGGAACAGACCATGGCGGTGGCCAACACCCAGCGCCAGGCGGCGGTGCAGATGGCGGCCCAGGTGGATGAGTTCCGATTGCCCGGAGCGCAGACGGCAGCGCGTGTGGAAGGCATCGATATCGATGCCATTATTGACGGGCACCGGCAATGGAAAGTGAAGCTGCGCGATGCCATCGAGAACCACGCGCACGTCGATGTGGCCACGCTGCGGCGCGACGATTGCTGTGCCCTGGGGCAATGGATTTATGGCGATGGCCAGCGCCTGGGACAGCGCAGTTCCTTTCAACTGCTGGTGCAAAAGCACGCCGGCTTCCACCAGGTGGCCGGTGGGGTTGGCGAGTTGATCAACCAGCGGCGTTTTGAACAGGCCGAAGATGCGCTGGCCCCGGGAACCCCGTTTACCACCGCGACCAGCGAGGTGGTGGCGGTGCTCTCGGGTATCAAGCGGCTGGGGTTCTGAGAGTGGCCAAGCCATGACGGGCAGCCATATCTGCATCGTGCGCCACGGCGAAACCGACTGGAACAAAAACGGCATTTTGCAAGGCTGGCTCGACGTGCCAATCAACGCGCTGGGCCGGCAGCAGGCGCATGCGCTGGCGCAGGCCATGGCCGGCGCCGGTTTCTGTCGGGTCTGGTGCAGCCCGCTGGTGCGGGCGCGCGAAACGGCGGAAATTGTGGCGCACCAGCTGCAACTGGCGCCACCGCTGCAGCACCCGGGCTTGAAAGAGAAAAATTTTGGCGCGGTGCAGGGCATTCCCAAAGACGAGCTGGCAACCCTGAATCCGGCCTTGCTGGAGCAGATTGTGCGGCGCAATCCAGCCGCCGAATTTGTCGGTGGCGAAAGCATGGACGAATTTGCCGACCGCGTCATGGATGCGCTGGAATTCATTGGCAACTACCCGGTGCCCGGACCGCAGCTGGTGATCACCCATGGCTGGGTCATGGACGTGGTGACGCGCCACATCCTGGGCCAGCCGCGCGATACCGTGCTGCACATGAAGCGCAAGAATGGCGAAGGACTGTGGGTGGAAGCTGCGCCACACGCCCAGGGCGGTAGCCTGCGTGCGATGCCTTCACCTGGCTAAAATTGGCGGCTTTTTCCGATTTTTCGGTTTTCTGATTTCCCCTTTCCTTTAACCATCTACAGGGCGCGATCACGCGCAAACGCAATGACCACACTGGGTACCCCGTTGTCTCCCCAAGCCACCAAAGTCATGCTGCTCGGTTCCGGCGAACTCGGCAAGGAAGTGCTGATTGCGCTGCAGCGTCTGGGCGTGGAGACGATTGCGGTGGACCGCTATGACAATGCGCCCGGTCAACAAGTGGCACACCACGCACGCACCATCACCATGAGTGATCCGGCGCAGCTGAAGGCGCTGATCGAAAAGGAAAAGCCGTATCTGGTGGTGCCTGAAATCGAAGCCATCGCCACCGCCACCCTGCAGGAACTGGAAGCCGCCGGTGTCGTGCGCGTGGTGCCCACCGCGCGCGCCGCGCGCCTGACCATGGACCGCGAAGGCATCCGCCGCCTGGCCGCCGAAACCCTGGGCCTGCCGACCAGCCCGTACCGCTTTTGCGATTCGCTGGAAGAGCTGCAGGCAGCGATTGACGGCAGCAACGGCGCGGCGATTGGCTATCCGTGCATCGTCAAACCGGTGATGAGTTCGTCCGGCAAGGGCCAGAGCAAGATCGACGGTCCGGCCGATGTGCAAAAGGCCTGGGACTACGCCATGGCCGGCGGCCGGGTCAGCCATGGTCGCGTCATCGTCGAAGGCTTTATCGATTTTGACTATGAAATCACCCAGCTGACGGTGCGCGCGCGCGCCGCCGACGGCTCGGTGCAAACCCATTTCTGCGACCCGATCGGTCACGTGCAGGTCAGTGGCGACTATGTGGAAAGCTGGCAGCCGCACCCGATGCAGGCGGTGGCGCTGGAGCGTTCGCGCCAGATCGCCAAGGCTGTCACCGACAACCTGGGATTGGGCCTGGACGGCCAGCCCGACGGCCTGGGCCTGTTTGGTGTGGAGCTGTTCGTCAAGGGCGATCAGGTCTGGTTCAGCGAAGTCAGTCCACGCCCGCATGACACCGGACTGGTGACGCTGGCGACCCAGGTGCAAAGCGAGTTCGAACTGCATGCGCGCGCCATTCTCGGTTTGCCGGTGAACACCGCGTTGAAGACGCCTGGCGCCAGTGCCGTTATTTACGGCGGCGTGGAGGCCCGAGGCATTGTGTTTGATGGCGTTGCTGACGCATTGCGTGTGCCCAACACCGATCTGCGCCTGTTCGGCAAGCCGGAAAGTTTTACCAAGCGCCGCATGGGTGTGGCGCTGGCCTTTGATGCCGACGTCGAGGTGGCGCGCAAGAACGCCAAGTTGGCGGCCTCCAAGGTCAAGCCGCGCGCGGTTTGACGGCTGCTGCGTCAGGGCCGGGCATCAATGCCCTGTCGCGGAGATGGGTACTTATTCGTCCTACAGTCCAGAACCCGGCGCCAGCGATCGTCCGATGGGTGGTTGGCCGGAATTTCACCGACATGAAAGGACTTTTATGTACCGGTTTCTGACTTCCCTGTTTGGCACTGCCGTGCTGGCTTTGGCGGCCCTGGCCGCTGTACCGGCCCAAGCCCAGACGCAGGCTTATAGCGCACATATGACGGCGGCGGATGAAGTGCCGCCGAATGACAGCATGGGTACGGGTACGGTGGATATGGTGTATGACAAGGCCAGCGGTGTGTTGCGCTGGAGCGTGCGTTACAGCGGTTTGACGGGTCCGGTCAAGGCGGGGCATATTCATGGTCCGGCCGAGGTTGGAAAGAACGCTCCGGTGGTGCAGCCGTTTGCGGCGCCGCTGGAGAGTCCTTTCAGTGGCTCGGCTACGATCAGTGCGGCACAGGCCGCAGATCTGGAGGCCGGCAGGTGGTATGTGAATCTGCATACTGCGGCGCATGCGGGGGGTGAGGTGCGTGGGCAGGTGCTGCCGGCGCCTTGAGTGCTTTTTCCTTTTTTTGCCTGCTTTTTTTGTGTTCGTTGCGTTGCGTGCCTGCTTTTGGTCTTTTCCTCTTGCTTTGTTGGCGTTCGCTGCGTTGCGCGCCTGCTTTTGTCCTTTTCCTCCTGCTGTGTTGGCGCGCGCTGCGTTGCTCGCCTGCGGGTGGGCAGGGGCTGACGAAGTGGGTGTACGTTCTCCGGCCTCGGGTCGCCGGGGTCTGCTTTTGGTGCGCTAGCACCCCCGCACAAATACCGCTCTCTGCACTCCGCCTCTGTACAGCGGCGAATCCAGGCCTGCGCCCGCACACCCACTTCGCCAGCCCCCAGATATTTTTGTAAATATTGTGAGAGGAAGACAAAGACCAAAGACACCTCCCCACAGTGCCCGTGGACTGCCAAGGGCGAGTAGTCTCTGGCCGCCAACTGCCAACTGCCAGCTGCCAGCTGCCAGCCGCTGGCTGCTAGTCTGTATTTGGTATTT
>CAIUDG010000014.1 GCA_903897925.1 uncultured beta proteobacterium | reverse complement strand
TCGCTGCTGTGACCAAGCGGTGGCGCCAGCCAAGGTGTTTGTGAAGTGCGGCGGGTTTCCCAGAAGCGCTGGTCAGCGAGCGTGGACCGTAGAACGGGTGCCCGCTTCGTCAGTCCTCGCCCACCCGCGGACGCGCAATGCGGCGAGCGCCAATAAAGTAGCAGGAAGAAACCAGCGCGGACGCGCAATGCAGCGAACGCCAACAACGCAGATTATTTTGGCCTTGACAGGGCGCTGGGTAAGAGCGCTACCTACAATCGCGCCCATGGCTGGAATACATGCAGGCTCGCCTACTCCACAGGCTCTGACGGTACACGCTCAATCGCGCGTCCTGGAAATCGAATTTTCAGATGGCGCGACCTTTCGCATCCCATTTGAACTCATGCGCGTCTACTCCCCCTCCGCCGAAGTACAGGGCCATGGCCCCGGCCAGGAAATCCTCCAGACCGGCAAACGCGAAATCCAACTCAGCGCACTCGATCCGGTCGGCAACTACGCCGTCCAGCCCCGCTTCTCCGACGGCCACGACACCGGCCTATTCACCTGGGAATACCTGTATTTTCTAGGCTCCCAGCAAGAACGGCTCTGGCAGGAATATGCGCAGCGCCTGCAGGCCGCCGGCGTCGATCGCGACGCACCCATGCCGGAAAAATCCGGCCCCGCCTGCGCCAGCCACTAGACGCGCTGTCAGTGTCTGTTATTCCTTGTTCGTAGAATCTCACCCATGACTACTACCCATTTCGGCTTTGCTTCGGTTGATGAAGCAGAAAAAGCCCGCAAAGTGCGCGACGTGTTTGACTCCGTGGCGCCCAAATATGACGTGATGAACGATCTCATGTCCGGCGGCCTGCACCGCGCCTGGAAAGCCTACACCGTCATGGTCGCCAACCTGCAAGAGGGCGACAAGGCGCTGGACATCGCCGGCGGTACTGGCGACCTGGCACTGGCGTTTTCCAAGAAGGTCGGAAAAAGCGGCCAGGTGGTGCACACCGACATCAACGAAGCCATGCTCAGCACCGGCCGCAACCGCCTGCTGGACAAGGGCGTGGCCCTGCCGACCATGGTTTGCGATGCCGAAAAGCTGCCCTTCCCGGACAACTACTTTGACCTGGTCAGTGTCGCTTTTGGTTTGCGCAACATGACCCACAAGGATGTCGCGCTGGCGGAAATGAACCGTGTGCTGCGACCCGGCGGCAGGCTGCTGGTGCTGGAATTCTCCAAGGTCGCGGCGCCGCTGGAAAAGCTCTATGACTGGTATTCTTTTGCCGTACTTCCGCGCCTTGGAAAGCTGGTCGCCGGCGATGATGCAAGCTATCGCTACCTGGCCGAGTCGATCCGCATGCATCCCGGACAAAAAGAGTTGAAGTCCATGATGCACAGCGCTGGCTTCGGGCATGTCGATTTTCATAACCTGACGGCAGGCGTCGCCGCCTTGCACGTTGGCATCAAGTGTTGAGTTGGTTGGTTTTTTTGGTCGTTCAGGAGCTGGTATGAAGTGGTCGTTAGTGGTGTTGGCATTGACGCTGTTGCTCGGTAGCGTGGAGGCCGAGGCGGCCAAGCGCCTGGGTGGCGGCAAATCCCTGGGCCGACAGTCCAGCAATGTCAGCCAGCGCGAGGCGACGCCAACGGCGCCCGGAATGCTGCCAGCGCAAAACCAGGGGCCCGCCTACGCCGCACCTGCGCCGGCCAATATGCCTGCGGTGGCGCCTGTACGCCGGCCCTGGGGCGGCATGCTGGGCGGGCTGGCCGCCGGTCTGGGCCTGGCTTGGCTGGCCAATTCCATGGGTTTCGGTGCGTCTTTCGGAACCCTGCTGATGTTTCTGTTGTTCGCCATGGGCGCCATGGCGTTTTTTGCCTGGCTGAAGCGCAATCGCCGCCCGGCCTCGGTTTCGGCCGCTGCCAGCCCGTTTTCGTTTGAAGGTGCGGGCCAGGTGCAGCTTGGCACGGCGCGGCCGTACCGGCCGGAAAATGTCGGCAATGACGCCTCTGCCCGGCCCTTCGAGCGCACCAATCTGCAAACCCTGGAAGATGCCGGCGCCGCGCAGGCCTGGGGTGTGCCAGCCGGCTTTGACACTGCTGGTTTCCTGCAGGCTGCCAAGGGCAACTTTGTCACGCTGCAGGCGGCCTGGGACCGTTCCGACATTCCAGCACTGCGTGCCATGATGACCGACAGCATGTTGGGCGAAATTCGCAACCAGCTGGCCGAGCGCGAAGCCCATTCCGGCCAGCAGCCCAATACCACTGAGGTGGTGATGATCGATGCGCGCCTGCTTGGCATTGAAGAGCTGGCCGACGACTACCTGGCCAGCGTCGAGTTTTCCGGCATGATTCGCGAGGAGCCCTCGGCCGGACCGAACCCGTTCCGTGAAGTCTGGAACATGAGCAAGACCAAGTCGGGCAGCAGCGGCTGGCTGGTCGCCGGGGTTCAGGCGCTGCAATAAAGCAACTGTCGCGATTTGGTCGCGCTTTCGGGGAATAATCGGGGGCTATGGCAACACAGTCCCCTTTCTCCTTTCTGGAAGGTTTAATCCAGAACCCCAGTTTTCCTACCCCCCCAGCCTGGGTGATTGAAGAAACCCAGCGTCGCTGGGTGCTTTTAATCAACCATGTGCTGATGCAGGAGCCACAGGCCATGCAGCGCCTGGTGCGACAAAAGGGGCGGGTGGTGCTGGCGCAGTGGCGCAATTTCACCTTCAAGGTGCTGGTTACGCCGGCTGGTCTGTTTGACCTGGCGGCGCCGGATGCGCCGGCGGACCTCAGTCTGGTGCTCAGCGAAAGCTCCCCCATGCGTTTGGCGCAAGCGCTGCTGCAGGGCGAGAAGCCGGCGGTGCGCATCGAGGGTGATGTACAGCTGGCCGCCGAAATCAACTGGCTGGCCGACAATTTGCGCTGGGATGTGGAAGACGATTTGTCGCGCATCGTGGGCGACGCCCCGGCGCACTTGTTGATGCAGGCGCTTAGCACCGCGTACACCGCGTTGCGCCAGTTTCTCGGCCAGCGTGTGGCGTCCAGGTCTGACCTCCCGTCGTCCACCGGCGACGCCGCATGACGCGCATCGGTCGCGGCTGCTTTATTGTCTGGGTGGCGTTGCGCTACGGCCTGGACGCGATTGTTCTGGACAGCGTGCCGCATCCGCTGCTGAAGCTGGTCGGGCGTTTTGTGTCCCTGGGGCGCAATCTGGAGGCGCCGCGCGGGCAGCGCCTGCGCGAGGCGCTGGAGCGGTTGGGGCCGATTTTTGTCAAATTTGGCCAGGTGCTGTCCACCCGGCGTGACCTGATGCCGGTGGATATTGCCGACGAACTGGCCAAATTGCAGGACCGCGTGCCGCCGTTTCCGTCCGAGTTGGCCATTGCCACCATTGAGCGTGCCTTGCGCCGCCCGCTGAAGGACATTTTTGTCAGCTTCGAGCAGGTGCCGGTTGCCAGTGCCTCGATCGCTCAGGTGCACTTTGCCGTGATCCGCGACCGCACCGGCCGCGAGCGCGATGTCGCCGTCAAGGTGCTGCGCCCGGGCATGCTGAAGGCCATCGACAAAGACCTGGGCCTGATGCGCACCATGGCCGGTTGGCTGGAGCGGCTGTCCACCGACGGCAAACGCCTCAAGCCGCGCGAAGTGGTGGCCGAGTTTGACAAATACCTGCACGATGAGCTGGACCTGGTGCGCGAAGCGTCCAGTGCGGCGCAGCTGCGGCGCAATATGGAAAACATTCCGCTGGTGATGATTCCGGAAATGTTCTGGGATTTTTGCACCACCGAAGTGCTGGTGATGGAACGCATGATCGGTATTCCCATCAGCCAGGTGGATCGCCTGCGTGCTGCCGGGGTGGACATTCCCAAGCTCGCGCGTGACGGTGTCACCTTGTTTTTCACCCAGGTGTTCCGGGACGGTTTTTTCCACGCCGACATGCACCCGGGCAACATCCAGGTCAGCGTGGCGCCGGATACCTTTGGCCGCTATATATCGCTCGATTTCGGCATCGTTGGTACCCTGACCGAAGTCGACAAGGAATACCTGGCGCAGAATTTTGCGGCATTTTTCCGGCGCGACTACAAACGCGTTGCCGAACTGCATATTGAATCGGGCTGGGTTCCAGCGGCGACCCGCGTGGACGAACTGGAAGCGGCAGTGCGGGCGGTGTGCGAACCCTACTTTGATCGGCCGCTGAAAGAAATTTCGCTGGGCATGGTGTTGATGCGTCTGTTTCAGACCTCGCGCCGTTTCCAGGTCGAAATCCAGCCGCAGCTGGTGCTGTTGCAAAAGACGCTGCTCAATATCGAAGGGCTGGGGCGCGACCTGGACCCGGAACTCGACCTCTGGGCCACCGCCAAGCCATTCCTGGAGAAGTGGATGCTGGAACAGATCGGGCCGCAGCGCCTGTTCAACGAAATCAAAGCGCAGGCGCCGCGGTATGCCAAGCTGCTGCCCGATTTGCCCATGCTGCTGCACAACTATCTGCTGCGCGGCGCGGCCGGTCCGGACCGCCTGGTGCAGGAATTGCTACTGGAACAAAAGCGCACCAATCGCCTGTTGCAAGGACTGGTCAGCGCCGTGATCGGTTTTGCCTTGGGCATGATCGTGATGCAGTTCGTGATACGGGTCGGAATTTTTTAATGCCCGCCTATAATTGAGAGCTTTGCAACCTGTCCAACCTGCGTTTATTTCATGCCAATTTATGCCTATAAATGCGAATCCTGCGGCCTGGCCAAGGATGTTCTGCAGAAAATCTCTGACGCGCCGTTGACCGATTGCCCGGCTTGCGGCCAGCCAACCATGCGCAAGCAGCTCACGGCGGCCGGCTTCCAGCTCAAGGGCTCGGGCTGGTATGTCACCGATTTCAAGGGCGGCGGTGCCGCTGCCACGGGGGTTGCGGCGCCGAGCCCGGATGCAAGCAGTGCAGCGCCTGTCGCTGCCGCTGGCACAGAATCGGCGCCTGCTGCCGCTGCCGCGCCCGCTTCCGCTGCGGCACCCGCCAGCAGTTCCAAAACCCCAGCGTCGGGCGACTAGCCTGATCTGAACCGCAGCGCCCACCACCGTGCCAATCAAAAAATACCTGCTCACCGGATTGATGGTCTGGTTGCCTCTGGCGATCACGATCTGGGTGCTGCTGTGGATGATCAGCACACTCGACTCCGTGTTGGGGGGGGTGCTGTCGGCGCTGGCCGCAGTGGCGCCGGAGTCGCTCGGCGACCTCGTGCTGCGCATGCGCAATATTCCCGGCCTGGGCGTGATTCTGGTGTTCTCGTTCATGTTGATCACCGGTGCGCTGGTCTCCAACGTGGCTGGACGCTGGTGGCTCAAACAGTGGGACCGGCTTTTCACGCACATTCCCGTCGTCAAGTCGATTTACAACAGCGTGAAAAAAGTCTCTGACACGCTGTTTTCCAGCAATGGCAATGCATTTCGCACGGCAGTGCTTGTGCAGTATCCGCGCCAGGGCAGCTGGACCATTGCCTTCCTGACCGGTGTGCCGGGCGGGGAAGTGCAGAATCACCTGGTGGGTGATTTCGTCAGCGTGTATGTTCCAACCACACCGAATCCGACCAGCGGTTTCTTCCTGATGCTGCCGCGTGCGGACGTGATCGAACTGAGCATGAGCGTGGATGAAGCCCTGACCTATGTGATTTCCATGGGCTCGGTGGTTCCAACGCCGCATCCGCCGGTAATCGCGCGCTCCAAATAAATTCATTTTTTGCAACCTGCTGCCCCCGGGCAGTGACCTGAAAGCTAGTTATGGCAATGCGTACTCACTATTGTGGTCTTGTGACCGAAGCCCTGCTGGGCCAAACCGTGACCCTGTGTGGCTGGGTCAATCGCCGGCGTGACCACGGCGGCGTGATTTTTGTTGACCTGCGCGATCGCGAAGGTTCGGTGCAGGTGGTCTGCGATCCGGACCGTGCCGAGATGTTCAAGGTGGCCGAAGAAGTGCGCAACGAATACTGCGTGCAGATCACTGGCCTGGTGCGTGCGCGTCCGGACGGCACCACCAACGACAACCTGAAGAGCGGCAAGATTGAAGTGCTGTGCCATGGCTTCACGGTGCTGAACGCCTCGGTCACCCCACCGTTCCAGCTTGACGACGACAATCTGTCGGAAACCACCCGCCTGACGCACCGCGTGCTCGACCTGCGCCGCCCCTACATGCAGAACAACCTGATGCTGCGCTACCGCGTGGCGATGGAAGTGCGCAAGTTCCTGGACGCCAATGGTTTTGTCGACATCGAAACCCCGATGCTGACCAAGAGCACGCCCGAAGGCGCGCGCGATTACCTGGTGCCCAGCCGCGTTCACGACGGCCATTTCTTTGCCCTGCCGCAAAGCCCGCAGCTGTTCAAGCAGCTGCTGATGGTGGCCGGTTTCGACCGCTACTACCAGATCACCAAGTGCTTCCGCGACGAAGACTTGCGTGCCGATCGCCAGCCCGAATTCACCCAGATCGATATTGAAACCTCGTTCCTGAGCGAAGAAGACATCCGCGACATGTTCCAGGGCATGATCACCACCGTGTTCAAGAACACCATTGGTGTGGACCTGGGCGCGTTCCCGGTCATGACCTACCAGGACGCGATGCGGCTCTACGGTTCGGACAAGCCAGACCTGCGCGTCAACCTCGAATTCACTGAAGTTACCGATGTGATGAAGGATGTCGACTTCAAGGTGTTCTCGGGTGCCGCCAACATGAAGGGTGGCCGCGTTGTGGCGCTGCGCGTTCCCGGCGGTGCTCGCGAGACCGGCGGCCTGAGCCGCGGTGAAATCGACGCCTATACCGAGTTCGTGAAAATCTACGGCGCCAAGGGCCTGGCCTACGTCAAGGTCAACGAACTGGCCAAGGGCCGTGACGGCCTGCAAAGCCCGATCGTCAAGAACCTGCACGATGCAGCCCTGCAGCAAGTGCTGGCCCGCACCGGCGCGCAGGATGGCGACTTGGTGTTCTTCGGTGCCGACAAGGAAAAAGTGGTGAACGACGCCATTGGTGCCTTGCGCATCAAAATCGGCCACAGCGAATTTGGCAAGAAGACCGGCCTGTTCACGGCCGGTTGGCGCCCGATGTGGGTGGTCGACTTCCCGATGTTCGAATTCGACGAGGAAAACCATCGCTACAGCGCGGTGCACCACCCGTTCACGGCGCCCAAGGAAGGGCACGAAGACTGGATGGTGTCGGCGCCCGAGAAGTGCATCTCGCAAGGCTATGACATGGTGCTCAATGGCTGGGAAATGGGCGGCGGCTCGGTGCGTATCCACCGCGCTGACGTGCAGAAGAAAGTCTTCGACGCCCTCAAGATCACGCCCGAAGAAGCGCAGATCAAGTTTGGCTTCCTGCTTGACGCGCTGCAATATGGCGCGCCCCCGCACGGTGGCCTGGCCTTCGGCCTGGACCGTATCGTGACGCTGATGACCGGTGCCGAGTCGATCCGTGATGTGATCGCCTTCCCCAAGACACAGCGTGCCCAGTGTCTGCTGACCCAGGCGCCGAGCGAAGTGGACGAGAAACAGCTGCGCGAATTGCACATCCGTTTGCGCAATCTGGACTTGGCCAAGTCGGCCTGATCGGCTTTGGCGATTGGCCGCAAACCTTCGTAGCGGACTTGCGGAAGAAATCTTTCGCAGCCGCTCCCAGCGGAAACGCCTTAGATCAAGGGATTTGCCTAACGCTCGGAACTGGGAGATTCCAAAGCTTCGATAGGCGCTCGGCGGCTTTATCCGCCTTGTGCGTCAATAGACACGAAAGCAAATCTGCGCGGCCAAACGCCTTCTTTGCCGCCCGGTCCAGGATCGTCCGGGAGATCGCTGCTTCGAACCTCGGATCGCCCGTCTTGGACATATCGTTGATGAACTGCCCGGGGGCGACGACCTCGACGTCCCGCTTGGCTACTTCGCTCTTGGCGAGATGGGACACGTTGGCGGAGATGATGAAAACCCTGTCGGCCGGTTCGGCGTATGCCTTGATCACGAGCGCCGCGGCGACGACGTGGACATCCTTGGGATCGACACCGGTAGGAACCTGACTCAGCGGCTTGGGTAGGCCATGGCCGAACACTTTGTGCTCGGGGCCGGCCGAGCTTCGGAACGCCGCAAGGCGGTTCTTGGCCGCCTGGACTTGTTCGGGCGATGGGCGCTCTTTGATGGCCTTGCGCTGCTGTTTCGTTTGGCCAAAGACAACAGACGGAAAATTGGCAAGGAACTCCTGTTCAATCTCGGTGGTCCAGCGCGGCCGATAGAGGCCCATCTCGTTCATGTCGAAGAGCATGTCCCCAAGTCTCGGCGGGATCATCGCGTTGGCGTCCAACACCGCCCAGGTGGTTGCGCCCGGAGAGAGCGGATGGCCGACCGAGCTGACTCCCAAGGTCATTTGCCGGACTCTCGCAACGCCTTCGCGACAGCCGCGTCGTCGACTTCGTATATCTCGGCTTCGTGGCCGGCCTTGCGGTAATCCGCGGAGCCCTCCGGCTTGTTGCGCGCCAGCCAGTCCAAAACGGAGGACTTGGGGACTTTGCGATGTCCTCCCCGGGACACCGCGGCTCCTGCAAGCTCGTTGGAGTCGATGAGCATCGCAACCCACGGCCGGCTACGCCCCATAAGCTTGGCGGCCTCCTCGGTCGTGAGCATGGTGTCCTCCTTGCCTTTGGGCATGCTGGCGCCTTTGTAGGCGACTTCGATCAGGTGGATGCTCATGGCCAGCCGAAGATACCGTGACGCTTCGCTGTCGCCATCCAGCAGCTCCTTGAGCTCCTCGGCCAGCTTGTTCGCGGGGCAAACGGGGAGGCTGGCCTTCTGAAGGCGTGAGGACAGCGCCAGGGCCAAGGCGGCGACTGGGTCTTTTTGAACGTTAAGCAGGGCAAGGGACATGATCATCCTTTTAATTTTCGAATTTCGAATTTTGATTACTGAATCGAAAATGGTCAAGGCGCACGGCTCCTTCGCCAGGACATTCCTGTTGAAGGTTTTTCAAGCCGAATTTTCTGTTTTTACGCCAGTGCTGCCGCAGTTTGGTGCATACCGGTCGGGCCACGCTAGACTGTCTGCCATGGCAGCTTCCCAGGGTTTCAAAATTCCGCAATCGGTTCTGGTGGTGATTTACACCGCTGATCTGGACGTATTGCTGCTGCGCCGGGCCGACGCGCCGGAGTTGCCGTTCTGGCAGTCCGTCACCGGCAGCAAGGACAGCACCAGCGAAAGCTACCGTGCCACGGCAGTGCGTGAAGTCGGGGAAGAAACCGGCATCGACTGCGGTCCGGACAGTGCGCTGGACAGCGCGCTGCAGGACTGGCAGCTGGAAAATATTTACAGCATTTATCCGCGCTGGTTGCACCGTTATGCGCCTGGCGTGCTGCAAAACACCGAACGCGTGTTTGGCCTGCAGTTGCCGGCGCACTGGGTGCGCAGCGCGGTGCGGCTGAGTCCACGCGAACACAGCGACTATGTCTGGCTGCCGCTGCATGCCGCCGCCGAACGCTGCTTTGCGCCGTCGAATGCCGAAGCCATCTTGCTGGCGCCGCGCTTTGCCGCAGCGCCAGCGCCTTGCGGGAGTCGCCATGAATGACCCGGTGCGCGTTGCCACGTACAACATCCACAAAGGAGTGCAAGGTGTCGGACCGGGGCGGCGCCTGGAAATCCACAACCTGGGCCATGCGGTAGAGCAGTTTGACGCCGACATCGTCTGCCTGCAAGAGGTGCGCAAAATGCATGCGCAGGAAGCCCGGCATTTTGCCCATTGGCCGGCGCAGCCGCAGGCGGAGTTTTTGGCACCCGAGGGCTACCACGCGGTGTACCAGACCAATGCCTATACCCGCCATGGTGAGCACGGCAATGCCTTGCTGACGCGCTGGCCGGTGCTGTCGCAGCGCCATGAAGACATGTCGGACCACCGCTTTGAACAACGCGGCCTGTTGCACGTGGTGCTGCGCGTGCATGGCCAGGTGCTGCACGCGGTGGTGGTGCATCTGGGCCTGATTCGCGGCAGCCGGGTGCGCCAGTTGGAACAGCTGGCGGTTTATATTGAACGCGAGGTGCCAGCCCACGAGGCCTTGCTGGTGGCGGGTGATTTCAATGACTGGGGCAGCTTGCTGCGCGACTCGCTGGGCCGGGTCGGGCTGTGCAGTGCCTCCAGCACCAGCGTGCCGACGTTTCCGTCGCGCCTGCCGCTGGTGCAGTTTGACCACGTGTATGCGCGCGGCTTGCAGCAGCAGCGCCAGCAAGTGCCACGCGGCAGCATCTGGGGCCGCATGTCGGACCACCTGCCGCTGATAGTGGACTTCCATTTGCCCAAGCAACGGGCTTGACCATGGTGCATCTTCAGGCCGGACATTCGGTGCAGCTGCTGGTCGGCGGCGAAGCATTTTTTCCCGCGCTGGTGCGCGCCATCGAAGCGGCACGCGAAGAAATCCGACTGGAAACTTATATATTCCATGACGATCCGACCGGGGCGATGGTGCTGGAGGCGCTTGAGCATGCGGCGCGGCGCGGCGTTGCGGTGTTTCTGGTGATGGACGGCATTGGTACTCCGCGCGTGGCGCCGGAGTGGGTGGCGCGCCTGCAGGCGGCCGGTATTCGCTGGGCCCAGTTTTCGCCGCCAGGTTCCTGGGGTTGGCTGCAACCGATGCGCTGGCGGCGCATGCACCGCAAGCTCTGTGTGGTCGATGGCCAGCTCGGCTTTTGTGGTGGCATCAACCTGATGGACGATTTTTTTGAACTCAAGCATGGCTGGCAAACCCAGCCGCGCTTTGATTTCGCCTTGCAGGTGCGCGGTCCGCTGGTGCAAGAGATGCAGGAGGTGATGGCAAGTTTTTGGCGTCGCCTGCTCAGCAGCCGTGCCCTGGCGCAAGGCAATTTGTGGGCTCTGGGCCGGACCTGGCTGCCGGTGCGGCGCTGGCAGGGCGCACGCATGGCCGTGGAGCCGGAACTGCCGGATGGCGGGGTTGCCGCCGGTTTTTTGCTGCGTGACAACGTGCGCCACCGGCGCGCTATTGAGCGCGCTTACCGCCGCGCCATTGCGCGTGCGCGCAGCGAGGTCTTGATTGCCAATGCCTACTTTCTGCCGGGCACACAGCTGCACCGGGCGCTGGTGCACGCGGCGCGCCGTGGTGTGCGGGTACGACTTTTGCTGCAGGGGCGCTACGAGTTTTTCATGCAGTTCCATGCTGCAAAACCGTTTTATCGCGCGCTGTTGGCCGAGGGCGTGGAGATCTACGAGTACCAGGTGGCTTATCTGCATGCCAAAGTGGCGGTGGTCGATGGCCACTGGGCGACGGTCGGGTCGTCCAATCTGGACCCCTTCAGTTTGTTGCTGGCGCGGGAGGCCAATGTGGTGCTGGAGGATGCCGGCCTGGCGGGTGAATTGCGCCAGCACCTGCTGCAGGCGATCGCGCAGCACAGTGTCCGGGTCGAGCAGGAAGGGCTGGCGCAGCGGCCCTGGTTGCAGCGCCTGAAGGCGGGTCTGGCCTATGGTTTGATGCGACTGAGTCTTTACCTGACTGGCAGGCACTATTGAATAGATAGCAACAGATGTCCTGTTTTTGCGGTGTTTCAGCCTATAACCTTAGATCCCAATCGCTGGTACCATTTCGCCCATGTTAATGAAGACCCAGAACAGCATGCACTCCTCCGACCTTGACCCCGAGGCAGGAACTCCGGTTTCCGTCAAGATTCGTGAGCGCATTCAGGCAGCGCGCCAGCGTTTCAACGCCAATGACAACATTTCGCAGTTCATCGAGGCCGGTGAATTGGAGCGCTTGCTCGACGAGGTGGAAGAAAAAATGAAAGGCGTGCTGAGCAGCCTGGTGATTGATACCGACAACGACCACAACACCGAAGGCACGGCGCGCCGGGTCGCCAAGATGTATGTCAATGAAGTGTTCCGTGGGCGTTTTGTTGCGCCCCCGGCCATCACCGAATTTCCCAATGCCGAGCATTTGAATGAGCTGATGATTGTCGGGCCGATCACGGTGCGCAGCGCCTGCAGCCACCACTTTTGCCCGGTGCTAGGGCAAATCTGGATCGGCGTGCTGCCCAACCAGCACACCAATGTGATTGGCCTGTCCAAGTATGCGCGCCTGACCGAGTGGATCATGGGCCGTCCGCAGATTCAGGAAGAAGCCGTGGTCCAGCTGGCCGACCTGATCCAGGAAAAAACCCAGCCCGATGGCTTGGCCATCGTCATGGAAGCCAGCCATTTCTGCATGTCCTGGCGCGGCGTGAAAGACATGGACAGCAAGATGATCAACTCGGTGATGCGCGGTGCCTTTCTGAAAGACAACAACTTGCGGCGCGAGTTCCTGTCGCTGATTCCACGCAAGGGCTGACACCATGCTGGTTCGCTTGCTCTACGTCAGTCGTGCCACCGATCCGGTAGGCGGCGCCATGGAAGACATACTGGCGCAGGCGCGCGAGTTCAATCCTGGCAGTGGCCTGACCGGGATTTTGTGTTTTGGCAACGGCGTTTTTCTGCAGGTGATCGAAGGCGGTCGCCAGGCGGTCAACCAGCTGTATGCGCGCATACTGCGTGACCCACGCCACCACGAGGTGGTGCTGCTCTCCTACGAAGAAATCCTGGAGCGCCGCTTTGGTTGCTGGACCATGGGCCAGGTCCACATGAACCGCATCAACACCACCATTTTGCTCAAGTACGCCGAGAAGGCCGAACTCGATCCTTATGCGCTGTCCGGCAAAATGTCGCTGGCGCTGCTCGAGGAGCTGCAGGCAACGGCCTCGATTCTGGGCCGCGCCTGAGCTTGCACCTGGCGCAATCGGCGCCGGCCGAGTGACGCCAGGCCTACAAAAGCTGGCTCGGTGTCGGCGTGGTGGGCAGGCTCTGCGGGAAATAACCTTCGGTGTGAATCTGTTCCGGTTTGCCACCCAGGGCCAGGGTGGCCGCCATGCAATCGTCCACAAAGGCTGGAGAGCCGGCAATGAACACGCTGTGGCGTGACAAATCCTTGAACAGCGGTGCCAGCAGAGCGGGAATGCGTCCGCGCAGCGCTTTTTCGTCGCTCGGCGTTTCCCGCGTCAGGGTCGGGCGAAAGCGGAAATTGCGGTGCTTGGCTTCCCACCAGGCCATCAAACCGGTGTCATAGACATCGGCCTGGGTGGCGGCGGAAAACAGCAGCGTGACCGGTTCGGTGTAACTGCGGCGCAGCGCCGCTTCGGTCAGGGCCAGGATCGGTGCCAGGCCGGAACCGGCGGCCATGCACAGCACCGGCGTGTCCACCGAAGGGTCGCCGATGAAGGTGCCATACGGGCCGTTGACGCTGACGCGCACACCGGGATGCAAGGTGTCGTGGGCCCACTGGCTGGTGGTGCCGGTGTCCTGGCGTGTGATTTGCAGCACGATTTCGGCATCGGTGCGCGGCGCGTTGGCAATCGAGTAGCTGCGCAGCGGAATGCCGGCCGCCGGGTCACCCAGCATCAGGTACTGGCCAGGCCAGTAACGCATCACTTCGCGCAGCGGGCGTAGGCGCAATTCCATGATTTTTGGCGTGCGGGCGATGCGGTCGGTGACGATAAAGGCCTGGTTCTCGCGCGGCGGAAACAGTTTCGGCTTGGCATCTTCCGTGCCCCATTCGATGACCAGTTCCGGCGAC
Source organism: uncultured beta proteobacterium (assembly GCA_903897925.1). Lineage (GTDB taxonomy): Bacteria > Pseudomonadota > Gammaproteobacteria > Burkholderiales > Burkholderiaceae_C > Allorhodoferax. The sequence goes on along the minus strand of CAIUDG010000014.1, from coordinate 17,838 downwards.
AGCGGCTTGGCCATGCACATCAGGCCGTAGCCTTGGCGCCGCTCTTCCTGGGACAGCGCCATGTCCATCACAAAGCCCTGGTCAAAGCTGCCTTCCAGCACCTTGACCTTGCATTCGCCACAGGCACCGGCCCGGCAGTTGTTGGGCAGGGCATAGCCGGCCTTTTCAATGGATTCCAGGACGGTGGCGCCCGTCGTAGCTTCCACCACACGGCCAGACGGATGCAGGCGAATGCAAGTCATGTTGTTTCCTTAAAACACCGGAATGATATCGACCATGTCGGCGTCGGTTACTTCCTGGCCGGTGATGCCGACTTCGGGAATTGCCGGGAACGGAATGTCGTATTTGTCGAGCACGCCCTTGAGGTTGAGCATGGCGTTTTTCCAGTTTTCCTTTTTGGCTTCGAACTCGGGCACATAGAAGCCGGCGTTGCGGGCCACGGTTTCAATTTCGCGCTGCCAGCTGATGAAGTCGGCCGGGATGTCCCAGAAGTCTTCTGGCGGCTCGTAAAGCACGCCGGACAGGAACAGGAAGCCGGCACGGATCTGCTTGGTGATCAGCGCCTTGTCGGAGACGTCCATCTTGGGATAGTCACGTTCCATCAGCTGCATGCAGATCGCCATGTGGCGGCCTTCGTCGCGGCCGATGTTGCGGAAGGCTTCCTTGAACACCGGTTCGGTGCACTTGGCGGCCATTTGGTGAAAGATGGTGGCGGCAGCGATTTCGCCCATCAGGAACGAGCTGAACAGCACCGCCAGGCTGTATTTCGGCACCGCCGTTTTGTAGCCGGCCCAGTAGCGCCCGCCGTTGTAGTAGAGCCAATGGGCGTTGCGTTGCGCCTTGCGGCCGACTTCGGTTTTCGGCACATAGGTCAGTGGGTCCGGATGCTCGAGCAGCTTGGTGATGGCCAGGCCGCAAACCTGTTCGTGGTTTTGCTCATCGCGTGTGACCGAGAAGAAGCAGCGGCGCACCGGGTCTTCTTCGTGGGCTTCGTAGGTCTTGATGAAGGCGGCGGCGAACACCGGTGGTGCGGAGGCGTCGAACACCGACAAAATGGTCCACCAATAGGCGATCGCTTCACGCTCTTCCCAGCTGTAGCGCGAGGGCTCGAAGCTGGCCCAGTCGAGTTTTTTCGGGTCCCAGTATTCGCGCTGCGAGGCGTCCCAGATTTCTTCCAGCTTGGTGGTGTGGGATTCCCAGCTCAGCGGGTACACATTGGGTTGTTCCGTGGCCGGGGGCAGGGCCATTTTGCTGGCGAGTTTTTCGTGACGTGACATGGTGGTACTCCTGGTGAATAAGCATCTTTGGCTGGCCATGTGTTCATGGCTGAAGCTGCTGCCTATCGTAGGCAGCCGGCAGGCCGCGCATAAGGTGCGTTTTTCTGATACGGCAGTGGGGTTTCTACCGACCAGGACGGTGCCCGGGGGCGCACCGTGCTAGGCGCTTTCCCTGCAGAAAGCAGGTCCTTTGTGCTGTAAAAAATCAATCACGCCGTAGACTGCGCTCCCTTTTGTTTATGCATGCCCTGGCTGGCACCTGTTGCTATGAAACGCATTTTGATCTGCATGGTTCTACTCGTGCTGGCCTTGTGCCTGGCAGCGCTGGCTGGCGCCTACAAGTATGTGCACAGCAAGCAGCCGGTGCGCTCGGGGCGGGTTGACATGGCGCGCCTGGCGGCGCCTGTGACGGTGCGCTACGACGAGCGTGGCGTGCCGCATATCCAGGCGCAGAACGAAGCCGATATGTACCGTGCGCTGGGCTATGTGCAGGCGCAAGACCGCCTGTTTCAGATGGAAATGCTGCGCCGCCTGGCCCAGGGTGAGCTGTCCGAGGTGTTCGGTGCCCAGGCGCTGGACACCGACAAGCTGACGCGTGCCATGGCCATCGGCCCGTTTGCGCGCGACAAGGCCGCGGCCATGGACCCGGCAAAACCGTCCAGCCAGGCGCTTGCGGCCTATCTGGACGGCATAAACCAATTCCAGGACACGCATCCCGCACCGCTGGAGTTTGACCTGCTGCATATTCCGAAACGCCCGTTCACCGCCGCCGACAGCCTTGCCGTGAATGCCTATTTCGCCTACACCTTCTCCCCGGCACTGAGCACCGCGCCACTGATGACCTACATTCGCGACCAACTGGGGCCACAGTACCTGGCGGTGTTTGGCATTGACCAGGCGCCCGACATCCGGAAGCGGGCCACGGCCATGGACGGCCAGCAGCGGGCAAGTTTGGAGCAGCTGGCTATGCGCGCTCTGCAGGTCCGGGAAATGGCCGGCATTGCGCGCTTGCAGGGCAGCAATGGGTGGGTGCTCGGCGGGCAACGCACGGCCAGCGCCAGGCCGCTGCTGGCGGGCGATCCGCACATCCAGTTTTCCGTACCAGCGGTTTGGTACGAGGCCCAGATCAGCTGCCCGGGCTTCGATCTGTACGGCCATTTCACGGCATTGAATCCGAACGCCTTGCTCGGGCACAACGCAAAGTTCGGCTGGACCGCCACCATGCTGGCCAATATTGACATCGACCTGATTGCCGAAAAAGTCAATCCCCAGAATCCGAACCAGGTGTGGTTCGATCACCAATGGGTCGATCTGCGCAGCCGCAGCGAAACCATTCGGGTGAAAGACGCGGATGCCGTGGTGCTCACATTGCGGCAATCACCCCACGGCCCCCTGATTTCCGATGCCATTGACACCGGGCAGGCGGGCACGCTGGTGGCCATGTGGTGGGCCTACCAGCGTACCGAAAACCCGGTCCAGGAAGCGTTCTACGCGCTCAATCGCGCCGACACACGTGACGCGGCCAGGGCCGCAGCCAGCGCCATACATGCCCCGGGGGCCAACATTCTCTGGGCCAACGCTGCAGGTGATTTCGCCTGGTGGGCCGCCGCCAAAATTCCACGCCGCCCCAGCACCGCCAACCCGCTGTTTATTCTGGATGCCAGCCGGGGTGAAGACGACAAGCCGGGCTTCTACAGTTTCAGCAGCAATCCGCAGGAAGAAAACCCCGGGCGCGGCTACATTGTGTCGGCCAATCAGCGCCCGTCCAGCAGCATCCCCATACCTGGCTTTTACAGCGCCCCGGACCGCTACCAGGAGCTCGACAAGCAGCTGCAACCGGCCGAAAAGCGCTGGACCACTGAGTCCAGCAAGGCGCTGCAACGGGATGTTTGCGGCGGCTATCCGCACCGGGTGCTGGTGCATTTGCTGCCGCTGCTGGCACAGGTGGTCACCGACCCCGGCGAACGGGCCCTTGTCGCGGCGCTGGAACAGTGGGATGGTTGCTTCGTCGAAAGCAGCGTTGCGGCCACCGTGTACAGCCAACTGCAATATGCGCTGGTGCGCACGGTTTTTGCTGATCGGCTCGGTGCCACCCATTTCCGCAGTTTGCTGGGCACGCCGAACCTCGACGAGGCCCTGCCGCGGCTGCTGGCGGATGCCGCTTCCCCCTGGTGGCCGAAGACCGGTTCGCCCGCCCCAGGAGGCCGGCTCGAGGCCGTGCATGCGGCCTGGTCTGCGACCCTGGTGCACCTGAAAAGTCTGTATGGCAACGACATGCAGCACTGGACCTGGGGCCAGGCCCATAGCCTGACCCAGGGGCACGTGCTGGGAAACCGCAAACCCCTGAATTGGCTGTTCAATGTCGGGCCGATGGCGGTGCCTGGCGCGCACGGCGTGCCGAACCAGCTTTCCGGCCCGGTGGGCCCGGCGCCCTGGCGGGTGGAGCATGGTCCGTCGACGCGGCGCATCATCGACTTCGGCAATCCGGGCGCCGCACTGGGCATCAATCCACTTGGTCAGAGCGGTGTGCTGTTTGACCGCCATTACAAGGACCAGGCGCGCTCCTTTGTCGACGGCCAGTATGCCAACGAACACCTGAACGAGGACGACGTGGCCAGTCACACGCGCAGCACGCTGGTGTTGCAGCCCGGCAGCCGCTAGCTGGGGGCAGGGGTGCTGGGGCCGCTTGCGTTGCAGCCGATGGCTGCCGCCTCAGTCGAGCAGGCGTTCGCGCATGGCGTATTGCACCAGTTCGGCGTTGCTGCGCAGGCCGAGTTTTTCCAGAATGTGGGCGCGGTGCGAGCCGATGGTCTTGACGCTGACGCACATGTCGGCGGCGATGTCGGTCAGGCGCACGCCGTGGGCAATTTTCACCAGCACCTGCATTTCGCGCGGTGACAGGCGGGCGTGTTCGGGCGCTGTTGCAGCGGGCAGTTCCGGGCTGCAATAGATATTGCCCTTGGCAACGTGGCGAATCACGTGCAGCAGCTCTTCGGTGCGCACGTCTTTGGACAGATAGGCGTTGGCACCGGCACGCAGCGCGCGCCGGCCATACTGGGCCTCCAGGTACATCGACAGCATGATCACCGGCAGGCGGGGAAACTCCGCGCGCAAGATCGCCAGGGTGTCGAGGCCGCTGCGCACGCCCATGTTGATGTCCATCAGCACCACGTCATAGCGCTGGTTGCGTATCTGTTCCAGGGCGCTGTTGCCATCCTGGGCCTTGCCTTTGACGCGCATATCGGTTTCGTCCGACACCAGGCGCGCAATGCCGTCCAGGAAAATGGTGTGGTCGTCGACCAGCAGCAGTTCAAGCATGGCCGGCCTCCGGTGTGGCGTGGTCCAGCGGCACTTGCAGCATCAGTTCCACACCACCTTGCGGGCTGCGCCCGAATTCGAGCCGGCCGCCAATTTCCTGGGCCCGTTCGGCCATGCCGAGCAGGCCCATGGCGCCGGGCCGGCGCGGGCTGGCGTCCATGCCGCAGCCGTCGTCGCGCAGCGTCAGCAACAACAACTGCGGCGCCAGGTGCAGACTGAGTTCGACCTGCCGTGCCTGGGCGTGGCGTTGCACATTGGTCAGGGCTTCCTGGACGATGCGAAAGATTTGCGTCGCGCTGGCTGGTGGCAGCTGCAATGGCGCCGCCGGCAGCTGCAGGGAGACCTGGATGCCGTGGCGTGTGCCAAAGCGCTGCAGGGTTTGTTGCAGGGTGCTGGCCAGTCCGTGTGCGTCCAGGCTCACCGGGCGCAGCTGGTCCGAGATCGAGCGCGCCGTGTCGATGGTGTCCTGCATCAGGGTCAGCAGGTCGGCGGCAATGGTGTGCAATTCCGGCGCATCGAGGGCGGCACTGCGGCGCACCATGCGCGAGACATCGAACTTGGCCGAGCTCAGCATGCCGCCCAGCACGTCGTGGACTTCGCGGGCCAGCCGGGCACGCTCGGTCTCGCGCGCGGAATTCAGGTGCTGTGCCAGTTCGCGCAGGCGTTCGCGCGAGTTGCGCAGCTCTTCCTGGGCGCGTACGCGTTGCGTCACGTCGAGTGCCACGCCGGCCAGTGCCGGCCGGCCCCGGCATTCGACCTTGGAGGCGTGCAATTCCAGGTGGATGGCGTGGCCATCCCGGTGCCGGCCCTTGGTGAAATAGTGGATCGAGGCGACCTCGCCGCGGATGCGCAGGCGGTAGTTGCGCATCACTTCGTCGATCGAGTCGGCGGTGACGCAGTCGGCCATGTGGCGGCCAACGAAGTCTTCCCGGCTGTAGCCGAACATGGCGGCAAAAGTGTCGTTGGCGTAGGCGAAGCGTTCGTCCAGCACCACATAGATGCCGGCCAGCGACTGTTCGACGATGCCGCGAAACGGCACGTCGTCCAAATCCAGCGGCAAATCCGCCATGGCTACATGCCCAGGTAGGCGGAGCGCACTTGCTCGTCGTTGATCAGGGCCTGGCCGGTGCCGCTCAGGGTGATGCGCCCGGTTTCCATGACGTAGCCGCGGTCGGCAATCGCCAGCGCTGCAAAAGCGTTCTGTTCCGCCAGGATGATGCTCATGCCGCGCGCCTTCAGGGTTTTGATGACGTTGAAGACTTCTTCCACCAGCAGCGGCGCCAGTCCCATCGAGGGCTCGTCGAGCAGCAGCAGCTGGGGGCGCCCCATCAGTGCCCGGCCGATGGCCAGCATCTGCTGCTGGCCGCCGGACAGGGTGCCGGCCGGCAGCCGGCATTTTTCCTTCAGCACCGGGAACATGGCGTAGACCGCCTCCAGGTCTTCGGCGACCTGCTGTTTGGGCTGGGTGTAGGCGCCCAGGCGCAGATTGTCTTCAATGGTGAGCGGGCCGAATACCAGGCGGCCTTCCGGGCTCTGGCAGATGCCGGCGCGCATGCGTTTGTCGGAACGCAGCCGGCTGATGTCGGTGCTGTCAAAAAAGACGCTGCCGGCACTCATGGGCTGGACCCCGGAGATGGTGCGCAGCAGGGTGGTCTTGCCGGCGCCATTGGCTCCGACCAGGGCCACGGTTTCACCGCGCCGCACTTCCAGATCGACGCCCTTAAGGGCCTGGATGCGGCCATAGCAGCTTTCCAGGGCGCTGACCTTGAGCAGGGTTTCACCGCCTGGGACCGCGCCCTGCTTCAGCGCGCCGGCACTGATGGCGCCGAGCCCGATCGGCTCCGGTGCCAGTGCGGCGATGCGGTGGTAGAGCTCGCGGTAGGCCTCCTTGGCCTGGGTGCCGAACACCGGGTCCTGGTTGTCCAGGAAGGCGCTGTTGATGGCCTCCCAGTCGGTCGAGGTCAGGGTACGGCGTGCCAGCGGCAGGATTTCGCGTTCCTCGGTTTGCAGGTGTGTTTTCAGTCCTTCGGTATAGCGCCGCAGGGTTTCCGTGAATTCGCCGCAGTGGCCGTTTTGTGCCGCCGCCAACTGCTTGCGCAGCTCCCGCATATTGCCCGGACCGAAGCGGTGCTCGCCTTCGAGGGCCTGCAATACGGTGTCGGCCTGGTCGGTGCGCAGGCGCAGCAGGCGAAACAGGTACTGGTCTTCCTTGGGGTGGTGGCACTGGTCGACAAAACCTTCGAGGTAGTTGAAGGCGGCCTGGAAAAATTCACGTGGCAGGGCGGCACCCTGGTCGACTTCGTCGGCCACCAGGTTCATGGTGGTGGCGACGCGCCAGATTTTGCCGTGTTCTTCCTGAATGATTTGGATCGCTTGCATGGGGTCTGGGGGGCTTAATGGGTGCCGAGGTAGGCGGCGATCACGTCGGGGTTCTGGCGCACTTCCTGGGCGCTGCCTTCGGCCAGTTTCTTGCCGTAGTCGAGCACCAGAATGCGGTCAGATAGGTTCATCACCATTTTCATGTCGTGTTCGACCAGCACCACGGTGATGCCGGAGTCGGCCACGTTGCGCACCAGGGCGTCGACTTCCTGGGTTTCCTTGGGGTTGAGTCCGGCCGCCGGTTCGTCAAGAAACAGCAGGCGTGGCCGCATTGCCAGGGCGCGCGCGATTTCCAGGCGCTTCAGGGCGCCGTAGGGCATGCTGTCGGCACGGGCGTTGATGTAGGCCTGCAGGCCGACGAAGAGCATCAGTTCGGCGGCTTCCTGGCGCAATTCGGCGTCGCGGCGGCGGATGCTGGGCCAGCACAGCGCGGCCTTGAGCAGGTTGCGGTCCAGCCGCAGGTGCGCGCCGACCATCACGTTTTCCAGTGCCGACATGTTCATGCAGACCTGCAGATTCTGGAAGGTGCGCGCCACGCCGCGCTGCGCCAGCGCATTGGGCGACTGGCCGGTGATCGGCTGGCCGTCCAGCAGCACGCTGCCGCTGGTGGGCGTGTAGATGCCGGTGATCAGATTGAACAGGGTGGTTTTGCCAGCGCCATTCGGCCCAATCACGGCGTAAACGATGCCGGCCTCCATGCTGAAGCTGACGTTTTGTACTGCCTTCACACCACCGAACTGGATGCTCAGGTCTTTCACTTCCAACAATGCCATTTCAGGAGGCCTTTCCGAATTTTGCCGCCAGTGTTGGCACCAGGCCCTTGGGCAGGAAGATCATGCTCAGCATCAGGATGGCACCGAAGGCGACGGTTTCCCAGCCTTCAAAAGTGGCCAGTGCCTGCGGCAGCGCGGTCAGCAGCACGGCACCAATCAGCGAGCCATAGACCGAGGCCATGCCGCCGATCACCACCATGGTGACCAGTTCAATCGAGTGGAAGAAGTCGGCCACATTGGGTGTGACAAAACCGACGTAGAGCGCCGTGATGCTGCCCATCAAGCTGGCAAACACCGCCGACAGCACAAAGATTGCCACTTTGTAGCGCACGATGTTGACGCCGACCACCTGGGACGCAACTTCCGATCCGTGCAGCGCACGCAGGGCGCGGCCAAAGGGCGAGTTGATCAGGTTGATCGAGGCCCAGACGCTGATGCACAGCAAGGCCGCCACCACCCAGTACCACTGCTGGTCGCTGTCCAGGGCGTGGCCCCAGAGTTCCATCGGCGGCACCGACATGCCGTCCGGGCCGCCGGTCCAGCTGGCTTCGTTGCGCATGGCAATGTTCAGAATAATGCCCAGGCCGAGCGTCGCCATCGCCAGGTAATGGCCCTTGAGTTTGAAGATCGGGCGCGCCACCAGTGCCGCCAGGGCGCCGGCCGCCACGGCGCCCGCCGCCACTGCCGCTGCCGGGTGCCAGCCGAAGTGGGTTGGCAGCACGGCGCAGGCGTAAGCGCCAATGCCGAGGAAGCCGGCGTGGCCCATGCTGATCTGGCCGGCAAAGCCGATCAGCAGGTTCAGTCCCAGCACCACCACGGCGTTGATGCCCATGTGGATCACCAGGTCCAGGTAAAAACTGTTCGGCACCACAAAAGGCAGTACCAGCAGAATCAGGACGACCAGGTAGAGGCCGAAAAATGCTTGCTGTTTCATGGTCAGACACGGTCCGTGGTTTTGCCGCCGAACAGGCCGCGTGGTCGGAAAAAGAGAATCAGCAGGATCAGCACGAAGGGAATCGCGTCCTTGTAATTCGACGAGATGTAGCCAGCGCCCATGGCCTCCAGCACACCGACCAGCAGGCCGCCGAGCACCGCGCCCAGGCCGTTGCCCAGGCCGCCGACCACGGCGGCGACAAAGCCTTTCAGGCCGAGCAGGATGCCGACGTCATACGAGGTCATGGTGATGGGCGCCACCAGAATGCCGCCCAGGGCACCCAGCGCGGCCGACAGGGCAAAGCTGATGAACAGCACGCGGCTGGTGTTGATGCCGACCAGTTCGGCAGCCAGCCGGTTGAAGGAAGTGGCCAGCATGGCTTTGCCTTCCAGCGTGCGGTTGAAAAAATACCACAGTGCCAGCACCACCAGTGCCGTCACGCCCAGCACCCACAGGCTTTGCGGCAGCAGCGTGGCGCCCCAAATGGCGATCGGCGTGTCGCCGGAAAACGCCGGCAGGCCGTGCGTGCCCTTGCCAAGCCAGATTTGCACCAGGCCGCGAATCACCAGCGAGGCGCCGATGGTGATGATGATCAGCGTCACGGTTTCGGCGCCGCGCACCGGTTCGATGGCCAGTTTTTCCACCAGCACGCCGACCAGTGCCGGCACCAGCACGCCCAGTACCAGGGCCAGCGGCATCGGCAGGCCGACTTGCATGAAGAAGACGGACAGCATGCCGCCCAGCATGATGAATTCGCCTTGCGCGAAATTGATCACGTTGCTGGCGTTGTAGATCAGGGTAAAGCCCAGCGCCGCCAGCGCGTAAGTGGCGCCGACGGTCATGCCAGAGAAAAGGAACTGCAGGAATTGTGAAAACATGGAATTCATTCAGACGCCGGAAGCGTTTCGGGAATGTGATACAAGATTGCCAAAACCTTCGAATATCTGTATCAAATTGATTCCTGTCAACAGGGAATACCCTGCCGCTGGCGCCGCAGCCGCCGCCGCCTCAGCCGCGGTGGCGCAGAATCGCCAGCGGATCTTCCTGCTGGAAGCGTTCCTGCAGCATCGGCAGCGCCTTGGTCAGGCTGCCGTCGGCCAGTTGCATGTGCTGTTCAATGTGGCGTTCCGAAGGCTCCAGCAGGCGCCGGTAAATTTCCTTGCACAGCAGGCGCGCCTTGTGGCCGGGCCAGTGGATCGGTAGCAGGGCGTCGGGCAGTTCCGGGTCGCGCAGCAGCAGGCGCCGGTAGTCGTGGATCAGCAGGGTGCGCAGCAGAAACGCCGTTTGATCGTCGCAGCTGCTGGGGTGCTGGCGCAGGTACTGCAGCACCGGGGTGTAGCTGTCGCAAAACGCGCCGTAGGCGCTGGCCAGTTCGTCCAGGTTCCAGGCCCGTGCCACCAGGTCGCGGTCACTCAGCGACAGGTCGGAGCCGACCGGCGCCGCCAGAAATGGCATCACCAGCTGGTGCAGGTCGCCCAGGCCCTCGGTCAACAGGGCGTCGAGGGCGCTGTTGAGGTCGGTGCTTGGGTGGACAAAACAGTCGGCGTTGAGGGCGCCAAAGCCTTGCCAGAACAAAGCCCGGCGCAGGCGCTCGCGTTGTCGGGTGTCGATGTCGCCGACCGTCAGGATGAAGCGCCAGCGCCGGTCCCACAAGGGCGTGGCGGCAGCGTAAATATGGCGTGCCGATTCTTCAAAGCGGCGCAGTCCGGCGGGCGTCAGGGTGTAGTCGGCGCGGCGTCCCAGCGCTTCGGATTGCATCCACTCTTCTTTGACCAGGCGAAATACCGCGGTGCGGATCAAGCGTTCATTGAGGTCCAGTGGCGCCAGCAGGCCAATCAGGCTGCCGAGCCAAATTCGGCCGCCACGCGGCAGCACCGCATCGCCAAACAGGGAAATGATGAGTGAGCCTGCATTCATGCGGCTTTGCGCCCGAAAGTGCTGCAGATGCTGGTGAAGGGGATTGGCGGTCGGCATGGCAGCGCATCTTAGCGGGTCGCCCCGGGCCGGCGCCGGGTGTGCGCCCGGTATCAGGGAAAACCCCTTGTTATTTGATACACAAAAAATAACATTTGCTGGATTATTTGAATCATAATGAAAATCCCTTGATCTAGCGCAAAGTGAAATCGGTATGACTGAACAAACTATCGGGTTCTCCCTGGATGGCGGTATCGCCCGCATCACCCTGCAACGTCCGCAGAAGATGAACAGCTTCAACGCGCAGATGCACGGTGAGCTGCGCGCGGCGCTGGACCAGGTGCAGGCCAACCCTGCGGCCCGGGTGCTGGTGTTAACCGGCGCTGGCCGCGCCTTCTGTGCGGGCCAGGACCTGGCCGACGAGGAAGTGCGTTTGCAGCCGGGCCAGCCGGCGCCGGACATGGGCGATCTGGTGGAGCGCCACTACAAACCCCTGGTGCTGCGCCTGCAAAACCTGCGCGTGCCGACCATTGCTGCCGTCAACGGCGTGGCCGCTGGCGCGGGCGCCAGCCTGGCACTGGCCTGCGACCTGGTGGTGGCCAGCAAGTCCGCCTTCTTTTTGCAAGCTTTCAGCAAAATTGGCCTCTCACCCGACACCGGCAGCACCTGGTTTCTGCCGCAGCGTGTCGGCATGGCGCGCGCCATGGGCCTGGCCCTGCTGGCAGAAAAGTTGCCGGCCGAGCAGGCCCAGCAATGGGGCCTGATTTGGGCTGCGGTGGAAGACGCCGCCTTTGCCGGCTACATCGACACGCTGGCAGCGCAACTGGCGCAGGCGCCGACCAAGGCGCTGGTGCGCACGCGCCAGGCCATGCATTCCAGTCTGAGCCACACCCTGGAACAGCACCTGAGCACCGAAGCCGGCTTTATGCGCGAGCTCGGTGGCAACCACGACTACCTGGAAGGCGTGCAAGCCTTTTTGCAAAAGCGCCCACCGCAATTTACCGGCCAGTAAATCCACTGGCTTTCTGCCGAACTTTTTCCATTGATTGCAGGAGCACGCATGCGCGAATCCGATTCCCAGGCCCTTTCCGCCGCTGACGCCCAGGCGCTGGCCGAGCGCGTCGGCGCCTCCATGTGGTCGCGTGACCACGCCACCCGCGCGCTGAACATGGCCATGCTGCGCATTGGCCCGGGCGAGGCCGTGATCCGCATGCCGGTGCAGCAGCACATGCTCAATGGCCACCAGACCTGCCACGGTGGCTATATGTTTACGCTGGCCGACAGCGCCTTTGCTTTTGCCTGCAACAGCCACAACCTGAACAACGTGGCTTCGGCCTGCCATATCGACTTTCTGGCCCCGGCGCACCTGGGTGACTTGCTGGAAGCCCACGCCCAGGAGCGTGCGCTGGCCGGACGCAGCGGTGTCTATGACGTCACGGTGCGCATTGTCGGCGGCGCCACCGTGGCGCTGTTTCGCGGCAAGAGCCACCAGGTGCGCGGTGCCGTGACCGAAGGCCCGCCCGGATCCCACCTTGCCGCCATGCATGCCACCCACAAAACCGATTAAGGAGAACCCGATGTCCGCCAAACACCGCCGACCGGACGGCCTGGAGCCGATTGAAACCGCCAGCCGCGACGAAATTTCCGCACTGCAATTGCAGCGCCTGCAATGGAGCGTGCGCCACGCCTATGACAACGTGCCGCATTACCGCAAAACCTTCGCCGAAAAAGGCGTGCACCCGGACGACCTGAAAACCCTGGCCGACCTGGCCAAGTTCCCGTTTTCGACCAAGACCGACTTGCGTGGCAACTATCCGTTTGGCTTGTTTGCCGTGCCGCGTGCGCAGGTGGCGCGTGTGCATGCCTCGTCCGGCACCACCGGGCAACCGATTGTGGTGGGCTACACGCTGAAGGATCTGGATACCTGGGCGGGGCTGGTGGCGCGCTCGATCCGCGCCGCCGGCGGCCGCGCTGGCGACATGTGCCATGTGGCCTATGGTTATGGCCTGTTCACCGGGGGCCTGGGGGCCCACTACGGCGCCGAGCGTTTGGGTTGCACGGTGGTGCCGATGTCGGGTGGCCAGACCGAGAAGCAGGTTCAGCTGATCATGGACTTCAAGCCGGACATCATTATGGTGACGCCGTCTTATTCCCTGGTGATTGCCGAAGAGTTCGAACGCCGTGGCATTGCGCCGGAAGATATTTCGCTGCGCATCGGCATTTTTGGTGCCGAGCCCTGGGGCGAAGGCATGCGCAAGGAAATTGAACAAAAGCTTGGCATCGACGCGCTGGACATCTATGGCCTGACCGAAGTGATGGGCCCGGGCGTGGCCTGCGAATGCATTGAATCGAAAGATGGCCCGGTGATCTGGGAAGACCATTTCTATCCGGAAATCATCAACCCGGAAACCGGCGAAGTGGTGGCCGACGGCGAAGAGGGCGAACTGGTGTTCACTTCGCTGAGCAAGGAAGCCATGCCGGTGATCCGCTACCGCACGCGGGATTTGACGCGCCTGCTGCCGCCGAGCGCGCGCAGTTTCCGCCGCCTCGGCCGCATTACCGGGCGCTCTGACGACATGCTGATCGTGCGCGGCGTGAACGTGTTCCCGACGCAGATTGAAGAGCAGATTTTGCGCGACCCGCGCCTGTGCGGCACCTACCAGATACACCTGCAGCGCGATGGCCACCTGGACAACGTGGAAGTGCATTGCGAACTGCAGCACCACCTGTCGAACAGCACTTCACTGCAGGAGCGCGCCGCGATTGCCAAGGAATTGCAGCACCACATCAAGACCGTGGTCGGCATTTCGACCCAGGTCAAGGTGATGGATTTTGAAACCATTCCGCGCACCCTGACCGGCAAGGCCCGCCGTGTCTACGACCAGCGTCCGAAACAAAACTGAGAACCCCATGCAACACGCTTTTATCTGTGACGCAGTACGCACTCCCATAGGCCGCTACGGCGGCGCCCTGTCCGGCGTGCGCGCCGATGACCTGGGCGCACTGCCGATCCAGGCCCTGATGCAACGCAACTCCAGCGTGGACTGGAGCGCGGTGGAAGACATTATTTATGGCTGTGCCAATCAGGCCGGTGAAGACAACCGCAACGTAGCGCGCATGGCCGGCTTGCTGGCCGGTCTGCCGCTGGAAGTGCCGGGCACCTCGATCAACCGCCTGTGCGGCTCCGGTATGGATGCGGTCGGCATGGCCGCGCGCACGCTGAAAGCCGGCGAAGCCGACTTGCTGATTGCCGGCGGCGTCGAAAGCATGTCGCGCGCGCCGTTTGTGATGGGCAAGGCCGACACGGCCTTTTCGCGCACTGCGCAAATATTCGACACCACCATTGGCTGGCGTTTCATCAACCCGGCCATGAAGGCGCGCTACGGTGTGGATTCGATGCCGCAGACCGCCGACAACGTGGCGGCCGACCATGGCATTGGCCGGGCCGACCAGGACGCCTTTGCCCTGCGCTCGCAGCAGCGCTGGGCCGCAGCGCAGGCACGCCAGCGCTTTGATTGCGAAATCGTGCCCGTGCTGTTGCCGCGCAAAAAAGGCGACCCGGTGCACTTTTCGGTGGACGAACATCCGCGTCCCGAGACCACGCTGGAAATGCTCGGCAAACTCAAGGGCGTGAATGGTGCCGAGCTGTCGGTCACTGCCGGCAATGCCTCAGGTGTCAATGATGGCGCCTGTGCGCTGCTGCTGGCCAGCGAAGCGGGCGCGGCGCGCCACGGCCTGACACCGCGTGCGCGTGTCATTGGCATGGCCACGGCCGGCGTGGCGCCACGCGTCATGGGCATCGGCCCGGCGCCAGCGGTGCGCAAGGTATTGGCGCAGACCGGTCTGACCCTGGCGCAAATGGACGTGATTGAGCTCAACGAAGCGTTTGCGGCACAAGGCCTGGCGGTATTGCGCGCGCTCGGCCTGTCCGACACCGACGAGCGCGTCAACCCGAACGGTGGCGCCATCGCGATGGGCCATCCGCTGGGCATGAGCGGTGCCCGCCTGGTCACGACGGCCAGCTACGAATTGGGCTTGCGCCAGGCGCGCTATGCGCTGTGCACCATGTGCATTGGCGTTGGCCAGGGCATTGCCATGGTGATTGAACGCGTTTGACACTTATTTCGACCACAACGAGGAGATAGACAACATGACATCACGACTTTTGAAAATTGCTGCCAGCACCGCTGCGCTGCTGGCGGCTCTGGCGGCGCAGGCGGTGGAACCGATTCGCATCGGCTCCGTGCTGTCGGTCACCGGACCGGCGGCGTTCCTGGGCGACCCGGAACTGAAGACGCTGCAGATGTATGTGGAAGACATCAACAAGAAAGGCGGCGTGCTCGGTCGCCCGCTGCAACTGGTGCATTACGACGATGGCAGCGATGCCAACAAGGCCAATGGCTTTGCCAAGCGCCTGATTGACGACGACAAGGTCGACGTGCTGATCGGCGGCACCACCACCGGCGCCACCATGTCCATGCTGCCGCTGGCTGAAAAGTCCAGCACGCCGTTCATTTCGCTGGGCGGCGCGGTGGTCATCATCGAGCCTGTCAAGAAGTGGGTTTTCAAGACGCCGCACACCGATCGCATGGCGGCGGAAAAAGTGTTTGAAGACATGAAAAAGCGGGGCTTTACAAAAATCGGTCTGCTCTCGGAAACCAGCGGCTTTGGCCAGTCCGGCAAGAAAGAATCGGAAGGCGCCGCCGCCAAGCTGGGCATCAGCATCGTGGCCAATGAAACCTACGGCCCGAAAGACACCGACATCAGCCCGCAGCTGACCAAGATCAAGGGCACCGAGGGTGTGCAGGCGGTGTTTGTTTTTGGACTTGGCCAGGGTCCGGCGATTGTCACCAAAAACTACCGCCAACTCGGCATCACGCTGCCGCTGTACCAGTCGCACGGTGTTGCTTCGGATGATTACCTCAAGCTCGCCGGCAGCGCTGCCGAAGGCGTGCGCGTGCCCTCCGGCGCACAACTGGTGCCGTCCAAGCTGAACCCGAAGGACCCGCAAAAGGCCGTGGTGGCGGGTTACGAGCAGGCTTTCAAGGCGCGCTACAAGGAAGATGTGTCGACCTTTGGCGCCTATTCCTATGACGCCCTGATGCTGGCGGTGGACGCGATCAAGCGCGCCGGCGGCACCGACCACGCCAAGGTGCGCGATGCGATCGAGTCGACCAAGGGTTTCGTTGGCACCAGCGGCGTGATCAATATGTCGCCAACCGACCACCTGGGTCTGGACCTGAGCTCGTTCCGCATGCTCGAAGTCAAGGGCGGCGACTGGACTTTGGTGCCCTGATATGACGCTTCAGTACACCACGCTCGACATCGAACGCAGTGGCGCGCTGGCCACGCTGTGGATGAACCGGCCGCAGGTTTTCAACGCCTTCAACGCCACCCTGATTGACGAACTGGCGCAGGCGCTGCAAGCACTGGACGCCGATGCCTCGGTGCGCGTGGTGGTGCTGGCCGGCCGGGGCCGGCATTTTTCCGCCGGTGCCGATCTGAACTGGATGCAACAGGCATCGGGCCAGAGCGAAGCGGAGAACCTGGCCGATGCGCGCCGCTTTGCGCACATGCTGCGCACCCTGAGTGCGCTGTCCAAGCCCAGCATTGCCCGGGTGCACAGCGCCGCGCTGGGCGGCGGCACCGGTTTGGCGGCGGCCTGCGACATGGCGATTGCCAGCGATGACGCGGTGTTTGCCACCTCGGAAGTGCGCTTTGGCATTGTGCCGGCGGTGATCAGTCCGTATGTGCTGCGCGCCATCGGTGCGCGCAACGCGCTGCGCTATTTTCAAAGTGCCGAGCGCTTCGGCGCGCAGCGCGCACTGGAGATGGGCCTGGTCAGCGAAGTGGTCGCGGCCGAGCAACTCGACGCACGCGTGCTGGCGCTGGCCCAGGCGCTGATGGCTGGTGCGCCGCAGGCGCAACAGGCGGCCAAGGCGCTGATCGCCGCAGTCGATGGACGCGGCATCACCGATGCAGTCTGCGAAGAAACCGCCCAGCGCATTGCGCGCCAGCGTGCCACCGAGGAAGCGCGTGCCGGCTTTGCCGCGTTTCTGGACAAACAAGACCCGCCCTGGCTGGCCCACTGATTTCACAGGAGTAACCTATGTACACCCAATCCTTCAATGTGCAGGAGGGCGCCGCCGCAGTGGTGCCCGCGCCTGCCGCCAATGCGCCGAGCGCGGCGCAACAGCGCTTTGACGCCAAGGTCTCGGCCGACACCAAAATCGAACCGCAAGACTGGATGCCGGAGGCCTACCGCAAGACCCTGATCCGCCAGATCAGCCAGCACGCGCACAGCGAAATTGTCGGCATGCTGCCCGAGGGCAACTGGATCAGCCGCGCCCCCAGTCTGAAGCGCAAGGCGATTCTGATTGCCAAGGTACAGGACGAGGGCGGCCACGGCCTGTACCTCTACAGCGCTGCCGAAACCCTGGGCGTGAGCCGTGACCAGATGCTCGAAGCGCTGCACTCCGGCAAAGCCAAATACAGCTCGATTTTCAATTACCCGACGCTGAACTGGGCAGATGTTGGCGTGATCGGCTGGCTGGTCGATGGCGCCGCCATCATGAACCAGATCCCGCTCTGCCGCTGCTCTTACGGGCCCTATGCCCGCGCCATGATCCGCGTCTGCAAGGAAGAGTCGTTCCACCAGCGCCAGGGCTACGAAGCGCTGCTGGCGCTGATGCGCGGCAGCAAAGAACAGCAGGCCATGGTGCAGGATGCCGTGAACCGCTGGTGGTGGAAGTGCCTGGCCATGTTCGGGCCACCGGATGCCGACAGCCCGCACAGCGCCCAGGCCATGCACTGGGGCATCAAGCGCATCTCCAACGACGATCTGCGGCAAAAATTTATTGACGCCACCGTGCCGCAGGCCCAGCTGCTCGGCATCACGCTGCCGGACCCGGACCTGAAGTGGAACGAAGAACGCCAGCACTACGACTACGGTGCCATCGACTGGGACGAATTCTGGTCCACCGTGAACGGCAACGGCCCGTGCAACAAGGAACGTCTGGCAACCCGGGTCAAGGCCCACGACGAAGGCCAGTGGGTGCGCGATGCCGCCCTGGCCTACGCCCACAAACAACAACACCGAACCCAAAAGGAAGCAGCATGAGCACCACCGCATTGAAAGAATGGCCCCTGTGGGAAGTTTTCGTTCGCAGCAAGCAGGGCCTGGAGCACAAGCACTGTGGCAGTCTGCATGCCGCTGATGCACAGCAGGCACTGCAAATGGCAC
>CAIUDG010000013.1 GCA_903897925.1 uncultured beta proteobacterium | reverse complement strand
CCCCGGCGACCCGAGGCCGGAGAACGTACACCCACTTCGTCAGCCCCTGCCCAACCGCAGGCGCGCAACGCAGCGAACACCAACAAAGCAGGAGGTAAAGGACAAAAGCAGGCGCGCAACGCAGCGAACGCCAACAAAGCAGGAGGAAAGGACTACAAGCAGGCGCGCAACGCAGCGAACGCCAACAAAGCAGGAGGAAAGGACCACAAGCAGGCGCGCAACGCAGCGAACGCCAACAAAGCAGGAGGAAAGGACCACAAGCAGGCGCGCAACGCAGCGAACGCCAATAAAGCAGGAGGAGGGGACCACAAGCAGGCGCGCAACGCAACGAACGCCAACAAAGCAGGAGGAGGGGACCACAAGCAGGCGCGCAACGCAACGAACGCCAACCCGCGACAAACAAAAAAAAGCGCGGCCGGAAAATAACCGGCCGCGCCCTCAGACCCTCAACTTCAAGCCTGACCCGACTCTTCCATCGGCAGCTTCATCTCGCGCAAATCCTTCTTGGTCTCCACCAAAATCAAAGGACCCGCATCAACCACCACCGGAGCCGGACGCTCACGCGGCGTATGCACCGGCTGCGGCTCCGCTGCAATCAACGCCTGCACCGCTGCAACACGCTCTGGATCCGAATTAACCCACTGCAGGCCAGAGCCCTGGGCCACCTCGATCAGGCTCTCCTTGGGCAGCACATAGCTTTGCACCTTCGGCATACCGCTGCCAGCTGCTGCCACTGCTGCCGGAGCTACCACCGGAGCCGCCACCGGGCTGGGAGCAGCAACTGCCACCGGAGCCGCAACCGGAGCTGAAGCCGCAACTTCAACCGGCGCCAGACTGCTGACCTCGGCGGGCGCAACCAAGCTGGCCTCACCCGCTGCCGGCGCTTCCTGCAGCTCCATCTGCTGCGGTTGCTGACCGTCGGCATTGTCGTTGCCATTGCGCTCGCTGCGCGGTGCGCGCTCGCCACGCGGGCCACGCTCACGGCCGTAACGGTCGCGTGAACGCTTTTCGCGACCTTCGGCCGGAGCGCGTTGCTGCGTGCTGGCGTCATCGCCTTCGGCATTCACACTCTGGCTGTCGGCGGCATCTTGTTCGCCCACGTTGCCGGGGTTGCCTTCAGCGCCTTCGGCATTGCCAGCTTCGGGACGCGGGCCACGCTCATTGCGACGTCCACCGCGACCGCGACCGCGGCCTTCACGGCCCTCACGACCTTCCGGGCGTGCGCCATTCGGGTCCTGGTTCGGCAGTTCACCGTTATTGCCTTCGGCGTCCGGGACGTTGCCGTCCTTGCGCTCGGTTGGGGCTTCGCTGCGTTCGCGTTCCGGGCGGTTGCCGCGCTCACCGCGTTCGGTGCGCTCACCACGCTCCTGGCGCGGGCCGCGCTCGCTGCGCTCGCCACGTTCTGCGCGGGGCGCTGCCGGCGCGGTGCCGGTCGCGTCCAGGCTGACATTGCCAGCTTCCATCGGCTTGCCTTGTGCGTCCAGACGTTCGCGCTGGGCTGTGCCCTGGCGTTCGCCATTGCCGCCACGGCCCCGACCACCGCGTCCATTGCGGCCACCGCGTTCGTCCGAACGGCCTTCCGGGCGACCTTCGCCACGGCCTTCACCGCGTGCGTTGCGCTGGCCATTGCGGCTGGTGTCGCGGCCATTGCGTGGGTCGCGCTTGTCGTCGGCCTTGCCAGCTTCGCTGCTGGCGTTGGCCGGTGCCGCCTTCGGGGCCGGGCTTTCGCCGCCCAACAGGCTTTTGATCCAGCCAAAGAATCCGCCGCTGGCCGGCGCTGCAGCCACTACCGGGGCCGGTGCGGCAACCACGGGAGCCGCCACAACGGGCTTGGGTGGTGCCACCGGTGCCGGTGCGTCCGGCAGCACGCCCTTGATCACGGGCGACTGGCGGTTGGTCGGCTCTTGCGAGCGACGGGTCACGCCGGTGGTGTCTTCCAGATCGTCGGCCATCTTGTAGCTGGCTTCGATGTGGTCCAGACGTGGGTCGTCGTGTTTCAGGCGTTCCAGGCGGTAGTTGGGGGTTTCCAGCGTCTTGTTTGGAACCATCAGCACATTGATGCGCTGCTTGAGTTCGATCTTGGCGATTTCGGTACGCTTTTCGTTTAGCAGGAACGACGCCACTTCGACCGGCACCTGGCACAGCACGGAGGCGGTGTTGTCCTTGAGCGACTCTTCCTGGATGATGCGCAGGATTTGCAGTGCGCTGGACTCGGTGTCACGGATGTGGCCGGATCCGCCGCAACGTGGGCAGGGAATCGACGCACCTTCAGACAGCGCCGGGCGCAGGCGCTGGCGGCTCATTTCCATCAGGCCGAACTTGCTGATCGTGCCGAACTGCACACGGGCACGGTCCTGGCGCAGTGCGTCGCGCAAGCGGTTTTCC
The DNA here is from genome assembly GCA_903897925.1 of uncultured beta proteobacterium. Classification (GTDB taxonomy): domain Bacteria; phylum Pseudomonadota; class Gammaproteobacteria; order Burkholderiales; family Burkholderiaceae_C; genus Allorhodoferax. The sequence goes on along the minus strand of CAIUDG010000013.1, from coordinate 15,024 downwards.
ACTTCGCGGCGGTTGCGGCTTTCTTCCATGTCGATAAAGTCGATCACGATCAGGCCGCCCAGGTCGCGCAAACGCATCTGGCGTGCCACTTCGTCAGCGGCTTCCAGGTTGGTGCGGGTGGCGGTTTCCTCAATGTCGCCGCCCTTGATGGCGCGGGCCGAGTTGACGTCGACCGAAACCAGGGCTTCGGTATGGTCAATCACGATGGCGCCGCCACTGGGCAGTTGCACGGTGCGGGCGTAGGCCGATTCGATCTGGTGCTCGATCTGGAAGCGGCTGAACAGCGGCGCGTCGTCACGGTAGCGCTTAACGCGCGAGGCCTGCTCAGGCATGACGTGGGCCATGAACTGCTGGGCCTGTTCGTACACGTCGTCGGTGTCGATCAGGATGTCGCCGATGTCGGCGTTGAAGTAGTCGCGGATGGCGCGGATCACCAGGCTTGATTCCTGATAAATCAGGAACGCGCCCTTGGCACCCTTGGACGCGCCGTCAATCGCATTCCACAGCTTGAGCAGGTAGTTCAAGTCCCATTGCAGTTCTGGTGCGCTGCGGCCGATGCCGGCAGTGCGCGCGATGATGGACATGCCGTTGGGGTATTCCAGCTGGTCCAGGGCTTCTTTCAGTTCGGCCCGGTCATCGCCCTCGATGCGGCGCGAAACGCCACCGCCGCGCGGGTTGTTCGGCATCAGCACGACATAGCGGCCGGCCAGTGAGATGAAGGTGGTGAGGGCGGCGCCCTTGTTACCGCGCTCTTCTTTTTCGACCTGGACCAGCAGTTCCTGGCCTTCGCGGATGGCATCCTGGATGCGGGCATTGCCAGCGGAAACGCCAGCCTGGAAAAATTGTTTGGAGATTTCCTTGAATGGCAGGAAGCCATGGCGTTCTTCGCCGTAGTCAACAAAACAGGCTTCCAGCGAGGGTTCTACGCGGGTCACGACCGCTTTGTAGATATTGCCTTTGCGTTGTTCGCGTCCTTCGATTTCAATTTCGTAGTCGAGCAGTTTTTGTCCGTCGACAATCGCCAGGCGGCGTTCTTCAGCCTGCGTGGCGTTGATTAGCATCCGTTTCATGGATTGCATCCTTCTTCAGTAAGTACATGCCCTGTCTGGGCCAACGGTGCCTGACTGACGAAATGAAGTGAGGAGGAATTGCCGGAGAACTACAACGTCAAACGCGACGTCGCAGCGTAGGCACATGGATGGGAACGAGGGCGTGCGTCTGTGAACCGGTCTGGGGTAAGTAGGCTGGTTGCGCCGAAGGTAAACGGGCTGCGGGCAGATGCCAGCCAGATGCCAGCGCATCGACGCGCCGCAGGCTCATAGCAATCAGTGACCACAACACAAACATCTCGTTTTTATCCGTATGCAAACCGGTGGTTTGCATACTTGGGGTATTCCGTATCAGGGTTTCAATTCGTCGGATTGACCGCTTTGCGGCCTGCCATCACAGGCATATGGCATGTGATTTGCGGGCCTGCCAAAACGGCGGCATCGACCTGCTAATGACGCTGTATTGGGACTGTGGACTAAACTCCAGCTAAATCAACCACTTACAGTGCGTCGCTAGTGAAACACATTATAGGGGGCAATCTGCCCGCGCAGCTTCCCCAGTCCAAAACAGTCTGCGTCGATGAAGATTGCGCCGGGCAACGCCTGGACAACTTCTTGCTGCACCAGCTCAAGGGCGTGCCCAAGACCCACGTTTACCGCATTATTCGCAGTGGCGAGGTGCGGGTGAACAAGGGGCGGGCCAGCGCCGATACCCGTGTTGCCACGGGGGACTTGGTGCGGCTGCCGCCATTGCGCCTGTCCGAACGCGCCGCCGAAAAAGCCGAAAGCATGCGCGCGCAGGGCGCCGTGGCTGGTGGCTATGTGCCGGCGCGCGACTTCCCGGTGTTGTTTGAAGATGACAGTTTTCTGGCCATCGACAAACCCGCTGGCGTTGCGGTGCATGGCGGCTCGGGCGTCAGTTTTGGCGTGATTGAGCAATTGCGCATGGCGCGCCCGCAGGCCCGTTTTCTGGAGTTGGTGCACCGGCTGGACCGCGAAACCTCCGGCATTCTGCTGGTGGCAAAGAAGCGCAGCGCCTTGAAAAATCTGCAGGACCAGTTCCGTGAGCGCGAAACCGGCAAGACTTATCTGGCGCTGGTGAGCGGCCATTGGCCGACCAACAAGAAGGTGCTGGATAAGCCCCTGCTCAAATACCTGCTGCCGGCCGCCCAGCCGGGCGGCGCCGAAGAGCGCCGGGTCAAAGTGGCTACGCGCGAACAGGAGGGGGCGATGAGCGCCTTGACGTTGGTCAAGGTGCGCGCCAGCAATCTGCCAGCGCCGGGTGCGGCGGCGGTGGTGCGGCCCTACTCGCTGCTGGAGGTCACCATCAAGACCGGGCGCACGCACCAGATTCGCGTGCACCTGGCGGCCGAGGGCATGCCCATTGTCGGGGACGACAAATATGGCAACTTTGACCTGAACCGGGAACTGGCGCGCGCCAGTGGCGCTTCCGGTCTGAAGCGCATGTTTCTGCATGCCTGGAGTTTTCAGTGCAATCACCCGGTCAGCGGCGAGCGCATTGCATTGCGCGCAGAATTGCCGCCGGACCTGTCGGCATTCCTGCGCGCGGCCCTGCCGGCGGCGCCCCAGTGACGCGCCCGCCATCGTATTTTTATTTTCATCGACCTACGCCATGTCTTCTCCTTCTGCCCAACGCCCGCGCCAGTTTGACCTGATTGCCTTTGACTGGGACGGCACCCTGTTTGATTCCACCGCCATCATCGTGCGCTGTATTCAGGCCGCGGTGCGCGATGTGGGGGGGCAAACGCCCAGCGATGAGGCCGCCTCGTATGTCATTGGCATGGGGCTGACCCAGGCCCTGGCGCATGCCGCACCGGATGTGTCGCCGGACAAATATCCCCTGTTGGGCGAGCGTTACAAATTCCATTACTTTGCACGCCAGCACGACATCAGCCTGTTTGCCGGCGTGCTGGACATGCTGCACGATCTGAAGTCGCGCCAGTATTTGCTGGCCGTGGCCACCGGCAAGAGCCGGCGCGGTCTTGACGAAACCCTGAGTACGGTGGAATTGAAAGACATGTTTCATGCCTCGCGCACCGCCGATGAAACCGCTGGCAAGCCGCATCCGCGCATGCTGCATGAGCTGATGGCAGCGCTCGATGTGGCGCCAGAGCGGGTATTGATGGTGGGCGATACCACCCACGATTTGCAGATGGCGCGCAATGCCGGCTGTGCCAGCGTCGGCGTCAGCTACGGGGCCCACGACTGCGCCGCCTTCGAGGCCCTGCAGCCGCGCTTTGTGGCGCATTCAGTGGCGCAGTTGCACCAGTGGATGCGCGAGCATGGCTGAGCAGCAAATTCCTTTGTGCGCATCTACTGCGCTGCAAGACAGCGGCCTGGGTGTGCCTTTCGACGTGCGTTATGGCGGCCAGACCTGTCTGGCCTTCGCGGTCCGCTACGCCGGCATGGTGCATGCCTACCTCAACCGCTGCGCCCATGTGCCGATGGAGATGGATTACCAGCCGAACCAGTTTTTTGACCTGAGTGGGCATTGGCTGATCTGCTCTACCCACGGCGCCATGTACGATCCGCGCTCTGGTGCCTGCATGGGCGGTCCGTGTCGCGGTCGCCTGATCAAGATTGCGGTTTCGGAGCATGACGGTGTCGTGCACTGGCATACTGCGCACAACCTTCAACCCGTAGATTTTTAAATGACTGATCCCAATTCTTCGAACGAAACCGCAGCCATGCCGGATGCCGCATCACAAGAGCCGGGCTGGGAGCGGCGTTTGCTGGAACAGCTGGTATTGGCCAATCTGGCCGAGCAGCGGCTGGCGCGGCGCTGGAAGAATGGCATCCGCGTCGCCTGGCTGGTGCTGGTCCTGGTGCTGGTGTGGGTCGGCTGGGAGCGCGGTGCCGCGCCTGTCGACGTCTCCAAGCCGCATACCGCAGTGATTGAAATCAAGGGCGAAATCGCCTCTGGCGGAGAATCCAGCGCCGAGCTGGTGGTGTCGTCGCTGCGCAGCGCCATGGAAGACGAAGGCACCATGGGCGTGGTGCTGCTGATCAACTCGCCTGGCGGCAGCCCGGTGCAGGCCGGCATGATCAATGACGAAATTCACCGCTTGCGCGCCAAGCACAAAAAGCCGGTGATTGCCGTGGTCGAGGAAACCTGTGCCTCGGCGGCCTACTACATTGCAGCGGCAGCCGATAGCATCTACGTCGACAAGGCCAGCATTGTCGGCAGCATTGGCGTGCTGATGGATGGCTTCGGCTTTACCGGGCTGATGGACAAGCTGGGCGTCGAGCGGCGCTTGTTGACGGCGGGTGAAAACAAGGGCTTTCTGGATCCCTTCAGCCCGCAGACCGAGCACCAGCGCCAGTACGCGCAGGCCATGCTGGACCAGATTCACCAGCAATTTATTGCGGCGGTAAAAACCGGTCGTGGCAAGCGCCTGAAGGAAACCCCGGAGATGTTCAGCGGACTGTTCTGGACCGGCCAGCAGGCGATTGAAATGGGGCTGGCGGACCAGTTCGGTACGCTGGATTCGGTGGCGCGTGACGTTATCAAGGCTGAAGACGTGATCGACTACACGCACCGCGACAACGTCGCGGAACGTCTGGTCAAGCGCTTTGGCGCCTCGATTGGCGAGGCCGCCGTCAAGACTTTGCACACGGCCCCCGTGTTGCGCTGAAGCGCCAGGCACTGGGCGCTTGGTGCTTAGCGCCCGATCGCGAACACCGTCGGCGTGTGGTTGTCCAGGCTCCAGGCTCTCTGTTTCCATTGCTGCACGCTGGCGCTGCGGCACTGGGCGCTGTCCAGCGTCAGTCCGCTGGAGGTGGCCAGCCGGGTTGATGCCTGCAGGCTTTGCAGCAAAGTTTGCAGCAGCGCCGCATTGCGGTACGGCGTTTCTATAAACAACTGGGTTTGTCCTGAGCGCAAGGCCAGCGATTCCAGTTCGCGCAGCCGTTGTGCGCGTTCTGCCGGAGTGCTGGGTACATAGCCGACAAACGCAAAATTCTGTCCATTCAGGCCGCTGGAAGCCAAGGCCAACAGCAAGGATACCGGCCCCACCAAGGGGGTAACGGCAATGCCCAGGTCGTGCGCTGCGCGTACCACGGAAGCGCCCGGGTCGGCCACCGCCGGCATGCCGGCTTCGCTGATCAGTCCCATGGCATGGCCGGCCAGTGCCGCCTGCAACAGGGGGCGGGCGTCAAAACCGCCCTGGTGGTCGCCTTTTTTGTGGACTTCGCGAGGCAGTTCCAGCAGGGTTTGCATCTGCAGCGGAGCGCATAGCGGCTGGATTTCGCCAATGCGTTTGAGATAAGCGCGCGTTGACTTGGCGTTTTCGCAGATCCAGTGCTGGATGCCGGCTGCCTGCTGCAGGGTTCCTTGCGGCATGCTGTGCAGCAGGCTGGTCTGACTGGCGCAGCCGAAATCGAGTGGCGCCGGCACCAGGTACAAAACGCCGGTGTTGGCGGCAGGCGACTGGGGTGCGTCGGGCTTAGACATCTTGTGGGGCTGCCGCGGTGGCGGGCGTGGCCAGCAAGTCCAGGCCAGCGGCGCGCAACAGGCTGGCAGTGCGAATCAGGGGCAGGCCGATCAATGCGGTCGGGTCATCGCTTTCAATGCTTTGCAGCAGGGCGATTCCCAAACCTTCGCTTTTTGCGCTGCCGGCGCAATCGTAGGGTTGCTCGGCCAGCAAATAATTTTCAATTTCGCGGGCCGAGAGATCGCGAAAATGCACGCGCACCACCGCCAGTGCTTGCTGACAGAAGCCGCTTTCCTGGCAGACCACGGCGATGGCCGTTTGAAATAGCACCACCTGGCCGCGCATTTGTTCGAGTTGTGCCGTGGCGCGGGCATGGTTGCCGGGTTTTCCCAACGCCTGGCCTTGCAGATCTGCCACCTGGTCCGAGCCGATCACGATGGCTTGCGGGTGGCGTTGCGCCACCGCGCGTGCCTTGGCCAGTGCCAGGCGTTGCGCCAGCGCTGCCGGGGCCTCGCCCGGGAGTGCGCTTTCGTCCACTTCGGGCGCTGCAACGCTGAAAGGAAGGCGCAAGCGCGCCAGCAGTTCGCGCCGGTAGCGCGAGGTCGAACCGAGAATGAGTTTTCGTTGGGAGCAAGGGAGCATGTGCCGATTCTCTTACACTGGCCGCATGAAAAATGAATTTTCGCTAGAACGGCTCGCGGTGGCCGCCTTTGCCAAGGCGCAGGGCAGTTTGTCCGGATCATTGCCGCTGGGGCAGCTGGAGCGCCTGGTGCAGGAGAGCAAGGGCGACTGCGCTGCCGTGCCGGTGATTTACCGCATGAACGCAGAAATGCGCGCCGACGCGGCCGGCGTCGACGAACCCTGGCTGCATCTTGCAGCGTCGACCCATCTGACCATGGTGTGCCAGCGCTGCCTCGGCGATGTCGAGGTGGAAGTCGGCTTCGAGCGCGATTTCCGCTTTGTCGCCAGCGAAGAGCTGGCCGAGGTGGAGGATGAAGAGTCGGAAGAAGACGTGCTGGTGCTGAGCAAGGCCTTCAATGGCCTGGAGTTGCTGGACGATGAACTCCTGCTGGCGCTGCCGCTGGTGCCCAAGCACAGCGTCTGCCCGCGCGATGTGAAGCTGCAGGCCGAGGACCCGGATTTCGCCGCAGCGATGCCGGAAAAGCCCCATCCTTTCGCTGTTTTGCAAAAGTTAAAAAAGGATGCTGGCTAAGGCGCTTAGATTTGGCTATAATCGAGGGCTTCGCGCCAGACGGAAAGGGCGCTTTTACCAACCAACATGTGTTGCAGTCTGTGCAACACCCGCACAGGAGCCCAAAATGGCCGTTCAGCAAAACAAGAAATCTCCCTCTAAGCGTGGCATGCACCGCTCGCACAATGCCCTGGTTGTGCCAGGCATTGCAGTGGAACCCACCACCGGTGAAACCCACCTGCGTCACCACATCAGCCCGACCGGCTTCTACCGTGGCCGCAAGGTCCTGAAGACCAAATCAGAGGCGTGAGTCTTGCGCGTTTGTCGCAAACTCCCGTTAGAAAAGCCCGCACTGCCGGGCTTTTTTATTGCTGAATTTTTTTGGCCTTCCTTTTGAGAGCAACGAATCCATGATCACCATTGCTGTTGACTGCATGGGTGGCGACCACGGCCCCAAAGTAACCTTGCCGGCCTGCACCCAGTTTCTGGACCAGCACCCGGATGTGCACCTGATTCTGGTCGGACTGCCGCAGGCGCTGCAAGGCTTTGCGCATGCGCGGGCCACCATCGTCACGGCGTCTGAAGTGGTCACCATGGACGATCCGCTGGAAGTGGCACTGCGCAAGAAAAAAGACTCCTCCATGCGGGTGGCGGTGCAGCAGGTGAAAGACGGCGCCGCCCAGGCTGCCGTTTCAGCCGGCAATACTGGCGCCCTGATGGCGATCTCGCGCTATCTGCTGAAAACCCTGGATGGCATTGACCGTCCGGCCATTGCGGGCCAGATTCCGAACGCCACCGGTGGCGCCACCACGGTGCTGGATCTGGGCGCCAATGTCGATTGCAGTGCCGAGCATTTGCTGCAGTTTGCCGTGATGGGGGCGGCCCTGGTATCGGTGCTGAGCAGCCAGGAGTCGCCTGTGGTCGGCTTGCTCAATATTGGCGAAGAGGTCATTAAAGGCAACGAAGTTATCAAGAAAACCGGCGAATTGCTGCGATCGGCTGCCAAAAATGGCGACCTGAATTTTTATGGCAACGTCGAAGGAAACGATATTTTCAAGGGAACCGTGGACATCGTGGTGTGCGATGGTTTCGTTGGAAATGTGGCGCTGAAGACCAGCGAAGGCCTGGCCACCATGATCAGCAATTTTCTGAAGGCCGAGTTTTCGCGCAACGTGCTGACAAAAATTGCTGCAATTGCCGCTTATTCGGTTTTAAAAGCGCTTAAAAATCGCGTTGATCACCGCCGTTACAACGGCGCGGCCTTGCTCGGCCTGCGCGGTCTGGTGTTCAAGAGCCATGGTTCTGCTGACACGCTGGCTTTTGGGAATGCCCTTAACCGCGCGTATGATGCAGCTCGAAACAACTTGCTTGACCGCGTTCGGGTCCGGATTGCGCATGCTGCCCCTTTGTTGGCAGCGTCTGCCGCGCAAGCCTGACCGGGGCGGGTGTCTGAAAAATCACCCATGAGAAGATATTCGCGAATTACAGGGACGGGCAGCTATCTGCCACCGCACCGATTAACCAATGCGGATATGGTGCTGAAGCTGGCTGCCAATGGTATTGAGACCTCGGACGATTGGATCGTCGAGCGTACCGGCATCCGGGCGCGCCATTTTGCCGATGACGGCGTGCTGTGCAGTGACCTCGCAGTGGAGGCCGCACGCAAGGCGCTGGAGTCGGCCGGGCGCCAGGCCTCCGAGATTGATCTGATCATTGTCGCCACCAGTACACCGGACATGGTGTTTCCGTCGACCGCCTGTATTCTGCAGAACAAGCTCGGTGCCGCCGGTGGTGCCGCATTTGACGTGCAGGCGGTGTGCTGCGGATTTGTCTACGCGCTGAGCATTGCTGACGCCATGATCCAGACTGGTGCCGCCACGCGGGCGCTGATTGTTGGTGCCGAAGTGTTCTCCCATATTCTGGATTTCACCGACCGCACCACCTGCGTGCTGTTTGGTGACGGTGCCGGCGCGGTAGTGCTGGAAGCCTCTGAAACGCCCGGTATTCTGGCCAGCGATCTGCATGCCGATGGCAAGCACGTCGGTATTCTGTGTGTGCCAGGCCATGTCAATGGCGGAAAAATCACTGGCGATCCTTTGCTGAAAATGGACGGCCAGGCGGTGTTCAAGCTTGCCGTGGGGGTGCTGGAAGATGCTGCCCGCTCGGCGCTGGCCAAGGCCAATCTGACCGATGCCGACATCGACTGGCTGATTCCGCACCAGGCCAATATTCGCATCATGCAAAGCACCGCGCGCAAGCTCAAGCTGTCGATGGACAAGGTGGTGGTCACGGTGGATCAGCATGGCAATACCTCGGCGGCGTCGATTCCGCTGGCATTGGACAGTGCCGTGCGCTCCGGCCAGGTGAAACCTGGCCAGACCTTGCTGCTGGAAGGCGTTGGTGGCGGGTTTACCTGGGGCGCGGTGCTGCTCAAGCTGTAATCGCGGGTTGCCAAACCTGCGTGGTATTTGACTCATTGATTTGACTGAAATGAAAACTTTTGCTTTTGTATTTCCCGGCCAGGGTTCGCAGGCAGTAGGCATGCTGGATGGCTGGGGCGATCACCCGGTGGTCGCGCAGACACTGCAGGAAGCCAGTGACACCCTGGGCGAAGATGTGGGCCGCCTGATCAAGGAAGGCCCGAAGGAAGCGCTGGCGCTGACTACCAACACCCAGCCGGTGATGCTGGTTGCCGGTGTGGCCGCGTACCGGGTCTGGATGGCCGAAGTGGGCGTGGCGCCCGCGGTGGTGGCGGGACATTCGCTGGGTGAGTATTCGGCGTTGGTGGCGGCTGGTTGCCTGACCTTGCGTGAAGCGGCGCCGCTGGTGCGCTTGCGTGCGCAGGCCATGCAGGAGGCGGTGCCGGTGGGCACCGGTGCCATGGCGGCGATTCTGGGCATGGACGCCGTGCGCGTGGCGCAGGGCTGTCTGGAAGTGACCAAGGGCTTTGCTGCCGGTTCGGGCGAGGTGGTGGAGGCGGTTAATTTCAACGATCCGGCGCAAACCGTGATTGCGGGCAGCAAGGCGGCGGTGGAAAAAGCCTGCGAAGTGCTGAAGGCCAATGGAGCCAAGCGCGCCTTGTCGCTACCGGTATCGGCGCCGTTCCACTCCAGTCTGATGAAGCCGGCGGCAGAAAAGCTGAAGCAGCGGCTCGAATCGATCCCGTTTGCGGCACCCGCCATAGCCTTGGTCAACAACATTGACGTCGCCGTTGAATCTGATCCGGCGCGCATTCGCGATGCTCTGTACCGCCAGGCTTTCGGCCCGGTGCGCTGGGTCGAGTGCGTGCAGGCGCTCAAGGCTCGTGGCATCGACCATGTGGTCGAATGCGGTCCGGGCAAGGTGCTGGCCGGCATGGTCAAGCGCATCGACGCCGAAATGACAGGCATGGCCCTGTACGATCCGGCAACACTGAATGAGGCAAAAGGAGTCTTGGCATGAGTGAAGTCAAGTGGGAAGGGCAGGTCGCCCTGGTCACTGGCGCATCGCGCGGTATTGGCGCGGCGATCGCCCTGGAGCTGGCACGCAAGGGCGTGAAAGTGATTGGCACGGCTACCACCGAGTCGGGTGCGGAGAAAATCCGTGCGGCGCTGTCCGCTTTTCCGGGCTGTGACGGACGCGCGCTGGATGTCACCCAGGGCGCTGCCAATGACGCACTGGTGGAGTCCCTGGTCAAGGAATGCGGCGCCCTGCACATCCTGGTCAATAACGCCGGCATTACCCGCGATATGCTGGCCATGCGCATGAAGGACGACGAGTGGGACGCCGTCATTGACACCAATCTCAAGGGCGTGTTTGGCATGAGCCGGGCAGTGATGCGGCCGATGATGAAGCAGCGTTACGGCCGGATTGTCAACATTACTTCGGTGGTCGGCGCCTCCGGCAATGCCGGTCAGGCCAATTACGCCGCAGCCAAGGCCGGTGTGGCTGGCATGACGCGGGCATTGGCGCGGGAGCTCGGTTCGCGTAACATCACGGTCAATTGCGTGGCGCCCGGTTTTATTGAAACCGACATGACCGCGGGTCTGAATGAAGTACAGCAGAAGGCTTTATTGGGGCAAATTCCCCTGGGTCATCTGGGTAAGCCGAATGACGTGGCGCACGCGGTGGTGTATCTTGCCTCACCGCAAGCGGCGTACGTAACCGGCCAGGAATTGCATGTCAATGGTGGCATGTACATGTAGAGTGTGAAAGCAGCCGATTTATCCGTTCGGCGACTTGCGCGGAGAAGCCTCTCCAGTGCAGGTAAAATCTCGGATCCATTTACAACCCGCAGAGAGAATACATGAGCGATATCGAAGTACGCGTCAAGAAGATCATTGCCGAGCAACTCGGTGTTGAAGAGTCCCAAGTCACCAACGAAAAAGCCTTCGTGGCCGATCTGGGTGCCGACTCGCTGGACACCGTGGAATTGGTGATGGCTTTGGAAGACGAGTTCGGAATTGAAATTCCTGACGAAGATGCCGAAAAAATCACCACTGTGCAAAACGCTATTGATTACGCCAATACGCACAAGAAGGCCTAATAAGGTCTTTGTCGCAAACACTGCATCGAGGGCCTGGAAGTTTGATTGCATCAAACGTCCGGCCCTGTTTTTTTGTGAGTTCCGCCATGCCGCCTGAAGCGGCATTCCATTGACGAACCATTCAGCTTTGATTCTTATGTCCCGTCGTCGCGTTGTTGTCACCGGTTTGGGTTGTGTCAGTCCCGTTGGAAATACGGTTCCTGAGGCCTGGGCGAATCTGCTCGCCGGCAAGTCCGGAATCGATACGATTACCAAGTTTGACCCGTCCAATTTTTCTTGCAAGATTGCCGGTGAAGTGCGCAATTTTGATTTGGATTCCTACATGAATTCCAAAGAAGCGCGGACCATGGATAGCTTTATCCATTACGGTATTGCAGCAGCGGTCCAGGCCGTTGCCGACGCCGGTTTGCGCACCGGCGATCAGCTGGGTGAGGAAGAGGCTACACGCATCGGCTGCGTGATTGGTTCGGGCATCGGTGGTCTGCCACTGATCGAAAATACCCATGCCGAGTACGCCAGCCGTGGTCCGCGCCGTATTTCGCCCTTTTTTGTGCCGGCGTCGATCATCAACATGACGGCCGGACACGTGTCCATGCGTTTTGGCTTCAAAGGCCCGAACCTGGCCATTGTTACGGCCTGCACCACCGGACTGCACTGCATTGGACAGGCCGGGCGCATGATCGAATACGGCGATGCCGATGTAATGATTGCTGGTGGCTCCGAAGGTACCGTGTCGCCGCTGGGGGTGGGTGGTTTTGCCGCCATGCGTGCCTTGAGCACGCGCAATGACGACCCGACCACAGCTTCGCGTCCCTGGGACCGTGACCGCGATGGTTTTGTGCTGGGCGAGGGCGGCGGTGTCATGGTGCTCGAAGAGTACGAGCACGCCAAGGCACGCGGTGCCCGCATTTATGCCGAGTTGCTGGGTTTTGGCATGAGCGCGGACGCCGGGCACATGACCGCGCCAAACATGGACGGCCCACGCCGTGCCATGGTGAATGCGCTGAACAATGCTGGTATCAATCCGGACCAGGTCCAGTATCTGAATGCCCACGGCACCTCCACGCCCTTGGGCGATGCCAATGAAACGGCGGCCATCAAGGCGGCCATGGGGGATGCGGCGAAGAAGCTGGTGGTCAACTCCACCAAGTCCATGACCGGTCACTTGCTGGGTGGCGCCGGCGGCCTGGAGTCGGTGGTGACGGTGCTGTCGATTTACCACCAGATCAGCCCTCCGACCATCAATATCTTCAACCAGGATCCGGAGTGCGATCTTGACTACTGCGCCAACACCGCACGCGAGATGCGTATCGACGTTGGCGTCAAGAACAACTTCGGATTCGGCGGCACCAACGGCACGCTGGTGTTCAAGCGCGTCTGAGACCTTGCGCCGCAGCAGCCGCATGCACAGGACCTAGCGCAGGTCTATGTACACGCCACCGGCAGTGCGCTGGCATGCAGGCCGTTCGCGCCTGCAGTGGCGCGTGCTGGCCCTTGTTGCGCTGCTGTTGCTATGCCTCAACCTGGCCTGCAGCCTGGGCCCGGCCGCGCTGGCCCAACCCGCCTGGCTGTGGGCTATGTCCCTGTGCACTTGGCTGGCGGCTGGCTGGGGCTGCTACAAAACCCCATCCGCAATATTGTGTTGGACCGGTACGCACTGGCTTTGGCAGGTCGTATCGCACAATGCGCCGGCACGTGTCGAGTGCGTACTCGAGTTTCCCGGCTGGGTGCTGCTGAAAATCGACGTCGCCGGGCAGCCGGCGTTCTGGCTTTGGCTGGAGCAAGGGCCCGATGCGGGCCACTGGTCGGCCTTGCGCCGCGCCCTGGTGTTTACCCAGGGTCTGCAGTCCCGGGGGCTTGAACCAGCGACATAAGTACCCACATGGGGCGATGCGATATTTTGGGCACGGTTCTTTTTTGAAGGATGGATATAAGCAATGAAAGTCCGATTTATGGGCGCCCTGCGCTCCTTGATGCTGGCATCCACACTGGGTGCGGTTTCTTCTTTGATGGTGCTGTCGCCGCAAGCCGCTGTGGCGCAGGTGCGTGCACTGCCAGACTTTACCGACCTGGTGGAGCAGGTTGGTCCTTCTGTGGTGAATATCCGCACGATGGAAAAAGTGGCGCTGCGCACGCCTGCTGGCGGCCCGGGTGACGACGACATGTTCGAGCTGTTCCGCCGCTTTGGTCTGCCGGTGCCGAACGCACCGCGCCAGGCGCCGCGGCGCAACACCCCGCCGGGCGCACAACAAGGCGAGGAGCAGCCCAAAGGCGTGGGCTCCGGTTTCATTCTGTCGTCCGACGGCCTGATCCTGACCAATGCGCATGTGGTCGATGGTGCCGATGAAGTGTTCGTCACACTGACCGACAAGCGAGAATTCAAGGCCAAGATCATGGGGCTGGACAAGCGCACCGATGTGGCGGTGGTGAAAATTGAAGCCAGTGGCCTGCCCGCTGTGAAGATGGGCGATGTCAGCAAGCTGCGTGTCGGCGAATGGGTGATGGCGATTGGCTCACCCTTCGGTCTGGAAAATACCGTCACTGCCGGCATTGTCAGCGCCAAGCAGCGTGATACCGGTGACTACCTGCCGCTGATCCAGACTGACGTTGCCATCAATCCGGGAAACTCGGGTGGACCACTGATCAATATGCGTGGTGAAGTGGTCGGCATCAATAGCCAGATTTATTCGCGCTCCGGTGGCTTTATGGGCATTTCATTTGCCATTCCCATTGATGAGGCGGTGCGCGTCAGCGACCAGTTGCGCAGCGCAGGCAAAGTGATTCGCGGCCGCATTGGCGTGCAGATTGACCAGGTTGCCAAGGACATCGCCGAGTCCATTGGGCTGGGCAAGGCGCAGGGCGCCATGGTGCGCAGCGTGGAGGCGGGATCGCCTGCGGAAAAAGCGGGTGTCGAAGCGGGTGACATCATCGTCAAATTCGATGGCAAGACGATCGATAAATTCAGCGATCTGCCGCGCATCGTAGGTGATACCAAGCCCGGCACCAAGAGTTCCATGACCGTGTTTCGGCGCGGCACCATGCGCGATTTGACAGTGGTGGTTGCCGAGCTTGAGGCAGACAAGGTCGCGGCCAAGGAGGCTGCAACCGACGAAAAGGGCAAAAGCAGTTCCGCCGGCAAAGCTTTTGGTCTGGCAGTGTCGGACCTGAGTGGCGCACGGAAAAAGGAGTTGGGCCTCAAGGGCGGCGTTAAAGTCGATCAGGCCCAGGACGCGGCAGAGGCGGCCGGCTTGCGCGAAGGTGATGTGATCCTGGCGATTGCCAATACCGAGGTCTCCAATGTCAAGGATTTTGAGGCGCTGATGGCCAAAATCGACAAGTCCAAGGCGGTCAGTGTGCTGTTCCGCCGTGGCGACTGGACCCAGTACGGCATTCTTCGCGCAGCCAAGCAATAAGTCGGGCGTATGACAAGTCTGTGGCGTTTTGCAACAGGCTTGGTTTCGATTATTTTTTTCTAGGCGCCTGGCATACCTTGTGTAAGTATGCGGGCGCTAACTTTTAAGTTGGTTAGGCGCTATTTGGTAGAATAGAGCGGTTCGCTTAACAGTAATGTTTATAAAGCGTGGCGTAAAGTCCATCATATGGAATAGGAACCCGGCATTCGCCGACCATCCACAGTCCACGCACAAGTTGTCCCAGCGAGCGTTTAATGAATTGTGAATATACTGTGTATAACTTAACTGTTGTGGACGTGCAACTCTGCGTTTCTTCCCCGCCGCAGGCTGTGAAAGCTGCACTTTTTGCCTACAATGAAGGTCCAACTTTCGCAGTTGCCAAAAGATTGTT
>CAIUDG010000012.1 GCA_903897925.1 uncultured beta proteobacterium | reverse complement strand
TCTTGGGGCTGGCGAAGTGGGTGTGCGGGCGCAGGCCTGGATTCGCCGCTGTACAGAGGCGGTGTGCCGATAGCGGTATTTGTGCGGGGGTGCTAGCGCGCCGGAAGCAGCCCCCGGCGACTAGAGGCCGGAGAACGTACACCCACTTCGTCAGCCCCTGCCCACCCGCAGGCGCGCAACGCGGCGAACGCCAACACAGCAGGTAAAAGGGGACAAGAGCAGGCACACAACACAGCGAACGCCAACACAGCAAGTAAAAGGGGACAAGAGCAGGCGCGCAACGCAGCGAACGCCAACACAGCAAGTAAAAGGGAACAAGAGCAGGCGCGCAACGCAACGCGAACCAACACAGCAGGAGGAAAAAGTCACGCCGCCACAGGAAGCCAGCGACCGCTGTCCGGACAGACCCGCACCGCCCTCCCATGACACCAAACCTGCTCCTCATGCAAACACGCCGCAGTCGCCACATCCGTATCAAAACGCAGCCCCATCGCACGCGCCAGCTGCACATCCTCCAGCGCCAACTCCCAAGTCAGAAAAACCAGCGAAACATCCAGCCCGGGCGCAAAATCCGCTGCAACAAAACCCGCCCCCTGCCGCGCAATCACCGCATGCGGCTGCGCCGTATCAAACACCACCGCCGTGCCACGCACCAGCGGAATGCGCACACCCGCCAAGGGAAAGTGCAAATCCAGCCCCTTGTCCTCACTCAGAAACAAATTGCAAAAAGCCGCCCCGCCATAATGCGCCGCATCGTGGTGGTAACGGGTTCCGCGACAAGCCATCAACGCAATCTCGCTGGACCCCAGCAATTCCTGCCAGCCAAGACCACGGGTCCAGCCAGCAAGCGCCTGCACACACCGCGCATAGTCAGGCCAGCGCAACCGCGCACGCGCCAGCGACAGCGTTTCCACATCGCCCGGCTCCAGCCCCAGGCGCCCGGAAATATCACGTTCCCAGTCGGCCAGCAGGCGCGCCGGTGGCGCCGGCACCTCGAGACGCGTCTGCAACACGCAATCACTCACACTGCGGCTGCGCATCACTTCGCCACTCCAGAAATAGGCGGTAGGCTGCTGCATTCGGGGCGACGCTTGCTGGGAAAAGAACAAAGCCGGCTAGACCGTGGACGCGGCAAAAAACCGGAACGCCCCTCGGCCACCCGCCTTGGCCACATACAAGGCCTGATCGGCGTTTTCGATCAAGGTGGCAGCACTGCTGCCGTCAAAAGGAAACAGCGCGATGCCGATGCTCGCGCCAATGTGTACCGTCGTGCCATCCTCCATCGCAAAGGGCGCGCCCAGCGCTTCCACCAGGTCCTGCGCCACCTTGCCGGCATCGGCCGAGCTGGCGACTTCATCCAGCAGAATCACGAACTCATCGCCCCCCAGCCGCGCCAGCGTATCCACGTCGCGCAGGCGGGCGCGGATGCGCCGCGCCACCGCCTTGAGCAGCGCGTCGCCCAGGGCATGGCCCCAGGTGTCGTTGACTTCCTTGAAACGGTCCAGATCGATGAACAGCACTGCGCCCAGACCGCCATGGCGCTTGACGCGCTCAATCGCGTGCTCAATGCGCGACACCAGCAACAAGCGGTTCGGCATATTCGTCAAGGCATCGTGGTGCGCCAGCCGCTCCAGTTCGCTTTGCGCATGGTTCATGCGGCTCAGGTCAATTGAGGTGCCGATGTAATTGACCACCACATCGTCCTCGTTGCAGACCGCACTGATGGTGATCCATTCGATATACACGTCGCCGCTCTTGCGCCGGTTCCAGATTTCGCCCTGCCAGCGCCGGTGCGCCAGCAAGTCCGCCCACATGCCCTGGTAAAAGCGCTGGTCGTGGCGGCCGGATTGCAGCAGGCTCATTTTCTGTCCGCGCAGTTCCTGCATCGAATATTCCGTAATGCGCTCAAACGCCAGATTGGCTTCAATCACCCGGCCCTGTGTATCGGTGATGACGATGCCTTCTTCGGTGCTGTTGAAAATAATTGCCTGCTGGCGCAGCCGCTCCAGCATTTCACGGTGCCGGGTGACATCAAAAAACATCAACGCCAGGCGCCCCGGCCCGGTTTGGTAGGCGCGCACATCAAACCAGCGCCCGAGCGAACCAAACTGGCCCTCGAAATGGGCCGGCACACCCGTAAGGGCGACGCGCCCGAACTGCTCAATCCAGAACGGCTCGATGCTGGGATGCAGTTCGCGTGCAGTGCGGCCAATGATGTCGCTCAGCTTCTGCCCGGTTTGGCGCTCATAGGCCGGATTGGCCAGCAAATGGCGCACGTCGTGCGGCTGTCCGGCGTCATCGCAAATCAGCTCGAGCAGACAAAAGCCCTCGTGCATGGTGTCAAACAGCGCCCGCACCTGGGCCTCCCCGGCCTGGTAGGCGGCAATCGGTTCCTGCAGGGCGGGCGCAGTGCTTACACGGTCAGCATCGGTCATGGGGTTTATGGCACCGGCAGGCGGGCGATTGTTTTAACGCCCGGAAATGGTACCTGATTCATCACCCTGCGCCGCGCACCGACGCCGAGCTGGCCTCCGCACACGACCTCAGGCGTGGCCGCTGTTGCCAAGCGCCAAGCGCGGCGCCCGCCGCACCGAATCACCGTTGCCGAGCTGGAAAATGCCGACCACCTGCACCAGGTCCTGGGCCTGCAACTTCAGGCTGCTGGCCGCCGCCGCCATTTGCTCGACCAGGGCGGCGTTTTGTTGCGTGGCCTGGTCCATGTGGGTTACGGCCTCGCCGACCTGGGCCACGCCACTGGCCTGTTCGGTGCTGGCGGCACTGATTTCGCCCATGATGTCGGTCACCCTTCGGATCGAGCTGACCACCTCGCTCATGGTGGCGCCAGCCTGGTTTACCAGTGTGGAGCCATGTTCGACGCGCTCCACGCTGGCACTGATAAGGCTCTTGATTTCCTTGGCCGCATCAGCGCTGCGACCGGCCAGCGAGCGCACCTCGGACGCGACCACGGCAAAGCCCCGGCCCTGCTCGCCAGCGCGCGCCGCCTCCACCGCGGCGTTCAGCGCCAGGATATTGGTCTGGAACGCAATGCCGTCAATCACACCAATAATGTCGGCAATTTTCCGCGAGGCGTCGTTAATGCCCTGCATCGTGTCAACCACCTGGGCCACCACCTCACCCCCCCGAATGGCCACCGCCGAGGCACTGTTGGCAAGCTGGTTGGCAGCGCGCGAGGAGTCGGCGTTCTGCTTCACGGTGGCACTGAGTTGCTCCATGCTGGAGGCGGTTTGCTCGAGCGCGCTGGCCTGCTGCTCGGTGCGGGTGGATAGATCGTGGTTGCCGGAGGCGATTTCGGCGCTCGCCGTGGCCACCCCGTCCGAGCCCTGGCGCACCTGCAGCACCACCTTGACCAAACCTTCCTGCATCGCCTGCAGCGAGGCCGCCAGTGCGCCGATTTCGTCGCGGCTGGTGTGCTGCATGCGCGCACTCAAGTCGCCACCGGCAATGGCGCCGGTAAATTCCAGCGCCTCATGCAGCGGCCGGGTAATCGACAGCGTGATGCCCCAAGCCAGCAGCACCGCCAGCAGCAAGGCGGCGAAGGTCAGCAACAGCGAAGTGGTGCTGATGCTGTCCCTGGTCTTGCCGGCGTCCTCGAAGGCGGCCTTGGCCCGGCCGACCTGCAACTCCGCCAGCTTGTCCAGGGCGTCGAACACCCGGGGCGCCAGCGGGCTGATTTTGTCCAGGTAAACCGCCAGTGCCTTGTCCGAGTCGCCCTGCAGGCTGGCGGCAGTAGCGGGCAGCAGGCCGTCCTTGTTGTAAGCCGTATAGGCCGCAAGCAGCTCATCCATCTGTGTTTTTTCCTGCGGACTCAGCGCAGACGCCTGGTAGCGTTTCAGGGCCTCGTCCAACAGATCGGCGTTGCGGCGCTGCTCCTCATTGCGTTTGAGCACGTGCTGCGCCTCCGGATTCAACAGCATGTCCATGACCAGCACGCGGTTGCGCATCGACAGATACTGGATTTTTCCGAGGTCCTGCATCGGCATCACGGTGTTGCTATAGGTGTCCGAGATCACGCCAAACAGCTTGCTGTTGCCATGTACGGCGGCATAGGAAACGGCCAGCAACATCACAATCAGGCTCACAAAGGCGAGCGCCAAGCGGGTGCCTATCCGCAACTTGTAGAGTGCTTCCATCGAGTCTGGCCTGCCTTTCATATTTCCGTCAGAACAGGCAATTCTGATTTCTGGCATCCGCCGACAGATAGGTGAAGACCCGCACGAAATGTTCACCCTCGCGCAAACCTGGCGCAAATAGTCCGGCGCCGCGTCGCCGTCCTTATACCTGCGCCCTGCGCGCGGTCCGGGCTGCTAGGGGGCAGGGCTATTCGGACAAGTCCTGGAACACGATCAGCAGCCCCCGGCGCTGGCCAGCACTCTGCACCACGGTAGCGCGGTAGCTGGCCTCAAACCAGCTTCCGTTTTTGCGCCAGAAACAGTCCCGCGCCAGCTCCGCTGCGGGCACCGAGGGTCCGGCCAGGTAGGCGCTCCACGGGTCCTCCTGGCGCGCGCTGCCGTCGGCCAGGGAATGCTGAAACGTGCGGTAAAACGAATGCCCCAGCAGCATCTCGCGCGGACACAGCAGCGTCTGCAGCGCCCGATCATTGGCATAGTCGATCTCGCCATGGGAGTTCAGTTTGACCACGCACTGCCCGGTGGCGCCCAGCAGCGCATCCAGAAAAGCCCGGGTTTCTCCATACAAGTCCATGGCCGCCTTGCGGCGCTCTATTTCGCTGCGCAGTTGGTATTCGTGCTCCACCTGAAATACCTTCAGCAAATGCCCCACCGATACCGCCACGCCCAATGCGCACAGGGCGCGCAGAATCTGCACCGGAACACCAAGCAGCTGATAAACCAGGGTGGTATTCAGCACCGAGGCCGGATACCAGTCGGCGCGCTCCGTGAACAGGCCGGCAAATACGCCATACCCGGCCAAGGACAGGGCGGCCATGTGCCAGAACAGGCCGTGCGGCCCATCAGCGCCGGCTGCGTCTGCGCTGTCAACGCAATTGCGGTAATACAAGTGCATACCGAATGCCGCTAGCAGCGCGCCCAAAAATCCCGGCACGTAGCGCGCCACGATCGCGATATCACGCCAGGGCTGGGCCGACCCGACAGCGAGCGCCACAAACAGCAGCAGCATCGGCACATACAGCCAGGCACCCAGCAGGCGCCGCACCAGGCCGGCACGCGCCAGGCTTCTTTGCGACTCCAGAAATATCCGGCGCCCGAATTCAAACAGCAACAAGAAGGACGCCAGCAACAGCAGCGCAGCGATGCCGCGCAAATCCGCCACTGGCTGTTGCAGCAGGCACCACAGATCGAGCCATTCTTTCAGCCCATGCAGAAAGCCAAAGGCCGCCAGAAACCACAGCGACTGGGCTATCCGGTGTACGCTGTGCCGGTCATAGCGCAGCAAAATAGCCAGGCCAAGCGAGAAAAATGCCAGGCCATAGACGAAATACACCAGCATCATAGATGCACCCGGCGCGCGCGCGCCAAGCCTGCTTTTCGCCTGGCGTGCTGCAGCCCGCCCCGACCACGCGCCGGGACCGCCCCTGACACCAACGATCCCGCCTGCGTGTTTATGGCGTGGCCTGCGCTTTCTTCAAAACCGCATAAATCTGGTCTTTCAAGACCAGCTTTTCGCGTTTCAGTTTTTCAATTTCCTCGTGCGTTCCGGTCGAGATATGTGACTCCATATTCTTGACCTGCTGATCGAGATCATTGTGCTTGTCAAACAGGCGCGTGAAATGCAGATCGGTGCTTTTGAGTTTGGTGATGAGATCGCGGTATTCAGGAAACATAGTCACTCCATTGCACAATCGGCAGAACAATTAATCGTGGCAGCCTTCGCCTAGCCACGCCCCGATAATATCCAGCTGCCAGTCAGGGGTGTTGATATCCGTCAAGGACAGACCGGCTGCGCCCCCCCGAAAACCGAATCGCAACGCTCAGTCGCAGTGCTGCGGCGACTGGCTATCCAGCCATTGCAGCAATTTGCGAAACAGATCATCCGGGTCAAACGGTTTGGCAATAAAGTCATTCATGCCCGCGTCCAAGCACAGTTGCCGATCTTCGTCGAACGCGTTGGCGGTCATTGCCAGCACCGGAACCTGGCCCTTGTCGGGCAGCGCACGAATTGCCCGGGTGGCATCCATTCCATCCATTACCGGCATTTGCACGTCCATCAGCACCAATGCATAGCCGTTTTGCTGTACCCGCTGCACTGCCTCGGCGCCATTCAGCGCCACGTCAACGCGCAAGCCGACATCGGTGCACAGAATCTGCGCCAGGTCCCGGTTGATCTCGTCATCGTCGACCACCAGAATCACCACGCCGGCATAGTGGCGCTGCAGCTGCGCTTCCACCGAGGCAGTGGGCACCGCGTCAGCCACCAGCGCCTGCGGCGCCTGCACCTTGCCCAGGCGCGCGGTAAACCAAAAGCGGCTGCCCTGGCCCGGCGCGCTGCGCACACCCACGTCGCCGTCCATCATGTGGGCAATGCGACTGGTAATGGCCAAACCCAGACCGGTGCCGCCATACTCCCGGGTGTTGGCGTTGTCGGCTTGCTCAAACGCCTCGAACACCCGGGCTTGCTGCTGCGGGCTCAGGCCAATACCGGTATCACTAACGGCAAACTGCAACAAATAGCTGCTCTCGCTCTCCTCAAGCGTGCGGCATTCCAGCGCAATGCTGCCGGCTTCGGTGAATTTCACCGCATTGCCAATCAGGTTGATCAGCGCCTGGGCCAGGCGTGTGCGATCACCATGCAAGGCCTGCGGTGCCGCGGCAATATCCAGCGCAAAGGCCAGCTGCTTGGCCTTGATATTCACGTCACTCACGTCAACAATGTCCTGAATCAATTCGGACAGCTGAAAATCGCCCTGGCGCAGCAGCAGCTTGCCGGCCTCGATCTTGGACAGGTCGAGCACGTCGTTGATGATCGCCAGCAGGTGCTTGCCGGAACGCTCGATCTTGTTCAAATAGCCCTCCTGCAGCGCACTGACACCGGAGCGGCGCAGCAAATAGGTCATGCCCAGCACGCCATTCATCGGTGTGCGTATTTCGTGGCTCATATTCGCCAGAAAGGTGCTCTTGGCACGGTTGGCAGCTTCGGCGGCCGACTTGGCTACCGTCAGTTCGCTGGTGCGGGTTGCCACCAGCTCTTCCAGGTGGCTGCGGTGAATTTCCAGCTCCGTCAGCATGTGCTTCCAGTCCGAAATATCCTGCATGGCGCCCTGCACCAGCACCACTTTGCCGTCCTGCAGCACCGCCTCGCCCAGCGTCCGAATCCATTTGCGCCGCCCGGTGGCCGAAATAATTTCGGCTTCCAGGTCATACGGTTTGGCCTGCTCCACCACCTCAGCAACAGCCTTGACAATCAGCGGTCGGTGCTCATCAGCGTAGTAACGCAGGCCCGATGTCACATCAATCGGCGTGTCGTCCGGCAAGTCGTGGATGCGCGCGCATTCATTGGTCCAGGTGCCCTGGCCGGTGGCCGGGTCGAAGGCCCAGCCGCCGGTATGCGTCATGGCCCCCATGAATTTGAGCAGCTCCTGCTGCTCGTACAAGCGGGTGGACGCTTTTTTGCTGGCCGTAATATCTTCCTGCACCGCCACATAGTGGGTCACGCGGCCGTCCGACTGGCGCAGCGGCGTGATGATGGCGAACTCGATAAATTCGTGTCCATCCTTGCTCTTGTTGTACAACTCGCCTTTCCACATCTCGCCCCGGGAGATGGTCTGCCATAGATCGTCGTAAGTGGCGCGCGAGGTCTTGCCGGACTTCAGTAATTTGGGATTTTTACCAATCACCTCGGCGCGTGAATAGCCCGACTTGCGCAAAAAGGATTCGTTGACGTACTCAATACATCCTTGCAAATTGGTGATGATGATGCTCTCTGGACTTTGCTCCACCGCCTGCGACAACTGGCGCGCCGAGGCCTCGGCCAGGCGCAGCTCGGTAACATCAAAAAAGGTGCTGAGCAGGCCGCCGTCCATGACGATGCCGGATATCAGCATGGTTCGGTCCGCGCCATCGCAGCAGCGCACCCGGTATTCACGGCTTGGAATATCCACCCCATGGGCAACCGCATAGTCCACATCCTGGTTCCAGGAGCGCTGCACCGTTGCGCGGTAAACCGGGTCCGGATAGGCCGCCGTCCACCAATGATCCATGGTGTCAATATCGGCGCTAACGTCGCCAAACAAGCTCCGGTGCTTGCGATTCCTGGTAACAATCACACCGTCCCGGGACGCAAATGCCAGCGGCAAGGGGCCGTCCTCGAACAGCTTGCGAAAGCGCTCCTCACTGTCTTTCAGTGCGCGCTGTGCCTGGTGGATGGCAGTAACGTCGCGCACCTCACCCAGAATCACGCCCGAGGGCAGATAGACCCCATTGATTTCCGCCGTCAGCAGGCTGCCATCTTTGCGTCGCAGCACAATTTCCAGAAACTGGTGCTCGCCCGCAGCATTGCGCTGGAATGCCGCCATGCCCTCGGCCATGGATTGCGGCGGAAATGTGTCAGCCACACCCAGCGTCAGCAACTCTTCCTGGGTATAGCCAAGCAGCTTTTCAGCACTGTGGTTGACGAAGGTAAAGCGCCCCTCCTGGGTGGCAAAAAAGATGGCGTTCGGCGAATACATCAAACCAATGCGCTGGCTTTCCTCGGCCAGACGCAAAGCCGCTACGGCTTCCACGCGCTCGGTCACGTCTTCGGTGAATATCACCACGCCGCCAATCGCCTCTTCGGTGGTGCGCCAGGGCAGCACCTCCCAGCGCAGCCATTGCACGCGCCCGTCCTGGCGCAGGAACCGGTCTTCTTCCTTTTTGATGGTTTCGCCGGCCAGCGCACGCTGGTGCACCGCCTTCCAGTCGGCGCCGATTTCCGGAAACACGTCATAGTGCACACGCCCGATGATGTCGACCTCGGCCACACCAAAGTCAGCCAGCCAACGGCGGCTGACCGCCAGATAGCGCATGTCAGTATCAAAAATGGCCAGCGCCGCCGGGGCATTCGCCAGCAGCAGCTGTATAGAACGCCGGCTCGCCGCCAGGCTGGCTTCCAGCGCGTGGCGTACCGTGATGTCCCGGCAGGCGCCGTAGGCACTGCCATCGGGCAGCAGGATGGAATTGATTTCCACCCGCACCCGGCTACCGTCCTTGCGTTTCAGCAGCAAATCGGAGTTGTGCTGCCCCTTGCCAAACAACTCGCGCAGACCTTCCATGGAATGGGCAAAATCTTCCGGCGGCGTAATATCAGCAATCGACATGGCGAGCAATTCGTCTCGGCTATAACCCAGCAGATCACACGCCTTTCGATTGACATAGATATAGCGCCCATCCTGGCGCGCGACAAATATGGCGTCGGCCGCGAAATCCAGCACCTTGTCATACTTGGCTTCCGTATCGGCGGTGGCCCGGCGCGTCACCTGGAATTGCAGGCGACTGATAAACACGGCAAAAGAACTGCCGGTGAGCAAAAACACCACAATGGTTACTAGCTGGCTCGGATATTCCAACGCCAGACTAAAGCGCGGCGACATGAAAAAATACCATCCCGACAGCGTGGCACACAGGCTTGCCAACACCCCGCCTTCCAGTCCGGTAAGCGCTGCGGCAACGAAGACCGCCGGATAAAGCAGCACCCAGGTCAGGGGCGCGACATAATCCCAGACCAGAAGCTGAACAATAGAGGCGACAACCACAATGTATAGCGCAAGTAAATCGCGCTTAAGCCTGATCATGCGAGCGACCTTATAGCTAGTTGCGCACCATGATAGACGCATATTGTGGAGCGCGGCCTGTATGTCCAGTCCGAACCCCAAATTAGACATATTCAGTATTTGATTGCGTTTTCCTCACTTGGAGTCCGACCAAATTCGGGGTAACCTTCGAGCCTCAGGACCGGAATTTCACCTGAACCCGTCCGTGCAAATGAAATCAGCCTATGCAGAACCGATCCGTACTGGTTATTGACGATGACCCTAGCAGCCTTGCCCTGGCGCGGTCTACGCTCGAATTCCTTGGTCTGACGCGGATCCAGACTGCCACCAATGGCGCCGAAGGTATCCGCCGCTTTGACCGCATGCAGCCACGCCCGGACCTGGTCATTCTGGACCTGTTCATGCCGGAAATGGATGCCATAGAAACCATGGCCAAGCTTGGTGAACGCCGCTATCTGGGCGGCGTCATCCTGGCCACCGGGGGCGACACCTCGATCATGGATACCGCCTCCGAGCTGGCCCAGATCCGCGATCACCTGAATGTACTGGGCGCCTATCCCAAGCCCCTGCAGGCAGAGCAGATACAACAGGCACTGTTAAGCTTATACGCACATGGTCCCAATCAGTCCTAGTCCTATTAGCGAGCCCAACGGCAACCAGCGCTATCCCGGGCTCGATGTCGAAGCCGGCATCCAGCTCTGGCGCAACGCCGATACCTACCGCAGCTTTCTTGGCCGCTTTGTTGGCGACTATGCGCCGCAAATAGACGCCCTTGCCACGCTGACACAACCTGCGCTCGGCGCCCTGCTGCACAAGCTCACTGGTGCCGCCGGCAATCTGTGCCTGCCCGAATTGCAACACATCTGCAAGGAATTCCAGGCCACATTGCGTTCCGGCCAGGACCTGCAGGCACAGCAAGCTTCGCTGCAAGCTGCTTTTGCCTGCGCCAGCGCATCGATCCAACGCTATCTGAGCGACACCACCCCAGGCGAGCACTGAATGCCGCAACCCACGATTCTGGTGGTCGATGACGAACCGGCCAATCTGGCGCTGATGCGCGAAATCCTGTCCGACAGCTACCACCTGGTATTTGCCACCAATGGCATGGACGCCCTGGCGGCAGCACAGAAGCACCAGCCGATCATGGTGCTGCTGGATATTCAGCTGCCTGATATTGATGGCTATGAAGTGTGCCGGCGCCTGGCACAGCAGCCACAAAGTCGCGATGCCATCGTGCTGTTTGTCACCAGTCTGTCCGACCGCAAGATGGAGGAGCTGGGCTTCGAGCTGGGTGCCGTGGACTACATCGTCAAGCCGCTGGCGCCGTCCATCGTCCGTGCCCGCATCAAGGCGCACCTGTCCATGGTGCGCGCCGACCGCCTGGAAAAAAGCTATCTGGAAGCGATTTCCATGCTTGGCGAAGCGGCCCACTTCAATGACGAAGCCACCGGCGTGCACATCTGGCGCATGGCCGCCTACAGTGCCGCCATTGCGCGCCATGCCGGCAACGATGCGGCGTTCTGCAAGCACATCGAACACGCGGCCAGCATGCACGACACCGGCAAAATTGGCATTCCGCAGGCCATTCTGCAAAAGCCCGGTCCGCTCACAGCCGAGGAGTGGGTCATCATGAAAACCCATTCCCAGCTCGGCTACAACATCCTGGCGCGCGGCACCTCGGAAACCTTCCAGATGGCCAAAACCATTGCCCTGTGCCACCACGAAAAATGGGATGGCAGCGGCTATCCGCACGGCCTGGCCGGCAGCGCGATTCCGCTGGAAGCGCGCATCGTGGCGATTGCCGATGTGTTTGACGCGCTGACCATGCGCCGACCCTACAAAGAGCCATGGCCGATGGAAAAAGCGCTGCAGGCCATCCGCGACGGCAGCGGCCGGCATTTTGACCCGGCGCTGGTCGCGTTGTTCTTCGAGATCATTCCGGAAATCGAGGCGATACGGCAGCATTGGGGCCAAGACTAATAGCCACCTGAAGCGCGGCGTTTGTATCAATATTGAACAGCCACAAGGGCGCGTTTTGTCCTGCGATGGCACACGCCAGCGCTTCGCTTCTGTGTGACAGCAGCAGCGAATAAGTATCCATCCAGCGTTTTATAGCGCCCACTTTCTCCAATGAAAACGGCCGTTTTTGCGGCTGCTATCAGCACCCGGCGCGGGCCATAAAAAAATCCGCGGCATGCTCCTTGCTGAATCCAGGTGCCGGAATTACCGGCGAATGGCGCGCTGCGCCATATCAACAACTTGGAGACTTGACACTATGAAATCGAAGTTTTTTGCCGCTGCCCTGGTAGCTGCCAGCCTGCCCGCCGTGCACGCCGCGGAGTTCAAATCCGGGGACTGGGCAGTCAGCGTGGACGGCAATATCAATGCCTTTTATACCGCCAGCAGCTGCAACCAGCCGGCCGGCACCGTCGGCGGCCTGGCACTCGGTGATGCCACCCTGGCCTGCGGCGGCAAGGGCAATAGCACGGTGATCGGCAACGGACTGCTGCCCTCGATGCTGAACGTTGGCGCCACCACCACCGAAGACGGCTACAACATTGGCGCCGTGATCGGCATCGGCATGGCCACTGCCACCGACAGTGCGGTAGCGCAAAACAATGTGGTCGACGTGCGCAACGCCTATGTAACCTTCGGCAACAAAGACATGGGCAACATCAAGATCGGCCGCGACTATGGCCTGTTCGGCCTGGACGCCGTGCTCAACGACATGACCCTGCTCGGCGTCGGCGCCGCCACCCAGGGCACCCAAAATGGCCGCGTCTCGCTCGGCCACCTGGCATCTGGCTATACCTATGCTGGCACCTACGGCCAGATGGTTTACACCAGCCCGGCAATGGGCGGCCTCAGTGTCGACGCGGGCTTCTTCAACCCGGTCAACACCACCCTGGGTGTCGCCGCCAACGTGGCCAGCAGCGGGCCGGCATTCCAGGCGCGCGCCACCTATTCCGGCGCCAACTACAAAGCCTGGGCCGCCAACAAATCGCAAGGCTTTGACACCTTCAGCATGAACGCCATGGAAGTCGGTGGCTCGCTGACACTGGGCCGCTTTGGCCTGATTGCCAACTACCAGGTCGGCAACGGACTGGGCATGCTGGCCGATGGCGACCAGGGCAATGTCAAGGGCATCAACACCTTCGTGCAGGCCAGCTACAAAATGACCGACCGGCTGAAGCTCGGTCTGGGCATTGGCCGAAGCCGCAACGACACCGACCCCGGTGTCAGCGCCGCCCTGCCCACCGGTGGTGACCTGATGTCCAACGACAACACCACCGCCGGCGTCTACTTCAATCTGACCAAGAGCCTGACCCTGGTCGGCGAAATCGGCCAGACCCACTCCAGCGCCTTCAACGGTGCCGATGCGCGCCAGAGCAGCTACTCGGTGGGCGGTATTTTCTTCTTCTGATCTGACGATCAACCCGCGTTTTCTCCCAAGGTTTGCGACCGGTCACAGCGAGTGGCCGGTCGCTTTTTTCTGGCTTGAAAACGCACCCTGGCCAACGCACCACGCCGTCGAGCTCGGCCCGATTTCCTTGGCGGCGATTTCTACCGCCCAGGCTCCTACGAGGTCGTTGTGGCGCGCACCGGATAGAGCCAGGGCTTGAGCAGGCGCGTGAGTTGCGGCGCCACCAGCCAGGTCATGCTGATGACCACCAGCGCCGTCAGCAGCATTACGCGCGGCAACAGCGGCCAGGGCGCCAGCGCGGCTCCCAGCAGCAAAAACAGCAGATACACCGTCGGGCAAATGCCCAGCCAAGTAACTACCGCCACTTTCCAGCGCGGAGGCGGATTTTGCTTCGGTCCAACCGGGGCGCTGAACCAGTGCCCCAGGCCGCTGACCTGGCGTTGCGTCTGGGCGTCGATGTGTGGCGCAATCGCCGCCAGCGCCAGCGAACGCACCGGCGACTGCTGCCAGCCCTGCAGATGCGCCACGCTGTCAAAGGCGAACACCACATGGTAGAGCGCCGGGTCTTCGTTGTCGTCCTCGGCATCGGGGCGCACCAGTTGGCCGCCCAGATAGCCGGGAAAATCGCGCGCTGCTGCGGTCATGTCGTTGGAGGCTTTTTCAAACGCCGCCTCATGGCCGCTTTTGACGCGGCGCGTCACCAGCACCGTAACGGCACCCGCCGGTTTGCCCTCAGGCAGCGCGCTCATGCACCCGCCCCTTGCACATCGGCCTCGGCCAGAAAATTTTCCACCAGCTGGGCGAAACGCGCCGCATGCTCAATCTGCGTCCAGTGGCCACACTGGCCAAACACATGCAGCTGCGCGCGCTGAATCCACTGCGCCAGCGTCAGCGAATTCGACAAGGGAATCACTTTGTCTTCACGGCCGTGCACGATCAGCGTGTCGTGTGGCAGGCGGCGGATGTCCTGTTCGCGGCTTTCCATGGCCGCGACCCAGCGCTGGCGTGGTGCCGGAAACATGGCGCCAAAACTTTCCTGAAAGCCCGGGCGAATACTGGCCTGGTAGCGCAAGGCCGCCAGCTCGTCAGTGA
The DNA here is from genome assembly GCA_903897925.1 of uncultured beta proteobacterium. Taxonomy (GTDB): domain Bacteria; phylum Pseudomonadota; class Gammaproteobacteria; order Burkholderiales; family Burkholderiaceae_C; genus Allorhodoferax. The sequence goes on along the minus strand of CAIUDG010000012.1, from coordinate 1,342 downwards.
CCAGCGCGCGGTCATAAGCGAAGACATCCAGCAAGGCCAGCATATTAGCGATCGATGGCGTATAGCCCCATACCGCATTCAGTCCGGCAGTCAGTTCAAAGGGGACGCCAACGCTGCCCATCAGCACCAGGCGGCGGATGCGCTGCGGATGGCGGATAGCGGTGGCCAGCGCCAGCGCGCCACCAAAGGAATTGCCGACCAGGTCGGTCTGTTCTATGCCCAGGCTGTCGAGCAGGTCAATCACCTGCTGCACCCAGTGTTCCAGCTGGTAGGCACTGCCATCGGCCGGATTCTGCGGGCGCTCGGTATAACCGAAACCGCGCAGATCGGGCGCCAGCACGCGGCGCGTGCGCGCCAGCACCGGCAGCAGCATGCGCCAGTTGGCCCAGGCGCTGACGCCGGGGCCGGAGCCATGCAACAAGGTCACCGGCGCACCCTGACCGAGGTCATGCACATTGCTGTCAAAAGAGCCGGTGCGAACGCGCTGGCCAATTTCAGGATTCGAATTCATCAGCGGACTTCCAACAAGAAATCAAGAAATAACGGAGCGCAGGGCACTGCGCCTGCGCTCCGTTTTCGCGGGTCGGCTTACAGGAACTTCACGAAAGTGAAGCGCAGCATATTGCCCATCGGCGCAGCGCCCGAGCCGGCTTGCACCTGGTACTCGTTGTAGGCGGCGGCCTTCAACACCACACCCGAACTCATCAGCGGCAGCACCACTTCGGCGCCAATCGCGTGGCGCGAAGTCTTGTCGCTGGTGGCGCCAACACCGCTGTCGTTGCTGACCTGCATCTGGTCGTAGCCGACCAGACCGATCTGGGTCGAACCCAGCACCTTGGCAAAGCCCCACTCCAGCGTGACCTGGTCACCGGCCTTGAAACCGCTCGACTTGCTGTCGTTCATTTCATAGCGCATCAGCGCCGAGCCGGAGATCTTCTTGTCAGCGTCAAAGTAGTAGGTGGCGCCACCGGTCAGCATGGTGGTGTTGAAGCCCTTGCCCGGCGCGGCTGGGGACGAGTTGCTGGCCGAATTGGTCCAGAGACCAGCGGCGCCCACGGCGTCCCAGCTGGCACCGTGCCAGCCCAGCACCAGCGGGCCGACATACACGTCGCCCAGGCCGGTCTGGGTGTCGGCAATGCTGGCGGCACTGACCGTCAGCGAAGTCGCCTGCAGCGGCACAATGGTTTCCATGCCGTAGTCAGCGCCCAGCACCTTGGTGCTGGAAATCCAGGCGACCCGGTTCGCCACCGCGAACACGGTGCCCTTGTTCTGGCCTGGCAAGGCGTTGCTGCTGCCCGGTGCGTTGAACTGCTGCATGTTGTAGTCCACACCATAGGCCAGG
>CAIUDG010000011.1 GCA_903897925.1 uncultured beta proteobacterium | reverse complement strand
ATCAGGGTCTGGTACTTCACGGCCAGTTCCAGCACCTTTTTGCGGCGCTCCAGGCTGAGCGTGGCGCCGCTCGGGTTGCCAAAGGTCGGAATCAGGTACACCAGTTTCGGGCGGTGCTTGGCTATCAGTGCCTCCAGCGTGTCGGTCTGCACCCCGGCGCCATCGACCGGTGCGCTGATGAGTTCGGCGCCATACAGCCGGAAGCACTGGATCGTGGCCAGAAAGGTTGGGCCTTCGACAATCACCTTGTCACCAGGACTGATCATGGTCTTGCCAAGCAGGTCCAGCGCCTGCTGGCTGCCGGTGGTGACGATCAGCTGCTCGGGCGCCACATCTTGCGCGCCCTTGGATTGCATGAAGCTGGCCAGTTGCACGCGCAGCGGCTGGTAGCCTTCGGTGGCACCGTATTGCAGTGCCGCGCCGGGCTCCTGGTCCAGCGCGCGTTCGGTGGCGGCGCGTATGCCCTCCACATCGAACAGGGCACTGTCAGGAAAACCACCGGCAAAACTGATAATGCCGGGCTTGCCCAGCAGTTTGAACAGTTCACGAATGGCGGAGGTTTCTACGTTATTCAGACGATCGGCGAATTGCATGGCGTTTCAGAGCAGTTGTTTAGGGTAAATTGTCACAGATTGCACAATACAAATAAAAAGGAGCCCAGGTGTCCAACATCGAATCGTTCTTTGAGAGAGTCCAGCTGCCCAGCATCAATCAGGTGGCACACGCCCTGATCAAGACTTTGCACGATGAAAGCGCCTCGATTCTGACGGTGCGCGACCTGATCGGCAAAGACCCGGCGCTCTCGGCCAAGCTGCTGCGCCTGGCCAACAGTGCCCAGTTTGGCCTGCCGCGTGGCGTCGGAACCGTGGAAGACGCCATTGCCATGGTCGGCATCGACAAAGTGCGTTCGCTGGCCCTGGGTGCCTGCCTGAGCGGCTCCTTTCCGAACCTGGGCGGACTCGACCGCAATAGCTTCTGGCGCACCAGCATGGCCTGCGCCGGATACGCCCAGTGGCTGGCCGAACATCTGGAAATCAACGGCCAGGTGGCCTGGCTCACCGGCATGATGCTGCGCCTGGGCGAGTTGCTGATTGCCCAGGCTGAACCGAAAACACTGCAGGAAATTGAAAAGCTGCCGCAGATTCCGGGCGTGCGCTGGCAGCGCGAGAAACGTCTTATTGGCTTTACCGAAGGGCAGATTACCGCCGAACTGGCGCGCCGCTGGAATTTCCCGATGCAAATGGTACAAGCCCTGCAGCGCTCGGCCGACCCGATGGTAGAACAGGCGTTTTCGCGCCTGGGCGCCATCCTGCACCTGGCCGGCCTGATAGCGGAAACCCCGAACGCCAGCGCCAGCACCGTTGCCACCCTGCCCCAGGACGTGCTGGACGTGCTGGAACTCGACAGCGACTGGTTGCGCGCGCACTTTCCCAACAGCGACCGCTTTGCCGACGTCAGCTGAAGCGTGCCGCTGTGAAACCCGCCCAGATCGAACAGCTGTTCGCCACCCTGCACGCCGCCAATCCCGAACCGCAAAGCGAACTCGAATTCGCGTCGGTGTTTGAGTTGCTGGTGGCGGTGCTGCTGTCGGCCCAGGCCACCGACGTCAGCGTCAACAAAGCCACCCGCAGCCTGTTTTTGCACGCCAATACGCCGCAAAAACTGCTGGCGCTCGGGCTCGACGGACTGGAGCAGCACATCCGCACCATCGGCCTGTACCACAGCAAGGCACGCCACCTGCTGCAAACCTGCCAGATCCTGCTCGAGCGCTTTGGCGGCAAAGTGCCCAGAAATGCCGCAGACCTGCAAACCCTGCCGGGCGTCGGCCGCAAAACCGCCAACGTGGTGCTCAACGTCGCCTTCGGCGAACCCACCATGCCGGTGGACACCCATGTGTTTCGCCTGGCCAATCGCACCGGGCTGGCGCCCGGCAAGACGCCGGAAGCGGTGGAACAGGCCTTGCTGCGCTGCGTGCCCGAGCCGTACCGGGTGCATGCGCACCACTGGCTGATCCTGCACGGCCGTTATATTTGCCGGGCGCGCACACCAATGTGCCAGGAATGTGGAATTTCCGCCGTCTGTGGATTTAAACTCAAGACTTTCGCGCCCGCGTAACGCGCCAAGACAACGCTCCCAAACCGACCGCTTCCATGGCAGACATATCTTCTCTCTTGCAGACTACCAAGTTGCCCGTGATGCCGGAAGTGGCGCAAGCCCTGATTCGCACCCTCAACGACGAAAACGCCGACATCACCACCGTGCGCGACGTGATTGCCAAAGACCCGGCGCTGACGGCCACCCTGCTGCGCATGGCCAACAGCGCAGTGTTTGGCCTGTCGCGCACCGTCACCACGCTGGAAAACGCCGTCAGCGTGGTGGGCATGTCGCAAATCCGCGCGCGTGCGCTGTCGGTCTGCATGGCCAATGTGTTTTCCCTGCCGCCGGAAATGAACCGCATGCACTTCTGGCAGCAGAGCATGAAGTGCGCCGGCTATGCGCGCTGGCTGGCCATGGCCAAGGGCCTGGACGAAAACCAGGCCTGGCTTACCGGCATCATGCTGCGCCTGGGCGAAACGGTAGTGGCGCAAAGCCGGCCCGGCAATGTGGCGGCGATTGAAGCGCAACCCTGTGCCGCGCATGACCGCTGGGAACGCGAACGCACGCTGACCGGTTTCGACGAAGGCCAGGTCATGGCCGAACTGGCACGGCGCTGGGAATTCCCGCAGGAAATGGTGCAGGCCCTGGACGCCTGTGCCCAGCCGCTGGAGGCGGTACCGTTTTCAGCGCTTGGCGGCGTAGTGCACCTGGCGGCCCAACTGGCCGAACAAAGCCAGGTCAGCACCGAAACGCTGGCAGAACTGCCCGAAGGTGTGGTGCACAAGATCGGGCTCAACCTGCTGTGGATGAGCATCCACCTGCCCAATGCCGAGGCTTTTGTCGATACCACCATCCTGCAGCACTGAGCCGCGCCGCCCCCATGTACGCGCTCGACTCACGCACCTTCCTGTTCATCACCGTGATTCTCGGACCGGTGCTGGCGCTGGTGCTGTTGACGGTGCGGCGCAGCTACCCCAGTAGCGTGCACGGCCTGGGCTGGTGGGCGCAAGGCGCCGGCTGGAGTTCACTTTCGGCCTTGCTGCTGTCGCTGCGCGAAGTGCTGCCCAACAACCACCTGCTGATTTTGTTCGGCGTGGTCTGCATTCCCCTGGGCGCCTTGCAGTAGATCATGGGCACGGAAAAATTTCTCGGCCTGCCAAGTTCAGCACCACGACTCACCTGGCTGACGGCCTTGGGCGCCCTGTGCGTGTTCTGGTTTCTGATAATTCAGCCGAATTTTGACTACCGCTATACCGCGCTGGGCGTGACTATGGCATCGCTGCACATCACCCATGCGCGGCGCCTGCTGCGGCGCGAAGGCATGCAAATGGCCGGCCGCTTTCTGGCGTTCTCGCTGCTGTCCCTGGCGGCGGTCTGGCTGCTGCGCATCGCTGGCGCACTGGCTGGCCAGCTAACGCCCGACGTGTTCTCCAACTCGCGCCTGAACACCCTGCTGTATGCGTTGCACTCCATCTGTTTCCTGCTCTGCCTGATCGGTTTTGTATTGCTGGCCAGCGCACGCATCCGCGAAGAATTTGAACGCCTGGCCTCGCACGATTCGCTCACCGGCGCCCTGATGCGTGGTGCCTGGATGGCGCGCGCGCAGATTGAAATCGAACGCAGCAAGCGCCACGCGCGGCAACTGGCGCTGGTGGTCATGGATCTGGACCATTTCAAACAAATCAACGACACCCTCGGACACGCCGCCGGCGACCAGGCACTGGTCGATTACGTTGCCTGCGTCACGCGCCATCTGCGCCGCCAGGACAGCCTGGGCCGCATTGGCGGGGAGGAATTCGTGCTGCTACTGCCGGAAACCACGGCCCTGGAAGCCCATGTTGTGGCCGAACGCATTCGCAGCGCCATCGCCGAACGCCAGGTGGAGCCGCACTACACCGTGAGCATGGGCGTTGCCGAACTCGGCGCCGCAGACCAGACCGTGTCCAGCCTGCTGGCACGCGCCGACGCAGCGATGTACCAGGCCAAGACCAAGGGCCGCAACCGGGTCGAACTGGCCGCCGTGCTGCTGCCCACCTTGCAACCGGCCTGAGCGCCCGGGCACACGTACGCCCGCTCGCCCTGCCGACCTGCCGACCTGGCGCACCAGCACGCTAGCCGCCGTTCCCCGCGCCATCCAGCGCCAGCCGCCAGCTGCTCCCGAACGCTGGCGCCTGCTGCGGCCAGTCGCTGGCGCGGAGCAGCGTGCGCCGCCCCTGGGCCAACAGCGTCGCTGCGCGCGCCACACCGGCATGCGTCAACCACACCACGCCAGCGCCCTGGCGCGCCGGATCAGCGCGCGCGGCATCCCAGGCCGCGCCAACGCGTTGCAACACCATCTGCACCGATTCACGTCCGCCAAACCGGTAGTGCGAAAAATCGGCCGTCCAGCGGTCGAATTCGGCTTTCGGAATCTGGCTCCAGGGCACACCTTCCCAGACACCGAAATCCATTTCGGCAAGCCGTTCATCGATGCGGTAATGCAGCTCCGGACGCAAGTCCTGCAGCGCCTGGGCCAGTACCTGGCAACGCTGCCGCGGCGAACAGTACAGTGCCACGCCAGGCGGCAGTTGCAGCGCCAGCGCCTGCGCCGCGCGCAGCGTATGCTGCGCCTCGGCGGCCACCTCCAGGGCGCCGTAACAACAGCCCTGCACGCCGCAGGGCGTGGCGTGGCGTGCCAGCCAGAGGGTCATACTCCGGCGCGCCAGCCGAACAGGCAGCCCAGATAAAACGCCAGTTCGCAGACCTGCTGGGTCGCGCCCAGACAGTCGCCGGTAAACCCTTGCAGGCGCCGCGCAAACCAGCGCCACATCCAGAGCCAGGCCAGCGCGCTGGCGCTCCAGCCGAGCAGCAGCATGCGCCACTGGCCACTGGGCAGCAGCCAGCAGCTCAGCAGCGTCGCCGCCAGCGCCCAAACCCCGGCAGCCAGCAAACTGGCGCCACTGATCTGGTCCGCCAGTGGCTTGGACTTGGAGCCGGCGGCATCACCCACATGCGGCAGCAGCCGGATGGTGCACAAGGGCCAGCTGCGCGACACCACATGCGCCAGGAAAATGGCCACCACCAGCACCGTGCCGCCAAGTGCCGCCAGTTGCGCCAGCAGCGCCACCTTGACCAGCAGGGCCAGCACCACGGCAATGGCACCAAAGGCACCGACCCGCGAATCCTTCATGATCTCCAGCGCGCGCAGGCGGTTCTGGCTGCCGCCCAGTCCATCCGCCACATCGGCCAGGCCGTCTTCATGGAAGGCGCCTGTGAGCAACACCCCCAGCACCGTGCCCAGTGCCGCCACCCCCAGCCCGGCCAGCGGCCCGGGCGGAAAACCCTGCAACAAGCCCCAGCTAGCGCCCGCTACCAGCGCCCCGACGAGCCAGCCGACGCCCGGGAAATGGGCCGCACTGGCACGCAGCATGGCCGGACTGAAGCCGACCCAGGCCGCCAGCCGCCCGGTAACCGGAATCCGGGTGAAGAACTGCAACGACAGCAGGTAATGCCGAATAAAGCCACGCATGGGCGCTCCGTGCCAGCAGCTGCGTGCCGCGCTCAGTGGCTGGCCACCGCGGCTTCGGACTTTTCCGACACGCCGGCCGAGGCAAAGCTGGCCATGTCGCGCAAAATAGTGCACGCCGACTGCAGCAAGGGAAAGGCCAGCGCTGCACCAGAGCCTTCGCCCAAACGCAAACCCAGGTCCAGCAAGGCCTGCACACCCAGGTACTGCAACATGAATTCGTGACCGCGTTCACCCGAGCGGTGCGCAAACACGCAACGCTGCAACACCGCCGGCTGCAGCGCATGCGCCACCAACACCGCGCTGCTGGCAATGAAACCGTCCACCACAATCACGCGGCGCTGCTGTGCCGCCTGCAATACCGCACCGACCATGGTGGCGATCTCAAAACCGCCGAGCGCTGCCAGGGCATCCAGCGGCGCCACGGCAGCCGCGTGCAAGGCCAGCACTTCGCGCAGCACTTGCGTCTTGCGCTGCACGGCGTCCGCGTCCAGGCCGGTACCGGCACCGGTGCACACTGCGATGTCGAGTCCGGCCAGGCGCGCCAACAACATCGAGGCGGCCGAGGTATTGCCAATGCCCATTTCGCCCAGCAACAGCACATTGCCAGGCAACTCGCGCACCAGTTGCTGGCCCTGCTCCAGCGCCGCCGCACACTGCGCCGGGGTCATGGCCGGCTGCACCGAGGCGTCGGCGGTACCGGCCTCGGCGCCAGCGACCTTGCGCACCTGCAGTCCGGCACGCTGCGTGCCGGCCGGTAGACCGGCCAGAAAATCGCGCTTCACGCCACAGTCAACCACCGTCAGGGCGATGCCGTTTTGGCGCGAAAGCACGCTCACTGCAGCGCCGCCGGCAAGAAAGTTTTCCACCATCTGCCAGGTGACATCGCTGGGAAACGCCGAAATACCACGCGCGGTCAGACCGTGGTCACCCGCAAACACCACCATCTGTGGCGCCTCCAGGCGCGGCGCCAGGCTGCCCAGAATCTGTCCGATCTGTAACGCCAGCGACTCGATGCGCCCGAGCGAGCCCTGCGGCTTGGTCTTGTTGTCCAGCGTCTGCTGCAAGGCAGCGGTCAGCGTGCTGTTGTGTAAATCGTCGAGGGTTGGAATGCGAGTGTCCATAGGTTTTAGGGCGCCGTGGTGGGCGCGTTAGGGTGGAGAAAAAAAGTTGGCAAGGCGAACCATTGCCCGTGAATCGAGTGCACGCTGATGCGTTGCTCAAATACGGCCTGCAGTGCTGCATGGGTGGCGGCATCGGCACAGGCGCCGAAGTGGAACACCCGGCCCTGTTGCAGGATCAGCATGTCATCGGCGTGCAGCGCCATGGTGATCTCGTGCAGCACGCTGACCACGGTGCGCCCCTGGGCCACCAGCGCGCGCGCCAGGGCCAGCCAGTCGGCCTGGTGCGGCGGGTCCAGGTGGGCCAGCGGTTCGTCCATCAGCAGCACCTGGGCTTCCACCGCCAGTGCGCGCGCCAGCAACACCCGTTGGCGCTCACCGCCGGCTAGCTGGCCCAAGGTGCGTTGGCGCCAGTCCCAGGCCTGGGTGGTGCGCAAGGCGCGTTCCACTGCGGCCAGATCTTCGGCCGACGGCCCGCCCAGCCAGGGCCGGTGCGGCAGGCGCCCGAGCATCACCACATCGTGCACCGATAAATCGTCAGCAACGGTTTCATTCTGGCCGAGCCAGGCCAGCTGCCGGGCGCGCTGGCGCGCCGGCAATTGCTGCAAGGGCTGGCCCAGCAAATGCACCTGGCCGCTGCCCGGCAACAGCCCGGCCAACACTTTCAGCAAGGTCGATTTGCCGGCGCCGTTGGGTCCGACCACACTGGTCCAGCGTCCGGCAGCAAAGCCGACCTGCACCGCGTGCAACACCTGGCAGCCGCCCAGGCTGGCACACAGCTCGGTCCCCTGCAAGGCCAGCGCTGCGTTCATAGGCCCACGCCCTCGGCACCGCCGGGACCGCGCCGCATCAGCCACAGCAGGTAGCCACCGCCGAGTACCGCGGTGAGCACTCCGACCGGCAACTCCTGCGGTGCTACCAGGCCACGCGCCAGCAAATCGGCGGCCGTCAGCAACACCGCGCCACTCAGGCTGGACAGCAACAACAGGCTGGCGTGGGTAACGCGCACCAGGCGGCGCACCAGATGCGGTGCCGCCAGCCCCACAAAGGCGATCAAACCGGTCTGCGCCACCGCCGTGCCGGTTGCCAGCCCCAGCACCAGCACCAGCAGAATGCGCGCCTGCGTCAGCGGCAAACCCAGACTGCGCGCCGTCGCCTCGCCCAGCACCAGGCCGTCCAGCACCGGACTCAAGCACCAGGCCAGCAGCATGCAGACGCTCCAGGCCAAGGCCATCAGCGCGCACGCCCACCAGCCGACAAAACTGGTGCTGCCGAGCAAAAAGGCCTGCATCGCCTGCATTACCTCGGGAGCCGTCATCAAAATCAGCGAACCCAGCGCGCCCAGCACCACGCCCACCACCACACCGGACAGCAGCAGCCGCACGCTGTGCTGCACGCCGCGCGCCAACAGCAGCGTCAGCAACACCGCCAGCACCGCGCCGACAAAGGCGGCACCGGTGAGCCCCAGGCGCTGGCTCCAGGCCAGCGCCAAAGGTGACACCCCCCACCAGGCCAATGCCGACGCGACGCCGAACGAAGCCCCGGATGCGCTGCCAAGCAAATAGGGATCGGCCAGCGGATTGCGAAACAAGCCTTGAGCCAGTGCCCCGCCCAAGCCCAGCAGCGCGCCGGCGGTCCAGGCCCCGAGCGTGCGCGGCAGCCGAATCTGCAGCACGATGGCATCGTCGCCCCAACCGTGCCAGGCCGCCGACAGTGGCTCCAGGCCGGTGCTGCCAATGGCCATGCCGAGCAGCAGCAAGGCCAGTGACACCAGCCCCAGCGACACACCCAACCACCCGCACGCCGACCGACTGGAATGCTTCATCGCAGGTACTTTCGCAAACAGGCCGCCATCAGGCGTGCGCCCTCAACCAGCCGGGGTCCGGGGCGCACCAGCACATCGGACTCCTGCAAACTGAATACGCACACGTGCCCGGCCGCCACCGCACGCACCGACTGCCAACCCGGGCGTGCTGCCATGGTGGCGACGTCACTGTCACTGAGCAGAATCAGGTCCGGGTTGGCGCGCACCACAAATTCAGGGTTCAGCTTGGGGAACGGGCCGAGCTGCGCCGGAACAATGTTTTTTGCGCCCAGCGCCTGCAAAGTCTCGCCGATGAAGGACGACTCCGAGGCCGCGTAAGGCGCCCGATTGACCTCGAAGTAAACCTTCAAGGTGTGCACCGAGGGCGGCAATTCGCGCACCAGTTGCTGCATGTCAGCGTCCATGCGCTGCAGCAGGCGTGGCCCGGCATCGGCCGCAAAAATCTGGCTCAGCAGCAGCACCGTGCGACGCACGTCGGCGTGGTTCTTCGGCTCCAGTGCCAGCACGCGCAGGCCCAGACCGCGCAAGCGCTCCAGCGCCGGTGACGAACTGGCCAGCAACACCAGGTCCGGGTGCAATGCCAGCACCGCTTCGATCTGTGGATTCAAGCCGCCGCCCAGATGCGGCAGGGCCTGCACCGACGCCGGAAAGTCGGAATACGTGTCGACCCCCACCAAACGCTGGCAGGCGCCCAGCGCGCACACGGTCTCGGTCAGCGAGGGCAGCAAACTCACCACGCGCTGTGGCACCTGGCTGAATGCCAGCGTATGCCCGAGATCGTCACGCACTTCCGACGCTGTTGCGGCACCGGCGCCCAGCACCGCGCCCAGCACCACGGCGCTGAAAGCCAAACGCAGCAAGCGCAGGCACCAAGTCATGGCTGACCTTTCACGGTCAGCGGCAGTCCGGCAACCATCAGGGTGACACGTTCACAGGCGCCGGCCAGCTGCTGGTGCAGCGAACCCAGGGTATCCACAAAGGCACGCACCGCCGGCCCCATGGGAATCACGCCCAGGCCGATCTCATTGCTCACCAGCACCACCGGTCCCGGCGCCTGGGCCAAGGCCAGCTGCAGCTCAGCGGACAGGCGCGCCACATCGTGTAGCGCACCGCCGTCCATCGGAAACAGCGCATTCGACAACCACAGCGTCAGGCAATCGACCAGCACCAGGGTCTCGGGGCTGCTGTGCTGGCGCACGGTCTGCGCCAGTTGCAAAGGCGCTTCCACCGTCTGCAAACCCGGGCAGCGTTGCGCCCGGTCGCTGCGGTGCCGGGCAATGCGCTGGGCCATTTCGGCATCGCCGGCACTGCCGGTCACCACCAGCACGGCACGGCGCTGCGCCGCGCCACTCAGCCACTGTTGCGCCAACTGCTCGGCGCGGCGCGACTTGCCACTTTTCTGGCCGCCCAGAATCAGCTCACTGCGGGCCAGGCTCAACGCGCTCGAACTCATGGCTGTAACTCCTGTAACGGCACTCCGGCCGACAGCAGCGACTGCTGCATCCAGGCGACGCAGTGCCGGTGCAGCTGCGCCACGCCGTCGGTCAGCGCCGCCGGTCCGGGTTGCAAAATCTCTGCCGAGGGGATAGCGAACAACTGCTGCGCCTGGACCGCCGCCACCGCCTGCCAGCCGCTGCGTGCGGCGACCAACTCGGAGCGGAAATGCTTGCCGCACCAGGAGCCAAAAATAATGTCCGGATTGCGCTGCACCACCTGCAGCGGATCGGCAATGATGCGGTCACGGCCCAGCGCCTGCTGCCCTAGCTCGGCAAAACAGTCGTCCCCGCCGGCCACGCCAATCAGCTCGGAGACCCAGCGAATGGCCGAAATTTGCGGGCTATCCCACTCCTCAAAATAAACCTTCGGGCGCCGTGCGCCCTGGGCCAGCAAATGGGCCACGGTCTGCTGCATCTGCTGCAGACCGGCGCGCATGCCGTTAATCAAAGCCAGGCCGCGTTCGCTCTGGTTCACCATGGCGGCGACCTGGAACAGCATGCTGAATATTTCCTCGATACTGCGTTGGTTGAATACCGTGACCTGCACGCCATGGCGTATCAGTGTGGCGGCGATATCGGCCTGCAAATCGGAAAAACCGAACACACAGTCCGGTTGCAGCGCCAGAATTTTGTCGACCTTGGCCGTCAAAAAAGCACTGACGCGCGGTTTTTCCTGGCGCACCCGGGGCGGGCGCACGGAATAGCCAGAGACACCGACGATGCGCTGCTCCTGGCCCAGCAGGTATAGCCACTCGGTAGTCTCCTCGGTCAGGCAGACAATGCGTTGGGGACCGTAGCTCATAGGTCGACTAGAAATTTCCGCGCAATGAAGCTGCCAGCGCCGGCACGCAAACCAATGCCCGGACGCGCAGCGACAGGGAGTTGACACTCCGGCACGCGCAAGAAATATCCATATTCATGCTTGAGAAATACCCGACAGATAGCCCTCACTGTCTTCCCCGACAGTGCCTGGACGCAAAGGTCGCACTCGCGTGCTTCCGCCTAGTTGGCCGGTATCCGGGCTGGTGGCGCGATTCTCACCGCCTTCCCAGGCGCCTGCAGGCGCCCAGTGGCCATGATGAAACTGGATACAGGTATCCGTCCACTTACCGTTGCGGGGGCAGCGCAGGTTAGCCAATGCATGCGGGCATGGGCCTCCTGCTTCCCGTTGAACTGCAGCATGTGAACCACACTGCGAGCACCAACCCGCGGATTTTAGCCGAATAGGGTTTGTCAAAACCCTACAATGCTGCTTCTATGGCGAACAATGCGACTCCCATGTCGAACCCGTCCCAAATTGACCAAATCTCCGAACGTGTAGAGCGGCTGTTGCTGCGCTATGCGGAAGTGCAGCGCACCAACGCGCTGCTCAGCCAGCAGCTCGACAGCCTGACCCAGGAGCGCGACTCGCTCAAGTCGCGTCTGGCAGCGGCCCGCGCCCGCGTGGACGCCCTGCTGGACCGACTGCCCGAAAACAGCACAGCCCAGAAAGACCGGCCATGAAACAGCTTGAAGTCCAGATCATGGGACAGAGTTATCTGCTCGGTTGTCCGGCAGGTGGCGAATCGCGCCTGCTCGACGCCGTCGAGCGGGTGGATACCGCCATGTGCAAAATCCGCGATGCTGGCAAGGTGCGTGCGCGCGACCGTATTGCTGTGCTGGCGGCACTCAATCTGGCGTTTGACCTGGCCGACAAGGCGCCCAGTGTGGCGGCGCCAGCGGGTGCGGAGGCTGCGGCCCAGCCCAAGGCGGTGGCGGATGAGCCTGAGCATTCGGCGGAGCTGGCCTATTTGTTGACACGGCTGGATGATGCGCTGAGTGAGGACGGGCGTTTGCTCTGAGGGTGCTGAAGGGCGTTGTGCGTTGTGCTTTGCGCGAGTCGGCACGCGGGTTTGCGCTGATGCGGCTGTCAAGAGGGGTGTGGGGGGTTGTGCAACAGTGGCCGGGGAATGTTTCCGGTGCTGGGTTGTCGGTGGTTTCCGCGCCTACAATGAGCAGGTCTGCGGAATTGCCGGGCTTTATATTTCCTTGAACCAATGCTCATTGAGCACGGGCTTGGAATATTGCCTCGCTAGCGTGAGCGTCTCGCGTCAGATGAACCCAAAGCGTGTGCTGACCTCGCCCACCTGAACCCCCGGTTCAGGATGACGGTCTGGTGGTATCCGCAGACACCTATTCCCTCGGTGCGCCCTACTTTCGGCGCACCTGCTTTTGCCCTTTTCCTCCTGCTTTTGTCCTTTTCTCCCTGCCGTGATGGTTCGCGTTGCGTTGCGCGCCTGCTCTTGTTCTCTTTCACCTGCTTTGTTGGCGGTCGCTGCGTTGCGCGCCTGCGGTTGGGCAGGGGCTGACGAAGTGGGTGTACGTTCTCCGGCCTCGGGTCGCCGGGGTCTGCTTCTGGTGCGCTAGCACCCCCGCACAATTACCGCCACTGGCGCACCGCCTCTGTACAGCGGCGAATCCAGGCCTGCGCCCGTACACCCACTTCGCCAGCCCCAAGATATTTTTGTAAATATTGTGAGAGGAAGATAAATACCAAAGACACCTCCCCACAGCGCCCATGGACTGCCAAGCGCGAGTAGTCACGGGGTGCCCGCCACCCGCCACCCGCCACCCGCCACCCGCCACCCGCCACCCGCCACCCGCCACTAGCCACTAGCCACTAGTCGGTATTCGGTATTCGGTATTCGGTATTCGGTATTTTTACCTTGAAATATTTACAAAAATATCTGGGGACTGGCGAAGCGGGTATCCGGGCGT
>CAIUDG010000010.1 GCA_903897925.1 uncultured beta proteobacterium | reverse complement strand
GCAGCGTGGCCCGGGTGATGGCACTGATTGAGCACGCCGGGATCACGCGCGTGGCGGTGTTGACCAGCCCGCAATAGCCATTGATCACGTAATAGTAGGCTTGTGCGTAATATGTACCGGTGCTATCGGTATAGTCGCTAGCAGAAAAGTAGGCGGTTCTAGCAACACAACTCGCTAAGCTCCCACTGCTTTACAGTCGATGAATCGAACTAATTAGCCAGCGATGCCTCACGCAGTGCAATCTCACGTCGCAAATGCTTCAATGACGGTGTGACGATGGCCACAAAGTAGGCCTCGCGCAGGCGACGCTGGGCTGTGGCGTCACGCAGGTAGCCGCGCGCACCCTGGTGCAGCATGGCGGCATTGGCGGCGCGCAAGGACAGCTCGCCACCGGCCAGGCGCAGGCGCAGCACATCCAGCAGGATGGCCGCCAGCGCCTCGGCTGCGGCACCCGCATCCAGCAAGGCGGCCAGACGGGTGGTCTCGGCTTCGGCACCCGCCAGCGCGGCGGCCAGCTCTTCGGCCTGGTCGGTTTCAAAACAGTTGATGTGCTGGTGCGTGCGGCTGCTGGACTCAATCAGCTTGACGCAGTCGCGCACTAGGCCCAACCCCATGCCCATTTGCGCCAGGATCATGCCGGGCTGTATGCGCAGCAGATAAGCCTTGGCCTCATCCGGGTGGGCCAGCACGCGTGCATCGTCAATGCGCACCGCGCGGAACTGGCAGGAGAAAGTGCGCGTGCCTTCCAAGGCAGTGAAGTGGGCACTTTGCCGGAGCTTGAAGCCGTCCTGGTTGCTGTGCACGACAAAGAACACCAGGCGCCCATCACCCTCCACCGGGCAGCCGGTGACAAATACATGGTCCTCGCCCAGGTTCGAGACCCAGGGCAGGTTGCCATTGATCTCGTAGCCACCCTCCACGCGCTTGGCACTGAGCAGAAAGCGTTCGATCTCGCAGCTCGATTTGAAGGTGTTGGATAGGCCGGTGCCGCCCAGCAACTCGCCGCTGGCCAGGTCGGGCAGCAGTTCTGTCTTGGCCTGTGTGTTGTCCGACACTTGGATGTAGCGCGCGCACGCGGTCTGGCACCAGACCGCAAAGGCGGTGGACAGGCAGACCTCGCCCACCTGCGCCATGGTGGCAATGGTGTCGGCAATGCCGCGCCCGGTGCCACCGTAACCGGGCAGCACCACGCCGCCAAAGCCACCCAGGCTGCCCAGCGTGCGCAAAAAGGCTTCCGGGTATTCGCCGTCCTGGTCAATGCGGTTGACGATGGGCAGCAGGTCGGCCTGGATCAGGCTGCGGATGGCAGGGGGGTCAATGTTGAGCACGGTGGCAACAGTCATGGTTCTTCCAGTCAGTGAATTCAGTCGCCGCTCCAGCGGCGGTGGGCCAGGCGGGCCAGCCAGTCCAGCACAAAGCCCAACAGGCCGATGAAAAGGATGGTGGCCATCAGCTCGCCATAGGCCATGCGGTCGCGCGTGTCGAGGATGAAGTAACCCAAGCCGGCGTTCACCCCCAGCATTTCGGCTGGCACCAGCACCACCCAGATCAGGCCTATGGCCAGGCGGATG
>CAIUDG010000009.1 GCA_903897925.1 uncultured beta proteobacterium | reverse complement strand
GCGCCGACATTGCGCGCCACCAGGGCCGCTTCGCGCGGCGCCATCGGAAAACCCAGGCGTGCAATCGGCGCACCAAAACGCACGCTGGCACCGGCCAGGCGCAGGTCGCAGCAGCTGGCGATTTCCACGCCCGCACCCATACAGACACCCTCAATTGCCGCAATCACCGGAACGTCGCAGGCCAGAATCGCCGACAGGCCACCCCAGACCTCCTCTTCATGGAATTTTTCCAGCGCCACTGGGTCAAAACGGAAGTCCGGATATTCGGCGATATCACCGCCCGCACAGAAGTTGCCGGCGCTACCGCGCAACACCACACAACGGACCTGCGGGTCCTGTTGAATCTGCAGGAAGACACGCCGCAAGTCGCGCCACATGGAGCGCCCCATGGCATTGAGCTTGCCCGGGTGATCCAGCGTCACGCTGGCGATATAACCCTGCTGCGCAAAGTGCACGGCGGCCGTCATGGGCGCGCCCCCACGCTGGATTTACCGCACCACAACCACAGACCCAGCCCCGCCACCAGCATGGGCAGACACAGCCATTGCCCCATGCTCAGCCCCATGGACAGCAAGCCCAGGTAATCGTCCGGCTCGCGGAAATACTCGGCAATGAAGCGAAACGCGCCATAGCCAAACAAAAATGCCGCCGCCACCCGCCCCGGCTTGGGTGCCGTGCGCGCATACCACCAAAGCAAGGCAAACAACAGCAGACCTTCCAACAGGAATTCGTAAATTTGCGACGGATGGCGCGGCTGCGCACCGGCACCGCGAAAAACCATGGCCCAGGGCAGTGCAGGATCGGCGACGCGCCCCCACAGTTCACCGTTGATGAAATTGCCCAGGCGGCCACACGCCAGCCCGGTCGGCACACACGGAGCAACAAAGTCGGCCACCTGCAGCAGCGAACGCTTGCGCGACCAGGCAAACCAGACCTCGCTGACGATCACCCCCAACATGCCGCCATGAAAACTCATGCCGCCCTGCCACACCGCAAACACCTCCAGCGGATGGCTCAGGTAAAACATCGGTTTGTAAAACAGACAAAAACCGATCCGCCCACCCAGCACCACGCCCAGCACGCCGAGGAACAAAATATCCTCCACATCCCGAAAGCTCCAGGCATCGGGGCCTCGCAAACCGGCAAACGGCTGGTGCGCCAGGCGCTGACGGCCGAGCAACATGAACAGGCCAAACGCCGCCAGATAAGTCAGACCGTACCAATGCACGGCCAAGGGCCCAATCTGCAGGGCAACGGGATCAATTTGTGGATGTATCAGCATGCGCAGGATTGTGCACCTTTTGCGGTGCCGGCCTGGCAGCGTGGCGCGGGCTATTTGCGGTCGCGCTTGCCCGTGATACCCATATTGGCGCGATTGCGATCAATCCGCTCCTGGCGCCGCTGCTGCTCATGCTGCATGGCGCGCTTGGCGGTCAAGCCACTGCGGTCCGCAAACGACCACCAGGCCATTGCGCCAGCAAACGGCGACAGCACCAACAACCAGGACCAGTCGGCGACCGGACCATAGGCCATGTACTTCATTACCACCAAGATCAAACCCAAACCTACGAAATACATTCAAATTCTCCAAAAGCCTTGCTGTGAGTCCACGTTTTTTGCCGCAAATACAATTCGCACTCTGGACTGTCCTTCGATGCTACGGCAAACCTATGAAACCTACCCGCCTCCAATTGTCCTGCCTATTAAGCATTTGCCTGTCGACATCCCCTGCATTTGCAGATTTGGCGCTGGCGCGCAGCAAAAATTGCCTCAGTTGCCACGCCGTTGAACGCAAAATCGTCGGCCCCGCCTACAAAGACGTGGCCGCCAAATACCGGGGCAACAAATCCGCCGCAGCGCGCCTGGCCAACAAAATCATGCTCGGCGGCGGCGGCGTCTGGGGCGTCGTCAAAATGCCATCCAACCCACAAATCAGTGAAGCCGAAGCCCGGCAACTGGCCGACTGGGTGCTCAGCCAGTAAGCCCCCGCCGGTCCGGCCAGTCCGCCCCGGCGCACGTAAAAAAGCCCCCTGGACCTGATCAATCCAGAGGGCTGTTCGCCAGCGCAAAATTGCGCTAACTCACTTAATAGGCCTGACCCAGCTGGTCCAGGATCGCCGGATTTTCCAGGGTCGAGGTGTCCTGCGTAATGGCTTCGTTCTTGGCAATGCTGCGCAGCAAACGGCGCATGATCTTGCCGGAACGGGTCTTGGGCAGGTTTTCACCAAAGCGGATGTCCTTGGGCTTGGCAATCGGTCCGATTTCCTTGCCCACGTGGTCACGCAGTTGCTTGGCAATCGCCTTGGCCTCATCGCCCGACGGCAGCGCACGCTTCAGCACGACAAATGCGCACACCGCTTCACCGGTGGTGTCATCGGGACGTCCGACCACGGCAGCTTCGGCCACCAGCTCGGTGCAGCTGACCAGCGCCGATTCGATTTCCATGGTGCCCATGCGGTGACCCGACACGTTCAACACGTCATCGATACGGCCGGTGATGGTGAAATAGCCGGTCTTTTCGTCGCGAATCGCACCGTCGCCAGCGAGGTAGTACTTGCCCTTGAAGTCGTCCGGGTAGTAGCTCTTCTTGAAACGCTCGGGGTCGCCCCAGATGTTGCGAATCATGGAAGGCCATGGCTTCTTCACCACCAGGATACCGCCCTGGCCGTTCGGCACGTCCTTGCCGGTTTCGTCAACGATGGCGGCCTGGATGCCGGGGAACGGCAGCGTGCAGGAGCCTGGAATCATGGGCGTGGCGCCCGGCATCGGGGTGATCATGTGACCACCGGTTTCGGTTTGCCAGAAGGTGTCCACGATCGGGCACTTGCTGCCGCCCACATGCTTGTAATACCACTCCCAGGCGGCAGGGTTGATCGGTTCGCCGACCGAACCCAGCAGGCGCAGGCTGCTCAGGTCATAGCTCTTGGGATGCACCGCATCGTTGGCTTCAGCCGCCTTGATCAGCGAGCGAATAGCCGTTGGTGCGGTGTAGAACACGGAGCACTTGTGGTCCTGAATCATCTTCCAGAAACGGCCGGCATCGGGGTAGGTAGGCACACCTTCAAACACGATTTCGGTGCCGCCCAGGGCCAGCGGGCCATAGGTGATGTAGGTGTGGCCGGTGACCCAGCCGATGTCGGCAGTGCACCAGAACACATCGTCGGCCTTCAGGTCGAAGGTCCACTTGGTGGTCAGCGCTGCATGCAGCAGATAGCCGCCGGTGGAGTGCTGCACGCCCTTGGGCTTGCCGGTAGAACCGGAGGTGTACAAGAGGAACAGCGGATGCTCGGCTTCAACCCACTCTGGCTCGCATTCGGTCGACTGACCGGCCACCAGATCGCTCATCCAGACGTCACGGCCTTCGGTCATGGCAATGCTGGAACCACTGCGCTTGACCACCAGCACCTTGGCCACGGAATCGCAACCGCCCAGCGCCAGCGCTTCGTCAACAATCGACTTCAGGGGCAACTGCTTGCCGCCGCGCACCTGGTGGTCGGCGGTGATCACGGCCTTGGCACCGGTGTCTTCAATACGGTCGCGCAGCGACTGTGCCGAGAAGCCGCCGAACACCACCGAGTGGGTGGCGCCGATACGGGCGCAGGCTTGCATGGCAGCCACGCCTTCGATCGACATCGAGATGTAAATAACGACGCGGTCACCCTTTTGCACACCAATCGACTTCAGGCCGTTGGCGATCTGGCTGGTCTTGTCCAGCAGTTCCTTGTAGGTGATCTTGGTTACTTCGCCGCCGTCGGCTTCAAAAATGATGGCGGTCTTGTCGCCCAGGCCCTTTTCCACATTGCGGTCCAGGCAGTTGTAGGACGCATTCAGCTTGCCGTCGGCAAACCATTGGAAAAATGGCGCGTTGCTTTCGTCCAGCACTTGGGTAAAGGGGACTTTCCAGCTCAGCAGTTCATTGGCCAGACGGCCCCAGTAACCCTGGTAATCCGACTCGGCTTCCGCGCACAACGCATCGTAGGCGGCCATGCTTGGGATTGCGGCATTCTTGACGAACTCAGCACTGGGCAGATAGACGTTGGATTCGCTGGCAGTCGATTCGCCTGCAGTGGTTGCACTCATTGAAAGTCTCCTGTGAATTTGTGAAAACCCGCGGATGGTGGTGCCAAGCACTTACATATCACTGACTTACGCATTCCTTGCCACGCTTGTCAGTTGGCCGTGTGCTGAATTGGCTAAACTTGACAGCTTGCAAGTTTGACGTCTCCAACATTAACCTGAACGCGCCCATGACCACCTCCATCCGCCAGGCAGACCTGATTGAATCGGTTGCTGCTGCACTGCAATTCATCAGCTACTACCATCCCGCAGACTATATCGCCCATTTGGCGCGCGCCTATGAGCGCGAACAGAGCCCGGCCGCGAAAGACGCCATCGCCCAGATTCTGACCAACAGCAAAATGAGCGCCACCGGCCACCGCCCGATCTGCCAGGACACCGGCATTGTCAACGTGTTCCTGAAAGTCGGCATGGACGTGCGCTGGGAAGGCTTTAGCGGCAGCCTGGACGACGCCATCAACGAAGGCGTACGCCGCGGCTACAACCACCCCGACAACACGCTGCGCGCCAGCGTCGTAGCCGACCCGGAATTCCTGCGCAAGAACACCAAGGACAACACACCGGCAGTGATCTTCACGGAAATCGTGCCCGGCAACACGGTCGAAGTCACGGTCGCGGCCAAGGGCGGCGGCAGCGAAAACAAAAGCAAGATGATCATGCTGAACCCGGGCGACTCGGTGGTCGACTGGGTGCTCAAGACCGTGCCCACCATGGGCGCCGGCTGGTGCCCGCCGGGCATGCTTGGCATCGGCATTGGCGGCACCGCAGAAAAAGCCGTGCTGATGGCCAAGGAAAGCCTGATGGACGACCTGGACATGTACGAACTGCAAGCCAAATCGGCTGCGGGCGCGGCCCTGACCCAGGTCGAGCAACTGCGTCTGGAACTGTTTGAAAAAGTCAACGCACTGGGCATTGGCGCGCAGGGCCTGGGCGGCCTGACTACCGTGCTGGACATCAAAATCAAGATGTATCCGACCCACGCCGCCAGCAAGCCGGTGGCCATGATCCCGAACTGCGCCGCCACCCGCCACGCCCACTTCGTGCTGGACGGCAGCGGCCCGGTCTACATCGACCCGCCGAGCCTGGACCTGTGGCCCAACGTCAACTGGACACCGGACTACCAGCAAAGCAAGAAAGTCGACCTGAACACCCTGACCAAGGCCGAAGTGGCAAGCTGGAAACCCGGCCAGACCCTGCTGCTCAATGGCAAGATGCTGACCGGCCGCGATGCGGCCCACAAGCGCATCCAGGGCATGCTGGCCAAGGGCGAGCCGCTGCCGGTGGACTTCACCAACCGGGTGATCTACTACGTCGGCCCGGTCGATCCGGTGGCAGGCGAAGCGGTCGGCCCGGCCGGCCCGACCACCGCCACCCGCATGGACGGTTTCACCGAAATGATGCTGGCGCAAACCGGCCTGATTTCCATGGTCGGCAAAGCCGAACGCGGCCCGGTGGCGATTGAAGCCATCAAAAAACACCAGAGCGCTTACCTGATGGCCGTCGGCGGCGCCGCCTACCTGGTCAGCAAGGCCATCAAGAGCGCCAAGGTGGTCGGCTTTGCCGACCTGGGCATGGAGGCCATCTATGAATTCGACGTGGTCGACATGCCGGTCACGGTGGCGGTCGACTCCGGCGGTACCAGCGCCCACATCACCGGCCCGGCCGAATGGCAAAAGAAAATCGCCACCGGCGAATTCAAAAACATTCCGCTCACCAGCCGCTGATCCGGCACGGGTAGATACGTTTGCAGGCCCTGCCTATCGGTGTATTTGACAGCGGCGTGGGCGGCCTCAGCGTGCTGCGCGCGCTGCAGGCCGAACTGCCGCACGAAAAACTGGTCTACGTCGCCGACAGTGGCCATGCGCCCTACGGCGAACGCGATGACCGCCACGTGCTGGAACGCTCGCACGCGATTGCCGACTACCTGATCCAGCACCACCGCATCAAGGCGCTGGTGGTGGCCTGCAACACCGCCACAGCGGCCGCCATTCACACCCTGCGCCAGGCCTACCCGACACTGCCGGTGATTGGCATTGAACCGGCACTCAAGCCGGCGGCGCTGCAAAGCCAGACCCGGCGCGTTGGCGTGATGGCCACGCGCGGCACCCTGCACAGCGACAAATTTCAGCATTTGCTGCACAGCTTGCATGGCCAGGCCGAATTTCGGCTGCAAGCCTGCGACGGCCTGGCCGACGCCATCGAACACTCCGAACGCCAGACCATCGCCCAGCTGTGCCAGAGCTACGTCACGGCACTGGGTGTGTTTGGGCACCAGGCCGGGCAGCTCGACTGCCTGGTGCTGGGTTGCACCCACTATCCGTTTATCGCCGATCAACTGGCGCTGCACACCGGCAGCGGCATTCCGATGCTCGAAGGCGGCGCCCCGGTGGCACGCCAGACCCGCCGCCTGTTACAGCAAAACCACACACTGGCGCCCGAGACACCGGCAGCAAGCGCTGAGGGCCAGCCAATGCCTTTGTTTTACAGCAGCGGCGTGCCCGCACAACTGGACGCTGCGGTCACACGTTGGCTTGGTTTTACGCCGCAGGCGCAAGCGCTATAAGCCCTGTGATCACGACCTGAAGAATGGCCAGTCGTACTGGGATCGAACCAGTGACCCCGAGCTTAGAAGGCTCGTGCTCTATCCAACTGAGCTAACGACTGCACAGGCCGCATTTTAGGCGCCCGCGCCGGCCTCCGGCAGCACGGCAACGAAATCAAATTCCAATCCAGTGGCAAATCCGCGGCCCGGCCAGGATGGCGCCACGTCCCGGCAAGTCAGGGAATCAGCAACAGGTTGTGCAGCGCCACCGGGCAGGTGATGGCGTTGGCAATCAGTGTGGCCGTTGGTTGCCCCAGCTGCTTGATCCACCAGTACACGCAGTAGGACAGTCCGATGAAGGGCAAGGCCCCATGTGCCAGCACTGCTGCCATCAGAGGGTTCGATTCATAGCCGATGCCGTTTTGAATGACATACAGGGTCGAGACCACATCGGCTGACTTGCACACCGCAAAAGTCGTGGGCGAAGTGGCCGCTGCAGCTATCTGGTCCAATGCCGCTTCGGCAGGCGCCGTTGCAGCGCTTGTTGTTGCCACGGATGTGGCGTCCCCGGGGCTTGCTTTTGCTGGCGCTGCTTCCGTGGATACTGCTTCGGTAGCTGCTGCTTCCGTAGCTGCTGCTTCCGTAGATACTGCTTCTGTAGCTGCTGCGGCGGGAGTGGTTTCGGCGCCGGCCGCAACGCAGCAGAGGCCAAGCAAGAGCAGCAGCACGATGCAACTGCTGATCACCGGCGTAGACCGCCGCGCCGCGCCGCAGTCACACGTGCGGCCCTGATTGCAATCCTGATTGCAAGCCATCTGGGGCTATGCGGCGTTAGAACCAGGGTCCAGGGGCCTATCTCCAGAGTGCTGCATTGGTACTCCAATCTCAGGGCTGCCGACACGGCGTCAGCAGGTGAAGGCAATGCTAGAAACAACCCGAATAAAGGCAGAGAGTGGATTGCGCGGAACTGAACTTTGCCCGCGTTTTGGCGTGCCACAGCAACAGCTGCGGTGATGGCGGGCGGCGCACCTGGCAGCCCGCTGCTGGCGCTTCAGGTCAGCACAAAATTGCGGTCGGGCAGCGGTGCCGGGGCCGGCACCTCGCCCAGCATTTCACGCAAACTGGCTTCAATCCCCGCCACCATGGAGTCCAACGCCAGGTCGTTGCTGGACAGCCCAAACGGCTCTTCGATTTCATCGCTCAAGGCTTCCAGGGCAAAGAAGGTATAGGACACAAAGGTCACCACCAGCGGTGTCAGGAAACCGATCGTATCAACCAGCCCGAACGGCAGCATGGCGCAATACAGATAGGCACTGCGGTGCAGAATCACCGAATAGGTAAATGGCAGCGGCGTATTGGCAATGCGCTCACAACTCCCCAGGGCCATGGACAAGCCATTCAGCGCATCCTCGATTTTCAGGAACAGTAGCGGATCGGCCTGGCGCGTGCGCTGGTGCTCCCGCATCCAGTGGCCCAGCCACAGCAATACCAGGGTCGGCGCGGAGCGCGCGCCCTCGATTCTTTGCCGCAACGCGGCGGGCAGAACGTCCTGCGTGGCAGCGTTCGCCGGCACGCCGCGCAACTGGTTGCGCATGGTGATGGCGAAACCAACGACCCCCAGGACAAACGGCCGCACCTGTTCCAGCGTACCGCCAGCGCTCAAGGCCAGCCGCGCCAGGTTGCGCCCTTCCACCAACACCGCGCCCCAATGCTTGCGCGCTTCCCAATAGCGGTCATAACTGGCATTGATGCGAAAGCCGAGAAAAATAGCCAGCGCCACGCCCATCAGGGAGAACGGGCTGGAAGTCAACGTAACCTTGTAGAGCAAACCCTGGTTGTGCGCCCAGACCACGGAGCAAGACAGCAGAAGCACCACCAACTGTTGCACGAATATGCGATGCACCAGCGAGCCGCGTCGCACAAATAACAAATGAATCCAATGGGGACGAGGACGGACAATCACAAATAAAACCCAGGGTTAACCCTTACAAATAGCCATTGTAGTGGGCTAATGATGACAACTAGCCGTACCCGCCCTGCGCTATTTGCCAGCTTCCAGCGCCTTGTCGTTGGCGAATTCGCCCTCCACGCGCTCGCCACTGGCGGCCACCATGACGCCGTGGCCGTTCTTCAGGCCCTGCTTCCAGTCGCCGCTGTAGCTGGCGCCATTGACCCAGTGGTAGCTGCCCTGGCCATCCGGCAGTCCGGCGTTGAACTGGCCTTCATAAATATCGCCCGAAGCGTAGCGCAACAGACCTTTGCCAGACGGCAAGCCGTCCGTCAGGGTACCGACAAAGACGTCCCGGTTGGGGTATTTCAGCGTGCCATTGGCATTGTGGTTGACACTGCTCCAGTCGCCGTCAAACTGCTGGCTATTCTTCCAGCGGAAGGTGCCCTTGCCTTCCGGATTGCCGGCCTTGAATTCGCCGCTGAAACTGTCGCCACTGGCATAGCTCATGGTGCCCTGGCCGAGCGGCACGCCATCCACCACCGCGCCCTTGTAATGGTTGCCGTTTGGATAGCTCAGCTGGCCATTGCCGGTGGCTTTGTCGTCGCGCCAGTCGCCTTCGTACTTCCGGCCATCACTCCAGGTGTACTTGCCGTTGCCCTCGCGCTTGCCCTGGACCATATCGCCAGCGTAAGACTCGCCATTGATCCAGGTGATACGGCCATTGCCGGAATAGCTGCCGGAACGCGCGTCTTTGACAAATTTGCCGACATACAAAGCCGACCCAACCATCACGTCAATCTCGGGAACTGCCGCCGGGGTCGGCAGCGGTGCGCCCGGCAGGCTGGCCTTGGCCTCGGCCACCTTGGCTGCTGGAGCAGCAGCCTTTTCCACCGCCGCGGCTTCCGGCACCGGGTCGTACTTGGCAACCCAGGGGGTGCCACGGTCGCGTGCGATTGAATTGGCATTGTTCTTGACGATGTCCTGCACCGAGCCCTTGCATTTGTCGATGGCCGAACGCCACAAGGTCTCGGTAATCTGCGAGGCTTCCTGCTTTTGCTCGCGGGGCGCTTGCTGGTCCATGGCACGCAACTTCATGGTGCGGGCGCGCGCCTGTTCAAAAATCGGCGCGCAGTTTTCCGAATTGAAACCGTCCAGATCGGCCTGCTCGCGGCGCTGTTGCGCGGTCAGCCGGGCGTCGCCGTCACAGCGTTCGGCGGCCAGATCCCAGTTGGTGGCAGACTTTTTGAACAACAACGCCGAATCACTCCAGCGCCGCTCGGCCAAGGCCTTGCGCGCCAGCTCTTGCAAATCGGCGCCGTTTTTCTGAAACGCCAGGCACTTGTCACCCGCACCCAGCTGCTGTCGGACCCCGCCCAGCGCCTTCTTCGCATCCGCCAGGCTGTTCTGGGCGCGGTCCTGGGCGCGCCCGGAACACAGCGCCACCGCATCGGTCCAGGCCAGAACCGCAGATTCGTACATTTTTGCCTGCAGACCGAGATCCGCCGCGCGCGACTGGGCCATGGTGGCGTCCATGTCCTTGTCCAGGGCGCCATCGGTGGCCGCTGCACAGGTGGGCGGCGCTACAGGTGCCGGCGCTATGGGTGCCGGCGCACGCACTGGGGTGCTGACCAGCGTGCTGACCGGCTCCGACGCAAGCGCAGCCGGGCTTGCCGCTGCAGCGGGAGCCGCAGCGGCTGGCGTTGCAACAGGCATTTCGGCAGGCGTTGCCGGGGCCGCTGCGGCGGCACTGGCGCTCGGCATGGCCTGCGTCTCACTCGGTGCGGTCTGGGTTTGTGCCTGTGCGCCCAGGCTGATGCCGAGCAAAAACGCCGCTGCGGTATTGGAAAATCGTGCCGTATTCATAATGCTTCTCACTTGTCTTGCAGGTGCATCGTGTCACCCATCATGCTTTCTGCAAAGCCGGTCATTGCGGGCGACTTGACTTTGCCACCCGCGCTGATGTCTTCATAAAAAAATGCGTTATCCGAGGCCACTGGCATGGCAAGGTCGGTCGCCTGCGTGTCCGAGGCCCACATGCCCTGCTCCAGGGCTGCCAGTTCCGCGCCACGTCCGCGGTCATGGACGAATTTTTCAAACGCCTTGTACCGGTCCGGGTCCATCACCATCGAATTCGATGCCAACTGCAGGCCCAGCAGCTTCTGGTGCAGCGAAATACCTGCCAAGGGATCGGCATGGAGCTGCTCCATGCGGTCGAACGCCCAGATATCGACGTTTTCAAACGTCGTCGAAGCGACCCAGGAAACACCGCTCAAGCTACCACGGTTGGCCGCCGCCTCCTGCATGGTGGAAAGCACTTTGGCCTGCAACACCTTTTGCGTGGAATCGCTGACCTCGCTGAGAATCTTCGAGCGGCCAGCCGCCATGGCCTGGTCGGTCAACTGCTGGCGCAGCACCGCCGAGGTGGCGGTGGCGGCAGTGGCCTGCGCTGCAGCCACACCGGCTTGCGCCGCCATCGCCGCACCCTGCAGGCCGCTGGCGATGCTGACCACGTTATAAATGGTGCCGGCAATCTTGGTGCCGTAGTGGTAACTCTTCATGCGCAGCCCGCCCACTTCGGAAACGCCCTGCGTCCACAGCACCAGCCAAAGTGCTTCGTCGTCGCTTAAGCTCGCAGCGGCAACCTCCAGCGGGTGGGTACTGGCCAGCCAGTGGTAATCCTGCAGCTTGGGCGTCGCCGGATAAGCCAGATTGGTACGGCCGCGACAGACCTCGAACGGTGTCACCTTGACCACTTTGCCGCTCGACAAAGTGATGTCAAAGGGCTTGCCGGAATCGCGCCGGTCTTCCAGACGCTCCACCATCTTCAGCGCTTCGCTTTTGTTATAGCCGTCGATTTCCTTGATCTTGTCCTGCAGTTGCAGCGGACCGTTGGGCGCGGCACCGATCACCGTCAGGCGCTCATCGACGCCCAGACCGCGGACCCAGGCCACACGCACGTCTTTGTCCAGTTCATCGCTGCTGGCAACCACAAAGGGCAGTTCCCATTGCTTGTCACAGCCCTTGTCCTGCAACGCATCGGAGCGCTGAATCGCACCGCGTACGGCGTTCTGGCCAGCGCCATAGGTGCGAATATTCTTCAGCAGAACTTCATCCACCTTGCGCCCGTCATCTACCGTATATTTGGGCCCACTGCAGGCGCTCAGGACACTGATCAATACGATCGCCAAGACCCGCCAAGCCACCCCGCCCATAGACATCCCCAGGAATATTCGTTTTGAATTTGCGCTATTTTATGCAGCGCGAATAGGCGATTATTCACTGCGATCAAGGCAAGCAGCTTACAAGCGCCAACCTGGGACATACCCTTAGAACACCAAACAAAACACTAAGCCGCAGAGCGACCCCGCAGCGTGTGGCGGCAGGCGCTCAGCTGAACAAGTGGAAGCGGGCCGCCAGCTTTTGCATGTCGCCCAGGCTGCGCGAAATCAGGGACCCCGGGGCGCTGCTGGCCTGCGTGGCGCTGGCCTGGGCCTGGGCTTGCTCAAGTGCATCGGCATTGGCACGCATGGCTTTGACCGCAAAGGTGACGAAGTCCTCTGGCTTGCTGGCCGTGGTCGCAGGCGCACTGGAACTGCTGCTGGCCTGCAGCACACCGTCCTTGCCGACACTCAAGCGCGTGCTGACACCGTTGTTGCGCGCCAGCGCCTGCTGGTATTGCGCCGCCATCCGGTCGGTATCCGAGACGCTGCTGCCGGCCGGCGCCGAAGTGTTGGAATACACCAGCCCGGCAGTGCTGGCGGCGGCGTCCGCAGACCCCAGTGTCAGGATGGCACTGGCGCCATTGGACGCGGCCGCCGCATTGGTGCCACTG
Source organism: uncultured beta proteobacterium (assembly GCA_903897925.1). Taxonomy (GTDB): domain Bacteria; phylum Pseudomonadota; class Gammaproteobacteria; order Burkholderiales; family Burkholderiaceae_C; genus Allorhodoferax. The sequence continues at coordinate 2,638 of CAIUDG010000009.1, read as the reverse complement.
GCACTGGCGCTCGCGGCCGAGGCTGCGGCATCGGATGTGGCTGTGGCATTGGCGCTGTCATCGGCCACGCTGGCAGAAGCTGGCGGGGTCGCCGTGCTGGGAAAGGATAAATGGTTGAGTAGGCCGATTTGCATGGCACGCCCCTATGGAATCAGGTTCCAGCCAAGTATGCGGACGGCGCTGCGCCAGCAAGCCCAAAATAAAGGGCCATAAGCGGTGCATTTCCCGCCCTATTCAAATAGCCTTCTGCTGCAAGCGCGCCGGCCTGGCGCCGAATTGGCGTGGGCATAGCAGTGCCCTGCGCTGGCAAATATGCCGCAGAAAATACGCTACATTGGAAGCGTCAACACATAATACGACTAGCTTTATTGGGACACGCCATGAATATCTGCCGCCTCGTACCCGCCCTCGCACTGCTGCTCGGAATCGGCGGCTGCGGTCAGTCCGATGTACCCAGCGTCACATCCGCCGCACCGAGCGTTGCCGCACCGGCACCGGTGAGCGCCAAGAAACAGATTGGTCTGGTCATGAAGACACTGACCAATCCGTTTTTTGTAGAAATGGAAAAAGGCGCGCGGCGCGCTGAAAAAGACCTGGGCGTAACCCTGAAAGTGAAAACTGCCGCGCAGGAAACCTCGATTGAGCAGCAAATTCAGCTGGTCGAAGACATGATTGCCGACAAGGTCGACGCCATCGTCATCGCCCCTGGCGACTCACAGCGCCTGATACCGGCCCTGAAGAAAGCCGCCAGCGCCGGTATCCAGGTGGTCAATATCGACAACCGGCTCGACCAGGAAGCGGTGCGCCAGGCCGGCATGAAACCGATTCCCTTCGTCAGCGTAGACAACGAAGCCGGCGCCTACAAGGTTGGACAGTATCTGGTGAGCGGCGTCAAGGCGCCCACCGAGGCGGCTATTCTGGAAGGCATACGCAGCGCCGACAACGCCAAACAGCGCGCGCAAGGGGCACTGCGGGCCTTTGCCGAAAACAAGCAGGTCCAAGTGGTGGCTTCCGAAACCGCGAACTGGAAAATTGACGAAGGCTATAGCGTGACGAAAGATATTTTCGCCAAGCATCCGCATATCCAGCTGCTGTTTGCGGCCAATGACATGATGGCCATTGGCGCGATCAAATACCTGCAGGAAAGCGGCCGGACCCAGGTCAAGGTCGCCGGTTACGACGCACTGGATGAAGCCCTGACCGAAATCAAATCCGGTCATCTGTTGGCCACCATCGACCAGCAGGCTGGTGAACAGGGCTACCAGGGCGTGGCACTGGCAAACCGCCTGACCCAGGGCGGCAGCACGGTGCCAGCAGTTACCCTGATTGACACACGTCTGGTAACCGCGAAAACGGTGCAATAGCCGATGCCTCTGCCGGGCCAGGGTATGCAATGGCGCTTTAACCTGACCGCCAAAGTATTGGCGTTCCTGCTGGCAGCCGGTGTAGTGCCGATGATTCTGCTCGGCTTGAGTGCCTTTGAAATTGCCAAACAGGCACTGGTCGAGCAAGCCGAGTCCGACAACGCACGGCTGGCCGACAGCTTTTCTTCCTACCTGCGCCTGTACCAGAGCGAAATAGAAGACATGGCCACCAATCTGGCCGGCAACCCGGCCATCGGCCAGGCCTTGTACCAGGCCGATTCGAGTCCAGCCAACACCTATAGCGCGCTCGATATGCGCGCGCAAATGGGCTATATGCTGAACAACTATGTGCGCCTGAAGGGACTCGATTCGATCCACCTCTTTTCCGTCGGCGGCGCACACTTTCAGGCCGGACAGACGCTGGACTTCAGCGAAGTGCCCAGGCCCCAGGTAGACGCGCTGATGCAGGAAGCGCAATCGGCGGCGGTGCCAGTGCTATGGCGCGGCATTGACACCAACCTGAACCGCAATGCGGCGCAAACCAAAGCCATCAGCGTAGTGCGGGCGATTCACTATTTCTCGCCGGCCAGCGGCAAGTCGGTGGTGGTTGGCATGCTGGTGATCAATCTGAACGACGAGATCATGCGCAACTTTCTAAGCGGCGTGACCCTGGCGCCCGGCACGCAGCTGATGGTGCTGGACCAGCGCGGTCAGATCGAATTGCATTCCGACTCGAAGCTGTTTGGCCAGCCCCTGACGCCAGCCCTGCTGGCGCTGGTGCGCGCCAGCAAACCGGTGCCGCTGCTGCTGCTCGACGGCCAGGAGGTGCTGATGGCAGTCAAGCCCAGCGCACACCAGGGTTGGCTCGTCACCTTGTCGCCGCGCGCCGTGCTGACCGGCAAAATCAAACGCCTGGCCAGTATTTCCTTCGGCCTGGTGCTGCTGGCCTTTCTGGCGATGGCGCTGTTGACCTGGTACTTTGCCAAAACCGTGGTGCGGCCGATCCGTTCCGTGTCCGAAGGCTTTGGCGCGATTGCGCAAAATCCGGACGTACCGCACCAGCCACTGCCGCTGGGCCAGGTCCGCGACGAAGTTTTTCAGCTGGTGCAGGGCTATAACGACCACCTGCAGGCCATGCAACTGCAACGCAAAGTAGCGCAGGAACTGAGCCTGGCCAAGGCGCAGGCAGAAGCCGCCAATATCGCCAAGAGCCGTTTTCTGGCCACCATGAGCCACGAAATCCGCACCCCCATGAACGGCGTGCTCGGCATGGC
>CAIUDG010000008.1 GCA_903897925.1 uncultured beta proteobacterium | reverse complement strand
GCCGATCGCGGCATTTGTGCGAGGGTGCTAGCGCACCAGGAGCAGCCCCCGGCGACCCGAGGCCGGAGAACGTACACCCCCTTCGTCAGCCCCCGCCCACCCGCCGGCGCGCAACGCACCGAGTGCCAACACAGCAGGAACAAAAAACCACAAGCAGGCGCACAACGCAACGAACGCCAACAGAGCAGGAAGAAAGGACCACAAGCAGGCGAGCAACGCAGCGAACGCCAACAAAGCAGGAGGAAAAGGATAAAAGCAGGCACGCGCTGCATTGCACGTCCGCAGACGGGTTTTTTTCTTCCTGCTACGTTGTTGGCGCTCGCTGACCAGCGCTAATGCAAACCCACCCCGACCTGGACCGCAGCCCAGATCCCAAGCATGGATCAGTGCGCGTCCGACAGCTTGGCGGCCGCCACCGCTGCCCGCGCATCCGGACCAACCCCATTGAAAAACAGATTCAGTGCCAACGCGCTGAGCGAAGTCAGCAAAATGCCGGATTCAATCAGCGGATGCAAACCATGCGGCATCCACTGTTTGAAATTGGGCGCCAGCAAAGGCACCATGCCCATGCCGACGGAAATCGCCACCACCATGGCATTGAAGCGCTGGCTCTTGAAATCCACCGCCGCCAAAATCCGAATACCCGTCGCCGCCACCATGCCAAACATCACCAGCCCGGCGCCGCCCAACACCACCGTCGGCAAAGCTTCCACCAGCGCGGCCATTTTCGGCAGCAAACCCAGACCAATCAGAATCAGGCCGCCGGCGACACAGACAAAACGGCTCTTCACGCCGGTCACCGCCACCAGTCCGACATTCTGGGAAAAGCTGGTGTAAGGAAAGGTATTGAACACGCCACCCAGCAGCGTACCCAGACCGTCGGTGCGCAAGCCACGCGTCAGTGCCGCCTGATCGATCACCTGATCGGTCATTTCCCCCAGCGCCAGAAACATGCCCGTCGACTCAATCATGACCACCACCATGACCAGGCTCATGGTCAGAATCAGCACCGGGTCAAACACCGGCGCGGCAATGCCAAACGGCAACACCAAAGCGAACCAGTCCGCCTTGCCGACATGGTCAAAATGCATCCAGCCGAGGGCACTGGCCAGCACTGCGCCCACCGCTATGCCGAGCAACACCGAAATATTGGCGACAAAACCCTTGGCATATTTGCTAATCAACAAAATCACCAGCAGCACCACCGCAGCGATCCCCACACCACCCAGGTCCGCATAGTGCGGATTTGGCACGCTGGCGGCCAGCGCCAGTCCCTTGGGCAGTGCCGGCACACTGGCGCCTCCTGCGGCAGCGACAGCCGCCACGTCCGCCAGCCACTGCGCATGCTCCGGGTTCACCAGGCTGGGTGCAGTGGGACCCACCGGGTTGCCGAAAATCCAGTTGATACCCACCCGCATCAGGCTGATGCCAATCACCAGAATCACGCTGCCGGTCACCACCGGAGGAAAAAAGCGCAGCATGCGCCCGACCACCGGCGCAATCAGCAAGGACACCACGCCAGCACCGATGATGGAACCAAATATCAGCCCGGCCCCCGGCAAGCCTGGCGTGCTGCCAGCAATCGCCAGCATCGGCGCCACCGAGGCGAAGGTCACGCCCATCATGACCGGCAGGCGAATGCCAAACCACTGCGTCATGCCCAGGGACTGAATCACGGTCACCAGACCACAGCAAAACAGATCGGCCGAAATCAGCAGCGCTACCTGCTCCGGGCTGAGCTTGAGCGCACGCCCGACAATCAGCGGCACCGCCACCGCGCCGGCATACATGACCAGCACATGCTGTAGCCCGAGCAGCGCCAATCGGCTGCTTGGCAAAGGCGCGTCAGACGCGGCGACACGGTTGCTCATGGAATGCCCCTGTGTTAAATCGACAATGCTCAAAACTGTATACAGTTTTGAGCAGGCCTCGATAGGGGCTTTCCCTGTAGTGCTACCCGGCCTGGTGCACCACGCGTTGCGGATAGGGAATTTCGATCTGGTGCTTGCGCAAGGCGCGCAATATCGCCAGATTGATGTCCGAGCGCAAGCCGCCGCTGCCGTTTTGCGGATCAGCGATCCAGTAGCCCAGCGTGAACTCCAGGCCGTCGGCACCAAACTGCGACAACATCACAAACGGTCCCGGCGTCAACAGCACACGCGGCTGCGCCCGCGCCGACTGCAGCAGCAAACTGGTGACCAGCTCGACATCGCTGTCATAGGCCACCGAGACCACCGTCGACTGGTACACATTGGGGTCGCCCAGGGACAGATTTTCGACCCGCGCCGTTATCAGCAATTCGTTCGGCACAATCGACTCGTGGCCACTCAGGGCCCGCACCACGGTGTAGCGGGCATTGATCTGCGTCACCACACCTTCAAAACTGTCGAGGCGCACAAAGTCGCCGATGCGCATACTGCGTTCGGCCAGGATGACAAAGCCGCTGACATAGTTGGCAGCCAGCTTTTGCAAGCCAAAACCAATACCGACACCGACCGCGCCACCAATCACCGACAAGGCCGTCAAATCGATACCGACCGCCGACAAGGCCACAATCAACCCCAAAAACAGCAGCACCGCCCGGGTCGCATTGCTGACCGCCTTGCGCAAGGACAACTCGCTGCCTGTGGCCGAGCGCAACAAGCGCGACTCAATACCGGACGACACCCACAGCGTGACGATCATCACGATCACGGCCGTGAAGGCGCCCTCAAGCATATTGCGCACCGACAGCTTGCTGTTGCCGACCTTCCAGCTGATCATGTCCAGCTCATTGAGCACCACCGGCAGCAAACCGCTGACCCACAGCACCATCAACAACCAGGCGATCCAGGAAAACGACTGCTCCAGGGCGCGCACCCAGCGCGCCTCGCTGAACGCCGCCTGCAGCACCTTGACGCCAACGCGAATCGCCACCAGCGCCACCAGCACCGGAATGGCAATGGTGTAGAGCGCCACCGAGAGGTAAATACTCAGCGCTTCGCGCGCCACAAAAGCCAGACACAGCAGCACGAAGGGAAACAGCACGCCGTCGACGGTGCGCTTGCCGAACCAGATCGAGCGTTCCGACTGCCCGCCCAGGCTGCGCCGCAACAAGGCCACCATGGCCCAGGCCAGCAGCACGCAACCGGCCAGCACCGCCGCCTCAATCAATACCGACGTCTGTCCGAAGGCCTGCAGCCAGCCGTCAAAGTCGTCAATCGGCTCCGGCGCCGAGGTCTTGTGAATCAAACTCATCCGTGAACTACCCCTTGCAATCGAATCAGGACAGGCCGGCCAGCACCCGCACGTGGGCGTCCACGCTGCGCGCCAACGCGCCCAGGTGGTAGCCGCCTTCCAGACAGGACACCACCCGGCCAGCGGCATGGCGCGCCGCCAGCGCGCACAACTCGGCAGTGATCCAGGCGAAGTCCGCCTCGACCAGGCCGAGCTGGCCCAGCTCGTCGTCACGGTGCGCGTCAAAACCGGCGCTGATCAGCAGCAGTTCCGGACGGAACGCCTCCAGCCGCGGCAGCCACTGGTCGCGCACCAGTGCGCGAATGGCATCGCCCTTGGTATAGGCCGGCACCGGCAGGTTGAGCATGTTGCCGGCACTGGCATCGGCACCCACATAGGGATAAAACGGATGTTGGTAGAACCCCACCATCAGGATGTGCGGATCGCCGGCCAGAATATCCTGCGTGCCATTGCCGTGGTGCACGTCAAAATCCACGATGGCAACGCGCTGCAGTCCATGGCGCTCCACCGCGTGGCGCGCAGCCACCGCGACATTGTTGAAAAAGCAAAAGCCCATGGCGCGGTCACGGCAGGCATGGTGGCCGGGCGGGCGGACAGCGCAAAAAGCATTGTTGAACTCGCCGGCCAGCACCGCATCGGTGGCGGCAATAGCGGCACCGGCAGCCCGCAGGGCGGCATCCCAGGTGTGCATATTGATGCTGGTATCGGGATCAATCTGGGCGTGTGGCGGGCCGCCGGCGGCAACGTCGTCACGCAGGCTATCGGTCAGACCGCGCAGCGCCGCGATATGCATCCGGCCGTGCGCCAGTTCCAGGTCGGCCAACGCCGCCGGTGGCGCCTCGCGCCGCTGCAGGGCCGGCATCAGGCCGCTGGCCTGGAGTTGTTTTTCGATGGCTTGCAACCGCTCTGGACACTCCGGGTGGCCGGCGCCCATTTCATGCAAGAGACAATCGTCGTGGAAATAATAGCCAGTGTGCTGCAATGCGAACTCGCAATTCAAGAAATTCAGTTAACGTCAGGCCATGGAAGCACAACGCACCCTCAAAACACTTCTCGCCCAGCTTAACACGGTGATCGTCGGCAAAGCGCCGCAAATCCAGGACTGTGTCGCTTGCTTGCTGGCCGGCGGTCACTTGCTGATTGACGATGTCCCCGGTGTTGGCAAAACCACCCTGGCGCATGCCCTGGCACGCTGCTTCGGTCTGCGCTTTTCGCGGGTCCAGTTCACTTCCGACCTGATGCCCAGCGACCTCAGTGGCGTCGCCACCTACGACCGCAGCAAGGAAGCCTTTGTGTTCCACCCGGGCCCGCTGTTTACCCAGGTGCTGCTGGCCGACGAAATCAACCGCGCCAGCCCGAAGACACAAAGCGCTCTGCTCGAAGCCATGGAGGAAAAGCAGGTCTCCATCGAAGGTGAAACCCGTGCCCTGCCGTCCCCCTTCTTTGTCATTGCCACACAAAACCCGCTCGACCAGATCGGCACCTACGCCCTGCCCGAGTCGCAGCTCGACCGCTTCCTGATGCGGATTTCCCTGGGCTACCCGGACCGCCTGGCCGAACGCGAACTGCTCAACGGTGCCGACCGCCGCACCATGGTCGACCAGCTGCAACCCGTGATCCAGGGCGACGCCCTGCAACAACTACAGGCCCTGGTGCTGGCGGTACACGCCGCCGACCCGCTGCTGGACTATGTACAAGACCTGGTCGCCGCCACGCGCAGCGGCCAATGGTTTGTGCAGGGCTTGAGCCCGCGCGCCGGCATGGCAGTGGTACGTGCCGCCAAGGCGCGGGCGCTGCTGAACGGACGCGACTACGTGGCGCCCGACGACGTGCAGGCGATCCTGCCGCAAACCATTGCGCATCGGCTGATACCCGTCAGCCAAAGCGCCCGCGGCTGCGAAGAACAAGTGCGCGCCATGCTGCAAGCCGTCGCGCTGCCGTGACCGGTCTGGCCGCCAATGCCTTGCCACACCCGGTGTGGCACCCGCTGCAGCACCTGCGCGCACGCGTTCAGCGCTTCTGGCTGAGCCGGCTGCGGCGCCAGGACAGCATCGCCCTGAACCAGCGCAATGTCTATATCTTGCCAACGCGCCCGGGCTGGATGCTGGCGCTGACGCTGCTGGTGCTGCTGGTTGCCAGCATCAATTACCAGCTCAATCTGGGCTACCTGCTGACCTTTTTGCTGACCGGCAGCACCCTCGTCGGCATGCACATCTGCCATGGCAATTTGCGCGGCCTGGCGCTCCATCTGGGCCCGCTGGAGCCGGTATTTGCCGGCGCTAACGCGCGCCTGCCAATCCACCTCGACAACCTGCGGCGCAGTCCGCGCTACGCCATCGCACTGGCACTGCTGGGCAGCGAGCAATGGATCTGGACCGATGTGCCGGCACAAGGCAGCGCCAGTGTGGCACTGGCCTTCACGCCCACGCGGCGCGGCCGCTGCGCGCTGCCGACACTGACTGCCGAAACGCGCTACCCACTGGGCAGCTTCCGGGTCTGGACAGTCTGGCGGCCAGCCGCCGAACTGCTGGTCTACCCGGCCCCGGAAGCACGCGCACCGGCACTGCCCGTCGGCCGTCCCGGCACCAGCGGCAGCGAACGCCTGCAAAGGCAGCGCACCGGCGAATTCGACGGCGTGCGCGCCTACCGGCACGGTGACCCATTAAAAATCGTGCTCTGGAAAAAAGTCGCCAAAAGCGCCACGTTGATCAGCCGCGACAGCGAGCAAAACCAGTCCGTGGCACTTTGGCTCGACCTGGCCGAGTGCGGCAGCTTCGCTGGCGGCGCTGCCTCGCTGGAGCAGAAACTGTCACGCCTGTGTGCCTGGGTCTTGCTGGCCGACCGCCTGCAACTCGAATACGGCCTGCGCCTGCCCGGCCTGACACTGGCACCGGCGGCTGGCGCGGCCCACAAAACTGCCTGCCTGCAGGCCCTGGCGCTGTACTGAAGCGCCTGCCCAGCCCCGCACCATGACGCGCCTGCTGCAACGCCCGCAAACCCTGCCGCGCGAGACCCGCGACACGCTGTTCACGCTGGCCGTGATCGCCTGGATTGGCATGCCCCTGGTCAGCGAACTGCCCCTCTGGTGCAGCGTCATCGCCGCCGGCAGCCTGCTCTGGCGCGGCCTGCTAACCCTGCGCGCCCAGGCGCTGCCACACCGGCGCTGGCTCTGGCTGCTGCTGGCCATCAGCGTGCTGGCGATCTACCAAAGCTTTCACACGCTGCTCGGGCGCGACCCCGGCGTCACCCTGGTCACCATGCTGCTGGCCCTCAAGACCCTGGAAATGCGGACCCGCCGCGATGCCTTCGTACTGTTTTTCCTGGGCTTCTTTACCTTGCTGTGCCAGCTGCTGTACTCGCAAAGCCTGCTCAGCGCCGGCGCCACACTGATCGGTCTGCTTGGCTTGCTGACAGCCCTGGTCAACAGCCACCTGCCAGTCGGCCACCCGCCGTTGCTGCAATCCGGCCGCCAGGCCGCCTGGATGGCGCTGCTGGGCGCGCCGGTGATGGCCGCCCTGTTCCTTCTGTTTCCCCGGATAGCGCCACTGTGGAGCGTGCCGGAAGACGGTGCGCGCGCGCGCACCGGTCTGTCCAGCAGCATGGAAGTCGGCACCGTGGCCCACCTGGCACTCGACAGCAGCGTGGCCATGCGCGTCCAGTTCATTGGTGCGGCGCCGGCACAGCACGACCTGTACTTTCGCGGGCCGGTGTTGTCGCGCTTTAACGGACGCACCTGGACGGCACCCACCGTGACCGACAATTTCAGCGGCGGCGCCACACAGGTCGACGTCTTTGGCGATGGCGTGCTGTACCAGATCACGCTGGAAGCCACGCACCAGACCTGGGTCCCGGCACTGGACGCCACACCGCGCACCGCACCGCTGTCAGGGCTGGGCGTGCGCCGCGGCGCCGACCTGGTGTGGCAAACCGACCATGCCATTGACACCACCCTGCGCTATGACGTGCACAGCTATCCGCAGTACCGCTACGGCCCGCTGAACTGGGATGCAACACTCGACACCGCGCTGCGCCTGCCGCCCGGCTACAACCCGCGCACCCTGCAGTGGGCCGCCGATCTGCTGCAGCAGCCGCGCTACGCCCACGCCGATGCCACAGTGCTGGTCGGGGCCGTGCTCGACCGGTTACGCAACGGCGGCTACCAGTACAGCCTGGACCCGGGCATTTACGGCACGCACACCGCTGACGAATTCTGGTTCGACCGCAAGACCGGCTTCTGTGAGCACATTGCCTCGGCGTTTGTCATCATGTTGCGCGCGCTGCACATTCCGGCGCGCGTTGTCACCGGCTACCAGGGCGGCGACATCAATCCGGTCGATGGTCTCTGGACGGTGCGCCAGAGCGATGCCCATGCATGGGCCGAAGTCTGGCTGGCGGGGCGTGGCTGGGTGCGCTTTGACCCCACCGCCGCGGTAGCCCCGCAGCGCACCAACGGCATCGAACGCCTGGCCCCCGCGCCCGGCATTTTTTCCCAGGCCGTAGGGGCCGTCAGTCCAAACTTTACGCTGTACTGGCGCGAAAACTGGGAGGCGCTGAATTTTCGCTGGAGCCAGTGGGTGCTCAATTATTCGGAATCCTCGCAACTGAATTTGATGCGCAAGCTCGGTTGGGCAGCGCCCAGCTGGCAGGACCTGGCCTATCTGCTGGCGGGACTGATCGCCGCCGTGGCCCTGGTCGGCGCCGCCTGGACCCAGTGGGAGCGCCTGCAGCACGACCCCTGGCTGCGCCTGCTGAACCAGGCCCGGCTGCGCCTGCAACAGGCGGGCCTGGACTGTCCGGCGCAGGCGCCGCCCCGCACCTTGGCCGAAATATTGGCGCGCAGCGCCAGCGTGCCACCGGCCGCGCAGCAGGCCATTGGCGACTGGTTGCTGCGGCTGGAAGCCTGGCGCTACGCCCGCAACACTGGCACAGCGGCGGCCCGGCGCAGCCACACCGCCGCGCTGGGTACACTGCGGCGGCAGTACCAGCAATTGCGCTGGCCCGTACCAGCCAGCAACCGCCCACACCAATAAGTCCCCGCTTTGAAACGCATTACGACCCTGCTGACACGCATGCTGGCACTCAGCCTGTGTGCCCTGGCGGCCTTGCCGGCCTACGCCAGTACCGCCAAACACACGCACAAACACGGCAAGACGCGCGCCGAAACACCAGGACCGCGCTATGCAACGCGCCCGGATGCCATGCGCGAAGCCGACGCCATTGCCGCGCGCCTGCAGCTCGATCGCCAATGGGTGCGCCAGGCCATCGGCCAGGCGCGGCGCATGCCCAGCGTGGTCAAAGCCATTTTGCCGCCAGCGGTCGGCGTGCCGAAGAACTGGGCGCTGTACCGCAGCCGCTTTATTGAGCCGGTGCGCATCCAGGCCGGCCTGCGCTTCTGGCTGGCCAACCGCGACACCCTGCAACGCGCCCAGGAACGCTTTGGCGTACCGCCAGAAATCGTCGTCGGCATCCTGGGTGTGGAGACCCTTTATGGCAAACAGACCGGCGGCTACCGCGTCATGGACGCACTTTGCACGCTGGCCTTTGACTTCCCCAAAGCCCACCCCAAGGCGGCCGCGCGCAGTGCCTATTTCCGCTCCGAACTGCAAGCCTATCTGGCCCTGACCGCACGCACCCACACCGAGCCACTGGCACTGCGTGGCAGCTATGCCGGCGCCATGGGCTGGCCCCAGTTCATGCCCTCCAGCTGGAGCCAATACGCCATCGACTTTGACGGCGATGGCCAGATCGACCTGTTCAACAACCAGGCCGACATCATTGGTTCGGTGGCCAACTACTTCAAGGCCTTCCACTGGCAGGCCGGCCTGCCGACCCATTTCGCCGCGCGCCTGGACACCGACCCGCAGCAGCCACCGAGCGCGCAGGACAAGGCCGATTTGCTGGCCGCCGACGTGCTGCCCAGCTTCACGCTGGAACAACTGCGCGCCAAGGGCGTGCAAGCCGATGCGGCGAGCGCCGGGTTTACCGGCAAGCTGGCACTGATCGAACTGCAAAACGGCGAAGACCCGCCCGACTACGTGCTCGGCACCGACAATTTCTATGCCATCACGCGCTACAACTGGAGTGCCTATTACGCCATGGCAGTGATCGAATTGGGCCAGGCCGTGGCACGCGCCGTCGCCATTCAGGAAACGCCGTCCGCCAGCATGCCAAAATAATGCATGGCCACCGAACTTAACGACGACCCCGTACACGCCGCGATCCCCGACCGCGGTACCGATACCACGTCGCTTGACCGCTCCGAAGAAAACGCCACCCAGTCGCTCTACCAGGCCGCGCTCGGCAGCCACCAGAGCGCCTATTACGGCACCGTGTTTGCGCGCTTCGATGCTGCGGACCGGGTCGGCATCAGCTGGAACTGGGCCGCCGCGTTGCTGACCCTGAACTGGATGGCCTACCGGCAGCTGTGGGGCGCGGCCCTGGCCTATGTCGGCGCTCTGGTCAGCGCCGTGCTGCTGTTGTTCGGCATTGGCCGGCTGGTCTACGTAATAGGCCCGGAAACCGAACTCGCGCTGCTGCTGGCCTTGCTTACGCTGTCCGTGGTGTTGCCCGGCATGTTCGGCAACGCACTGCTTTATACGCAAAGCCGCAAACGGATGGAACGCGCCCTGGCCAGCCACACCACGCTGCCGGAAGCCTGCGCCATGCTCAGCAAACAGGCCAGCGGGCGGCGCCGGCTGATCTGGCTCGGCCTGGCCAATCTGGCCCTGGTGACGCTGGTTGCCGCAACCACGCTGGTGTTGCCCGACTGGACCGCCTTGCCGCTGCACAGCGAGAAAATGGCCCTGGCACGCGAACACCAGGTCGCCACACCCCTGCTGGCCTCGCTGAGCGCGGCTTCCGCCCAGGGCAGCGTTACCAATGCAGGCACGGTGGCGGCATCCGCGTCGGTGCCCAACCCGGCGCCAAGCAGCGCTGCAATGCCGGCGGCCTCAACGACTTCAGCGGCTTCAACGGCTTCGGCGGCGCCATTCGCATTGACGGCCTCAGCGCCACAGCCTGCGGCATCACGCCCCGCCAGCAGCAGTTCCACCGTCGGCACTGCGGCGCCGAGTACCGCGGCAGCTTCGGCTGCACGCCCGGCGGCCAGCGCCATGGCGCTCGCGCCGCTGAGCTATGCAGCACAAGGCGGTCAGGGATTGCGTGGCGTCGATGGCGTCTCGGGTTCGCGCAGCGTCAGCGGCAAAATTCAGAACAGCCTGATACCGGCGCTACCGCGCCTGAGCGCACCACCGGACCAGCTGCCGCGCAATGCGCCAGGCAAGGCCAAAGCCGCCGCACCGTCTGACAACACCTCTGCGGCGGCGCATCCCGCGGCCACCACGGCGTCCAGCGCCAAAGTGGCCCACCTGGGCGCCGCCTCCGCGCAGCCGGTGAAAGCGGCCAAAGCGGCAAAAACGCCCAAGCCCGGCAAAGCCGCCAGCCCGGTCGCCAGCTCCAGCGGCGTGTTCATGATCAACGTCGGACTGTTTGCCCAGGACAACAACGCGCTGAACGCCTTCACCAAACTGAAGGACGCCGGCCTGCCAGCGCTAACGCAGGTGCTGAACTCGGCCAAAGGCAAGCGCACCCGGGTCCGTGTCGGTCCGTTTGACACCCAGACCGAAGCCGATGCAGCGGCGGAAAAAATCCACGCGCTGCAGCTCGACGCCGTGGTGTTTCAGCAATAAGCGCTTATTGCGGCGCCACCGGCACCAGAAACTCGCGGCTGATGTGCGCGCCCAAATCGTTGACCCGGTCCAGGAATTGGGTCAGGTAGGCGTGCAGACCGGTCGCCAGAATCTCGTCAATCCGGGCGTAGCGCAATTCGGCACACAGCTTGCCGGCACGGCGCAGTGATTCGCTGTCCGGGTTGCTGGCCACCAGGCCCAGGTTGTTCACCGCCTCCTGCAAGCTGGCGTGCAGCGAGCGCGGCATGTCGGACTTGAGAATCAGCAACTCGGCCACGCGCTCGGGCCGGATCACATCGCGGTACACCTTGCGGTACACCTCGAACGCCGACACGCTGCGCAAAATCGCGCTCCAGTGGTAAAAGTCGTATTCTTGGTCGCGCTCGCTGGCCACGCCATAGAAGTCGCTTTGCACCGCATGGAACTTCACGTCCACCAGACGCGCGGTATTGTCGGCGCGCTCCAGAAAAGTGCCCAGGCGCATGAAATGCAGGGCTTCGTCCATCAGCATGGTGCCAACCGTGACGCCGCGCGACAGATGCGAACGGAATTTCACCCACTCGAAAAACTGTGCCGGATCGGCCTCGAATTCGGCGCCGCGCAGCATACGCTTGACTTCCAGCCAGGTCTGGTTCTGCGTCTCCCAGACTTCGGTGGTCAGCGCCCCGCGCACGGCGCGCGCATTTTCACGCGCCGCCGACAAGCAGGAAATGATGGATGACGGATTGCTTTCGTCGCGCACCATGAAGTCCATGACGTTGCGCGCATTGACCGCGTCATAGCGTTCATTGAAAGCGGCGGTCAGCTCGCTGATGCTGAGCAGTCCTTGCCAGCCAACCTGGGCCACGGCCTCGGATTGCGGCAGCAGCGAGGTCTGGTAATTGACATCCAGCATGCGTGCGGTGTTTTCGGCCCGTTCGGTATAACGGGACATCCAGAAAAGGTGGTCTGCGGTTCTCGACAGCATTTAATTCTCCAAAATCCAGGTGTCTTTGGTGCCGCCGCCTTGCGACGAATTCACCACCAGAGAGCCCTCTTTCAAGGCCACGCGGGTCAGGCCGCCAGGCACCATCTGCACCGTCTTGCCCGACAGCACATAGGGGCGCAGGTCAATATGGCGCGGCGCAATACCGCTTTCGACAAATGTCGGGCAGCTCGACAGACTCAGCGTCGGCTGGGCAATGTAGCCACTCGGATTGGCCAGCAGGGCCTGGCGGAAATCTTCCAGTTCGGCCTTGGTCGCCGCCGGTCCGACCAGCATGCCGTAGCCGCCAGCGCCATGCACCTCTTTCACCACCAGGTCCTTCAGATTGGCCAGGGTATAGGCCAGTTCGTCCGGATTGCGGCACATGTAGGTCGGCACGTTGTTCAGAATCGGCTTCTCTCCCAGATAAAACTCAATCATCTTGGGGACATACGGATAAATCGACTTGTCGTCGGCGATGCCGGTTCCGACGGCATTGCAGATCGTCACATTGCCGGCGCGGTAGGCGCCAAGCAGGCCGGCACAGCCCAGCGTCGAAGTCGGTCGGAACACAGTGGGATCGAGGAAATCGTCGTCCACACGGCGATAGATCACGTCGACCCGGCGCGGACCGCGCGTGGTGCGCATATAGACAAAGTTGTCCTTGACGAACAAGTCCTGGCCTTCAACCAGCTCCACACCCATCTGCTGGGCCAGGAAGGCGTGCTCAAAGTAGGCGCTGTTGTACATGCCCGGAGTCAGCACCACCACGGTGGGTTCATTGGTTGCCGCCGGGCTGCTGGCGCGCAGCGTTTCCAGCAGCAAGTCCGGGTAGTGCGCCACCGGCGCCACGCGGTGCGCGCTGAACAAATCGGGGAACAGCCGCATCATCATCTTGCGGTCTTCCAGCATATAACTCACGCCACTGGGCACGCGCAGATTGTCTTCCAGCACGTAGTACTCGCCTTCGCCCTTGGCATTCGGGGCGCGCACGATATCGATGCCGGAGATATGCGAATAAATCTGGTGCGGCACGTCCACACCGACCATCTCGCGGCGGAACTGGGCATTGTTTTCAATCTGCTCACGCGGCACCAGACCGGCCTTGATGATGTCCTGGTCGTGGTAGATGTCGTGGATAAAGCGGTTCAGTGCATTCACCCGCTGCACCAGGCCCAGCTCCATGCTGGCCCATTCATGCGCCGGAATGATGCGCGGAATCAGATCAAAAGGAATCAGGCGCTCGGTGCCGGCACCGGTTTCGTCCTTGTCGCCGTACACCGCGAAGGTGATGCCGACGCGCCGAAAAATCATTTCTGCTTCTTCGCGCCGCTTGGCCATCATGTCGCCGGGTTGGCGCGCCAGCCATGCATCGTATATTTTGTAATGATCCCGAATTTGCTCGCCGCTAGAGAAAAACTCATAAGGCAGACGGGTATACATCTCGTCGAACTTCCGCATAGAACCTCTCTTTTCGAACCTGAATTCTTTTCTAAGCAAACTTCGCACCAGCCCGCGCAGCGCGGCACTACGCACCGTTATGGAACGCGGTGCTGCCAATACCTGCGCTGCGCCATTCGCGTGCAAGTATGGCCCAGGGTTTCTGCCGATTGCCAAATCATTGCACCACAATGGGGTGAATCTTGCACCAAGATATTGCGCTCATGGTAACGCCGCAATACCTGCGCCGCCGGATGTCCGTAGCGATTTTTATAGCCCGCCTGCACCAGCGCCAGTTGCGGTCGCACGGCATCCAGAAATTCGCCACTGCTGGAGGTCTTGCTGCCATGGTGCGGCACCAGCAGCCAGTCGGCGCGCAAATCGACCCCCGACGCCAGCAAGGCGGCTTCCTGGGCCTGCCCAATATCCGCCACCAGCAGCGCGCTGGCCCCGGTAACCGCCCGAATCCGCAACACACAGGACAAGGCATTCGGCGCCAGCTTGCGCGCATAGTCGCCCGGTGCTGGGTGCAGGATGTCAAAGGCGACGCCGTCCCATTGCCAGCCCTGACCGGCGGCGCAGCGCTGCACCCGCGGGTGCGATTGCAGCGGGTGGCTGTCCTCGATCGAACTCAGCAGTTCAGCCTGTGGCTGCTGCGCCAGCACCGCCATGGCACCAGCAGCGTGGTCGGCGTCGCGGTGGCTGATCAGCAAGCGATCCAGCGTCACCTGCAGCGCCTGCAGCAATGGCACCAGCACGCGCCGGCCAGCATCACTGTCCGCGCCGTAGCCCGGACCACTGTCATAGAGCAAGGCGTGCTGCGCGGTACGCACCAGCACCGCATTGCCCTGGCCGACATCGGCCGCCAGCAATTCAAAATGGCCAGGCGCCGGGCGCGCAGGCTGCCACAGGAACAGCGGCAGCAGCATGGGCAAACCGAGCCCGCGCAGGTGCCAGGGCAGGCGCAGCACCAGCAGCGCCACGCCGAACAGTCCGGCTGCCGCCAGCCACAGCGGCGGCGCCGGGCGCACCAGGGTGGCCCAGGGCCACGCCGCGAACCAGCGCAGGACATCCATCCAGACACTGATGGCCGCCGCCGCCACTTCCCACAAAGGTGCCCAGAGCACACCCAGCATCGCCAACGGCGTGACCAGCCAGGTTATCCAGGGAATCGCCAGCAGATTTGCCAGCAGCCCGACCAGCGACACCTGGCCAAACAGCAGCAGCGTCAAGGGCGCCAGCGCTAATGTCACCAGCCACTGCGTACGCAGCAAGGCCAGCAACTGCCCGGCCAAACCGCGCCAACCGGCCCCCGGACGCCCTGTGCCAGCACTGGCGAACAGCACGGCAACGGCGACAAAGCTGAGCCAGAAGCCGGCTTGCAGACAGGCCCAGGGGTCCCAGGCCAACACCACGGCACAAGCCAGCAGCCAGCGCTGCGGCCAGGGCCAGTGCAGCCCGCACAGGCGCAGCCCCACCACACTGGCCAGCATCACCACCGTGCGCTGCGCCGGCAGGCCCCAACCGGAAAACAGGGCGTAGGCGCTGGCCAGCAGCAGGCCGCCAAGCAGTGCCGCGGAGGGCGCGGGCAGGCGCTGGCACAGCACCGCGCTGCAGCGCCAGCAGCGCCCCAGCAAGGCGCTGGCAAACCAGGCAAACATGGTGACGTGCAGGCCGGAGATCGCCACCAGATGGGCCACACCGGTGTCCCGGAACAGGTCCCAGTCGGCCTGGTGGTGAATTACAAACAAGTCGTGAAACGTGACAAATAGTCGTGAAATGACCCGTGTCAGCGCGAAAGTCGTGAAATGAGCTCCGTCCTCACCCACGAACTCCAAAAAGAAAGTCGTGAAATAAAAACCCAATAGTCGTTGATTTGCAACGGTTTGCGGAGGATTTTGCGCCTTGGTGTAAATTTTCTTGAAGCCAAATTTTCGGCCCGTTGCCGTCAATCCTTTTAGACCGCCGTATCGCGCCGATTTAGGCCCCCCCCAAAACACCCCCTGTTTTCAGGTGATTTACATAAGGTCGTGAAATGGCGCTCGACATTGACAATAAGTCGTGAAATGACCGCCAATCGCCCTCCCCAGGAGCTTCGGTTCGGTCTGCGAAGCCCATGAGTAGCGCCATTTCGAGTGGACTTCTTTACCGTCAGCACACCCTAAAGAGCCATTTCCGAAACAAAGCTGTACTGCTGGCATCCGTTGAGCCAAAGCTCGCTTGTCAATAAGGTCGAAGGGCTCCGTAGTGCGCGAATGGTCGCGCGAGCGGAGCCCACGCCTCGATGGGCGAATCGTGGAACTGATGAATTGGAACCAGGGCAAAGAAATGATTCAAAGAAAAAATACGCAAGATAGGGACGGGGAAATGAAGGCGTCAAATCTCCCATCACTCTCCGCATCCACCGCATTGACCGAAGCCCCAGTAGACGAATGCGACCTTTCCCGGCCGGAACACAGACTTTTGTACATCGCTCATCTCGTCGAACATATTGCGGCCCACCTAGAGGGCCTTGCAAAAGGGTACCCCGAGGCCGCAAAAGCACTAGCCATTAAGGTGATTAACACCAACTTTCCGAGTCAACAGCTGCCCCTTAGCGCCGAGGAGACCACGTGGTGCATCAAAAAAATCAAAGAGGCAGCATCGCTGGAAGACTGAATCACCGAACTGCCAAAAGTGAGCGCCCAGCCTAAGAATGGCTGAAAGCTGGGCAAGCTAAGGCACTGGGCGCCATTTATTGTGCTCTAACGCGATGAATACGCCCGTTAGAGGCTCTCACCCAGTCCCTACGTCTGCCCACCCAGTTCGTCGTGAATGAGACGCAGACGCTTCACAAAAGCCTCTGGCTGCACATCAAAAGCGTTGGCAATTCTAAAAACCGTGTCGATGGTCGGGCAGGCTAAACCCCTCTCCATCCGGCTCACAAAGCTCTTCGCGATACCCGACCTTAAAGCCAGGTCAGCCTGAGTGAAGCGGCTGATTTTGCGCTGTTCTTTCAGGAGTCGTCCAAAAGCAACGTCAATCGGGAGTGGGGATGCCATCTCCTGATTTTTGAATTTACGTCCGCTATAAAATGACACTATAG
The DNA here is from genome assembly GCA_903897925.1 of uncultured beta proteobacterium. Classification (GTDB taxonomy): domain Bacteria; phylum Pseudomonadota; class Gammaproteobacteria; order Burkholderiales; family Burkholderiaceae_C; genus Allorhodoferax. The sequence goes on along the minus strand of CAIUDG010000008.1, from coordinate 2,400 downwards.
TGTTACTTATTCAGCTCAAAAACTGCTTTTTTGGACATGGCACCCGTGCGCCGTCCCGAAAACATCGCGAATTGAAATTGGTGAGATTCGAAGAGATTCCAGGCACCCTCGGCCAGCCGCTGCTTTGCGCCGCCCCTGGCAGGGCTCAGAGCTCTTCGATTTGAACGAACGCTGAGATTAGTACAAGGTCAAGAAAAGAGGAACCGGAATGCCAAGTTACATACGAACGATGTTGAACCACGAACGTACGCTGAATGTTGACCAACGAGAACGAGGGGTGCGCCATTGGTCAGCAGTTCAACTCACGTCGCCCACATGGTTTTTTGTTGAGTCTTTCGACCTAGGCGATGGCTACGCCCAACGATGGATTACTGCTTCAATGATGGAAGCCGCAAATATCCAAAGGGGACTCGAGCCAGCAAAGTCGGCACGCATCTTCGTCTGCCTACATGCAAGTCAAAGCATTGGGCAAGGGACTCTGTTTGAAGAAATCGATGAGGCATACCAGCTCGGTAGCACCAGCGAGCAAATGTTTCAGCTTGGGAACGGCATGTGCTTCGTCGTTGGGGCAGACAGCACGAAGGTTCCAAGCTCAGAACCAAAAGAGCTGAAGCTTCTGTACCACCGAAAAGCGGTGCGCCAAGGAAGCTTCGCTATATGAATGACAGCACCACCTGTGCCCAGCCGCACAAGCGAGTGAGTGACCATTCCGCCTGCGGCATCAGCCGAATAGAAAGCCTCAAATGACAACCGCGGAACGCTACTTCAAATTCCTGGAAACGCAGTACATCGCGGAGGACGGCTCACGTCGTCAGCCAGCGCCCGGCCGTTTCGTTCAGCACCTGCGGGAGGTGCACGCCCGCCAGAAGCCCAAATACGACTTGAACGCATGCCTCGCCGGCTCACATCCCGGATTAGGGGGCCGCGTCTGGTGTTGGTCTGATTTGCACCTTTTTCACACGAACATCATCAAGTACTGCTCCCGCCCGTTTGCTACTGCGGAAGAGATGAACAATACGCTGCTAAAAAACTGCCTCACGTGTGTTGGGCCTGACGACATCCTGCTGATTGGAGGCGACATCACCATGTCGAACCTCGAGGGCACCAATGCCATCCTTCGTGCAATCCCTGCCTACAAAATCAATGTGCTAGGGAACCATGACACGCAAAAGCACCAGTTGCTAAATCTCGCAGTCGACGAAACAGTTGCGTGCCTCGAACTCACAGTTCAGGACCGTTCAATTTTCGTATCGCACTACCCTGTTAGCGAGAGCGTGCTTTCACCGAACCAAGTGAATTTGCACGGGCACATTCACAACAACGGATTGCCGCCGGCACTGGGGGACGGTTCGCGGCACATCAATATGAGCGTCGAGCTCACCAGGTATTCGCCTCTGCTCTTGGAACCCCTACTTTCCGAAAAACTCGACGGTGAAATCAAGGAGTCTCGGTGATGCCTACCTGGACCATTGCAAGTGTCGAAGAAGACCCCGAAACAAAGCTGCACGACTGGCGTGTGTACGAAGTACAGCAAGCAGACCGTGCTGGGCGTTCGCGGCATTTTGTTGGTTCGGTCGGACGCGACTACGACGGACAGTGCAGCAGTGTCATCGTCCATTTTGACCCAGCAACTCGACGGGGACTGTCGGAACTAGGACGCATTTACCAGCTCATCGGGCGTGGGGCAGGGATTGGCTCGAACGCGTCGTATGTCTGGAACACCCGGAAACGAAAGGCCGGTGCTAGCACCGTAGTTGACGTAACACCTGAAATAAAGGAATTGCTATCGGGGAGAGGAATTGATGCCAAAACGGTTCGGTAAGGGCTTCGGGCCAACATTATTGGCAGCAGTAAAGCTGCAGCTGTCGCATGGAAAACGCACAGAGTTCCTATTTGAGACTTCCGCGCAACAAACGCGACTGCAAAAAGCGATTCGCGAGTTGTTCCGAAAAGAAGTACTGCAACGCCCCAACCCCACCACGTTGGCAGCCGTCACGGCGGCAAAGGCCGACGAGGTGACCGAAGTATCCCCTGATGAAATATGAGCCGAAAAACGCAACGCGAAACATTGAAAAAAATCGTTCGGGACTACGAAGCTGCACCCGCTCAGGGCAACAGCACAGACGAAATGATTGCGCGCACTGAGTACCTGCTTGCAAAGCGCATGCTTGCGGATGAAGGCCACCAAAACGGGGGAGTTGATGCCAAAGAGAATGAGTAAGCCGCGCCGCAAAGTGCCGCGGCTGACAGCTGCACAGAAGTGTGAACGGCTATTGGTTTCCGCGTAAATCTGGCGGCGACAACCAACCGGCCGTGTTCACCCACTGAGCCTGTCGGCTTCTTTGAACTTCCTTTGAATCGAATTGAAGTGCCTGTTATGGATGGCACGAAGGCGCCCTG
>CAIUDG010000007.1 GCA_903897925.1 uncultured beta proteobacterium | reverse complement strand
CAGAAGTGCTGGTCAGCGAGCGTGGACCGTAGAACGGGTGCCCGCTTCGTCAGTCCTCGCCCACCCGCGGACGCGCAACGCAACGAGCGCCAACAAAGCAGGAGACAGAAGATTCAAGCAGGCGTACAGCGCAACGCAACGAACGCCAATAGAGCAGGACCCAGCAGATTCAAGCAGGCGTACAGCGCAACGCAGCGAACGCCAACAAAGCAGGAGGCAGGAATCAGCGCGGAAGCGCAAAGCAACGCAACGCAACGAGTGCCACCCCACTGCGTGTAAAACATAAAAAAGCCCATCACCAGGATGGGCTCGAAGAAGGACACGGAAAGAATATCAGGCTGCTGCCAACCAATATCCTGCGTTAAAAGGACTGCTCATGCGCAGTGCCAGGGGCGAAACATCCAACAGCTTGTCTGTCGGCATTTTCTCCCCTTCTGTGAGGTCGACACTGGTCACGGCATCCGTGGACACAGCATCTCCGCTAGCCTCGGTAGCCCGTTCTGCTTGGCTGGTGTGTGCAGAACGGGCTACAGAAAAGAATAGAAACACCGGAACGGTATTTTTCGGTCTCCCCAGTAGTCGGCGGTGTCGCGGAAGATATCGAGCAGTTGCTCGCGCGCTTCCTTGTCAAATTTCGCATTCGCGGGAATGTGTTCCAGCACGGCAATAAAGCCAGGCTGTGGTCCGGATTTGTGTACCGGGTCGGTCATGCTGTCGTACAGCGCATCAAAATTCTTGCCAGACTGGACCGGCAGAATAAACTGCTGTCCGATCAGGTCAAGAACGTCTTGCTTGGACTGTGCATTGGCCAGGTTGGCGTACAGAAAGTGGTGACCCAGACCCTGGGCCGCTTCCTGCAAATCTTGCACCCGGAAGGCGCGTATCGATTGAACGATATTGTTTCTTACGTTTCGAAGTGGCGTGTCCATCCCCGATTCTCTTTCTCTAAGTATTAATAAACCCTAGGGCTCGATCTTGCGAAAACTCGCATAGTGATCGGCCGTATAAAAGCAGGCCTCCGGTCTGGTAGCCGGACCGCCGCATATAATTCTTTTGACCCCCCTGGCATGGGATCCCGGAGCTGAAACGGTGTATTCGCGGTAGAAGCCACGTGGCTGGAGGGGCAGCAATCGTTCCCGATTACCAAAAACCATGCCGTCCTTCTCGAACGGAAATGGGCCTCCCTGCAGAATCAGCTGGTGGGTGCTGCGCGCCTGGAGTGGCAATTGGCTCAGTGCTACCTGGTCAATGGCGTATGCCGAAGACCTGTCCCTTGCAATTGCATTGCCACCGGCAAGCGCCGAAACCAGCAAAATGCCAGTTAGTACCCACTTTGCGAAGCTGCTTCTCACTTCAACACCTTGCAGAACACTTCGGGTTTACCCGCCTCCAAAACCACGCTAGTGTCGCGCATTCGGCGGGAAAACGCAAGGCCTTGCCCATAAATTGGGCAAGAAGCTTGCGATTAGAGTGCTGTGAAGTAGGTACTAACTGTTGTTGAAACTACTGCCGTACCGCGTTTGCATCGGCGACGGTGAGTGCCGTCATATTTACAATCCGGCGTACCGTGGTGCTGGCGGTCAGAATATGCACCGGTTTGGCCGCGCCGAGCAAAACTGGCCCGATGGCAATGTTGCCGCCAGAGGCTGTTTTCAGCAGGTTGTAGGCAATGTTGGCCGCGTCGATGTTCGGCATCACCAGCAGATTGGCGTCACCGGTGAACAGGCTGTTGGGCATCAAGGCCTTGCGCGCTTCGCCGTCCAGGGCCACGTCGCCGTGCATTTCGCCTTCCACATCAAGCCAGGGTGCCTGTTTTTGCAGCAGCGACAGGGTTAGGCGCATCTTCAGGGCGCTGGGCTCGTTGCTGCTGCCAAAGTTGGAGTGGCTGAGCAATGCGGCTTTGGGTTTGAAGCCAAAACGCATCATCTCTTCGGCGGCCATGATGGTGATGTTGGCTAGCTCTTGGGCCGTCGGGTCGTAGTTGACGTGGGTGTCAACGATGAATACCTGGCGTCCCGGCAGCATCAGGCCGTTCATGCAGGCGTACACCGGGTGGGCCGGGTCGCAGTGTGCCTCGCCGCGCTTGCCGATCACCTGGTCGATGTACTGCAGGTGCACGGCCGTATTGCCCCAGGTGCCGCAGATCAGGCCGTCCACATCGCCTTTTTGCAGCAGCATGGAGCCAATCAGGGTGAGGCGGCGGCGCATTTCAATCTTGGCGACCTGCACTGTCATGCCCTTGCGTTCGGTCATGCGGTGGTAGGTCTGCCAGAAGTCGCGGTAGCGGTGGTCTTGTTCGACATTGACCACCGTGTAGTCCAGGCCTTCGGTCAGGCGCAGGCCGAACTTCTTGATGCGTTCGGCAATCACGGTGGGGCGGCCGAGCAGGGTGGGAATGGCAATGCGTTCGTCGACCACGATTTGCGCAGCGCGCAACACGCGTTCTTCTTCGCCTTCGGCGTAGCCAATGCGTTTTTTCAGTGCCTTTTTGGCGGCCGTGAAAATCGGCTTCATGGTGGTGCCGGACGCGTAGACAAAGCTCTGCAGGCGTTCGCGGTAGGCGTCCATGTCGGTGATCGGGCGCAGTGCCACGCCGCTGTCGGCCGCAGCCTTGGCCACGGCCGGCGCGATCTTGATCATCAGGCGCGGGTCAAAGGGCTTCGGAATCAGGTATTCCGGGCCAAACGCGAGTTGCTCGCCGACATAGGCTGCGGCGACGATTTCGCTTTGTTCGGCCTGGGCCAGATCGGCGATGGCATGCACCGCCGCAATTTCCATCTCCAGCGTGATGGTGGAAGCACCGGCATCCAGCGCTCCGCGAAAGATATATGGAAAGCACAGGACGTTGTTGACCTGGTTCGGGTAGTCGGTGCGGCCGGTGGCCATGATGGCGTCGTCACGCACCGCTTTGACTTCCTCGGGCAGGATTTCCGGCGTTGGGTTGGCCAGTGCGAACACCAGCGGCCGGGCGGCCATGGTTTTGACCATGTCGGCCTTGAGCACGCCGCCAGCGGACAGGCCCAGGAACACATCGGCATCGACAATCACGTCGCGCAGCGTGCGTGCACTGGTTTCCTGGGCAAAGAAGGCTTTGTCCTCGTCCATCAGTTCGGTGCGGCCCTTGTAAACCACGCCGACGATGTCGGTGACATAAATGTTTTCGCGGGGAATGCCAAGTTTTACCAGCAAGCCCAGGCAGGCCAGCGCCGCAGCGCCAGCGCCTGAGGTGACCAGCTTGACTTTTTTCGGGTCTTTGCCGACCACCTTGAGGCCGTTCAGGATGGCTGCGCCAACGACGATGGCGGTGCCGTGCTGGTCATCGTGGAACACCGGAATATTCATGCGTTCGCGCAATTTGCGCTCGACATAGAAGCAGTCGGGCGCCTTGATGTCTTCCAGGTTGATGCCGCCAAAGGTGGGTTCCAGCGAGGCAATGATGTCGACCAGTTTGTCGAGGTCGTGCTTTTCGTTGATTTCGAGGTCGAACACGTCAATGCCGGCGAACTTCTTGAACAGCACGCCTTTGCCTTCCATTACCGGCTTGGCCGCCAGCGGGCCAATGTCGCCCAGCCCGAGCACGGCGGTGCCGTTGGTGATCACGGCGACCAGGTTGCCGCGGCTGGTGTATTTGAAGGCGTTATTCGGGTCTCTGACGATTTCTTCGCACGGTGCAGCCACGCCCGGCGAGTAGGCTAGCGCCAGGTCGTGCTGGTTGACCAGCTGCTTGGTGGCAGCGATGGCGATTTTTCCGGGTGTCGGAAACTCATGGTATTCCAGCGCCGCACGCCGCAATTCGGCCTTTTTGTCCGGGGAGTTGGACGGGTGATTTGCAGAGTGGGGGGGAGCGGTTTCCTGAGACATGACACAGCCTTTCCGTTATGGGGGCGGGACAGGGTGCCGGCCCCTTTCTGATTCTGGGGCTATGGATTGTAGACCTCGATGGTGAAACCTGTGCCTGTGGTTTCCCGTAGGTGCAAATCAAACCTGTGGCAGCAGGAAACGGCGCTCCCAGGCGCTGATTTCGTTCAGGTAGCTTTCGTATTCCAGTCCCTTGACGGCGCAATAACCAGTGACAAAGGCGTCACCCAGCAGGCGCCGGGCGTCATCGCTGGAGGACATTTGTTCATGCGCGGGCAGGAAGCTGCGCGCCAGGGCGTGGGTGTCGAGCTTGTAGGCGTTGGCGCCGAGCGCCAGCGGTGCGCTCGGGCTGAGTTTTTCGTTCATGCCGGCAAGGCCGGCGGCAAGCGAGGCGGCTATCACCAGGTAAGGGTTGGCATCGGCACCGGCAACGCGGTTTTCCACCCGGCGGGCGGCGGCACCGCTGACCGGTATGCGCAGGCCGGAGGTGCGGTTGTCGTGGCCCCAGGCCAGATTGATGGGGGCCTGGCTGCCGCGCACAAAACGCCGGTAAGAGTTCACAAAGGGCGCAAAAATCAGCGTCAGGTCCGGAATATAGTTTTGCAGGCCGCCAATGAAATGGTGCAGCGCTGCTGACTCGGTGCCGTCTTCGGTGCTGAAGATGTTGCGACCCCGGGTGTCGACCACGCTTTGGTGCAGGTGCATCGAACTGCCGGAGGCGCCGGCAATAGGTTTTGCCATGAACACGGCGTTAAGTCCGTGCTGGATGGCAATTTCCTTGGCCACGTACTTAAAGAGAAAGGCCTGGTCGGCGACCGCCACCGGGTCGCCGTGCACCAGGTTGATTTCATATTGGGTGGCGCCGACTTCGTGGATCCAGGTGTCGGCCTGCACGCCGAGGCCGCGCAAGGCGTCACGGAACTGGTTCCAGAATGGCGCCAGTTCGTTGAGCATGTTCAGGCTGAAGGCGGATTGGCCGGCTTCAGCGCGGCCGTTGCGCGCCTGCGGTGCCTGCAGGGCCTGCGCCGGATCGACGCAGGGGGCGGTCAGATAGAACTCGATTTCCGGTGCCACCACCGGTTGCAGGCCTTGTGCGGTATAGCGTTGCACCACTTGCTGCAGCAGTGCGCGGGCCGAAAACAGGCAGGGCGTGCCGTCGAGCTCCAGGCAGTCGTGGATGGCAAAAGCGCGCGGCACGCTGGACCAGGGGCTGAGTTTGAGCGTGCTGTAGTCGGGTACCAGGCGCACATCGGGGTCGGCGTCGGGAAAAATCGGATCGTAGGAGTAGTCGCCAGTGACGCATTGCATCGGAATGGCCTGGGCAATGCGCAGCTCGGCGCCAGCGGCAAATTGCGCTGCCGGCATCAGTTTGCCGCGCGGGTAGCCGGAGACATCGGGAAACAGGCATTCCACATCGCGCACACCGTGCTGTTGAAAGAAGGCGTCCAGTTCGGTGCGGGTAGGGGTGGTCATGGCAATGGAAAGAGGGTCGATGGGTGGAATTTTCAGCCGATTGTCTGCAATATCGGCCGCTGCAATGGGTCCACTTTGGGCCCTGGCGCCCTAGCCACGCATCAGGGTTTCGATGGCGTCCGGGTCCACCGGCACGCCGCGACTGATCAGTTCACAGCCATCGGCTGTGACAACGGCGTCGTCTTCGATGCGGATGCCGATGTGGTGGAAGGCTTCGGGAACGCCGGCGGCTGGGCGCACATAGATGCCGGGCTCCAGCGTCAGCACCATATTTGCTTGCAGGATGCGCGAGGCTTTGGGCTCGCGTGGTTCGGTATACGCGCCGCAGTCATGCACGTCCATGCCCAGCCAGTGGCTGGTGCGGTGCATATAGAACTGAAAGTAGTTTTTGTTGGCAATCACGTCATCGACGCTGCCCAGGGTGTTTTTGTCGAGCAGGCCGAGGTCCAGCATGCCCTGGGCCAGCACCTTGAGGGTGGCTTCGTGCGGGTCGTTGAAGCGGGCTCCAGCGCGGGTAGCGGCAACTGCCGCCTGCTGCGAGGCCAGCACCAGGTCGTAGAGTGCGCGCTGTGGCCCGCTGAAGCGGCCATTGGCAGGAAAGGTGCGGGTGATGTCGCTGGCATAGCCGTCGAGTTCGCAGCCAGCGTCGATCAGCACCAGTTCGCCGTCACGCAGCGCACCGGCGTCGGCGCGGTAATGCAGCACGCAGGCATTGGCACCGGCGGCGACGATGGACGGGTAGGCCGGATATTGCGAGCCGTGCTGGCGAAAGGCGTGCAGCAGCTCGGCGTCCAGGTGGTATTCAAACAAGGGCTGGCCGCTGCGCAGCATGCGGGCCGATAGCTGCATGGCTCGGATGTGTGCCGCGGCGCTGATCTGCGCGGCGCGGCGCATGGTGCTGAGTTCGCGTTCGTCCTTGAACAGGCGCATTTCGTCCAGTACCGCGCACAGATCACACAGGCGTTGCGGTGCCACGGCACCCTGGCGCGCCCGCGCCCGGACATTTCCGAGCCATTGGTCGACCCGGGTTTCCAGGCCCTTGTGGGTGGCAAAGGGAAACCAGACCGCGTCACAGCCATCCAGCAGGCCGGGTAGTTCGGCATCCAGCTGCTCGACCGGGAAGGCCGCATCCACGCCCAGTGCGGCGGGCGCGGCCTGTGGGCCCAGGCGAATGCCGTCCCAGATTTCGCGTTCCAGGTCTTTCGGCTGGCAAAACAGGGTGCTGTGACCGTCGCCACGAATCACCAGCCAGGCCTGCGGCTCGTTGAAGCCGCACAGGTAATGGAAATAGCTGTCCGGGCGGAACTGGAAGTCGTTGTCGCGGTTGCGTTGCTGCACCGGCGCGGTTGGCACGATGGCGATGCCGTGCGGGCCGAGGTGTGCTGCCAGGGCAGCGCGGCGAGCGAGGTAGTGGGCGTGGGTCATGGGTTCAGGCACGCGCAGTGGCGTTGAGTTGGGCCAGCCGTTGCGGGGTGCCGACATCGGTCCAGGCGCCAGTGTAAAGCGCGGCACTGACCTTGTCTTGCGCCATGGCCAAACGCAGCAGCGGCGCCAGTCCGCTACGCTGCCCCCGGGGATTGGCGGGTGGCAGATCGCACCAGGGCGGCAAAAACAGTTCGCGCCGGAACAGGCCGATGGTGGAATAGGTATAGCGCTGTGCCGCCTGTTCCTTGGGCGGGCTGCTGGCCAGTCCGGACACCGGATCCCAGGCGAAGTCGCCCGCCGGGTTGTGTTCCGGATTGGGCACCAGCCAGATGTGGGCCAGCTGCGTGCTGGCCTGAAAGCGCGCCACTGCCTGCTGCGCAAAGACAAAGTCGGGCGCATAGACATCGCCGGCCATGACCCAGAACACCTGGCCCAGGTGCTCCAGTGCGCGTGCAATGCCGCCGGCCGTTTCTAGGGCCTGGCCAAAATCGCGGCCTTCGTGGGAATAGTGCAGTGCCAAAGGGCGTTGTGACGGGTCCGCTGCTTGCAGCTCGGACCCCAGCGCGGCTTCAATCTGTTCGCCCAACCAGGCCGTGTTGATGCAGACCGGTCCGGTGCCGTCACGGCGCAGGGCCTCAAGGCGCCACTGCAGCAGTGATTTTCCGTGCACCTCGAGCAGCGGTTTCGGTGTGTGGTCGGTCAGGGGGCGCATGCGTTCGCCACGGCCGGCGGCCAGCAACATGACGGGAATCGCTAAATCCGAAAAGGTTGGCATGAGAAAAGCAGCGTGGCAAGGGTAGCCCGCAGTGGTGGGCCGGGAAAATGGCGCTAGCATAGCCCATGCACTATTTTGAGCACCCGGTCGCGCGTCGTCGCCAGCTGCTGCATTGGCTGGCGCTGGGCGCGGCTGCGCCGCTGCTGGGTGCTTGTTCGCCGCCGGACTCGCTGCTGCGGGTAGGCAGCATTGTGTTTCCGGGCTACGAGTTCATGTTTCTGGCCCGCGATATGGGGCTGTTGGATGAACGCCGGGTGCGCATGGTCGAACTGCTGGCCAATACCGACACCTTGCGCGCCCTGGCGGCCGGGCAGATCGAGGCGGCGGCGCTGACATTGGACGAAATGATGGCCGCACGCCGCGACGGTGTGGATTTGCGCGCGGTGCTGGTGTACGACATCTCGGCCGGTGCCGATGCTGTGCTGGCCCATGCGCCGGTGACGCTGAAGACCTTGCAGGACAAGCGCATTGGCGTCGAGGACAGCGCCATTGGCGCGACCATGCTCGGTGCCGTGCTGCAGGCAGCCGGCTTGGCGCTGGACCAGGTGCAGAAGGTGACGGTCACGTTGGACCGTACCGAGGAGGTGTTCCGGCGTGGGGCGGTGGACGTGGTGGTGAGTGCCGAGCCCTGGGTCTCGCGGCTGGAAAAAAGCGGTGCCCAGCGATTGTTTGACAGCAGCGCCATGGCGACACGGATTGTGCATGTGCTGGCGGTGCGGGCGCAGGCGCTGGAAACCCATGCGGCAGCGCTGCGCTACCTGATCGCCGGTCATTTTGCCGCGCAGGCGCTGTTGCGCCGTGATGCGCCGAAGGCCGCGGCGGCCATGGCAGCGCGCCTGCAGAGCGCAGCTGTCGATGTGCCGCCACTGTTTCGTGGCCTGCAGCTGCCCGACGCTTTGCAAAATCGACAAATGATGCGTCCGGGGGCGCTGCTGGACCGGACTGGCCAGGCCCTGCAGAAGGCCTGGGTGCAGACCGCATCGCCGCAGACCCCGGCCGATTTGCGGCGCTGGGCCGACAGCCGGTTTTTGTCCGCATGATGTCCCACTATGTGCGTCGTTACCGGCGCTTGGCCAAGGCCTGGCTACGGCGCCGGCAGCAGCGCAGCCGGTCCACCGAGCGGCGCGCGCACGCGTTGCAGTCGTCTTCGTACACCTTGCGCAACGCCTTGCCGGCGGGCCTGCTGATGGTGGTTATGGCGATGTTGTCCCTGTCCTATCTGGACACTGTGGTGAATGGCCGGATCGCCTTGTTGCAGCACGCGCGTGCCGATGCGGTGCTGGACGCCGAGCACCTGGCGCGCATCACCCAGCGCGAACTGAAAGATCGGCGCAACGACGTGGCCTCGGACCTGGCCGTGGCGGCGACCGAGCCGCGCACCGTGGTGTTGGCCCTGATCAATCCGCAAGGCCGCATCGAACTGGCGCAGCGGCTAGGCTGGCGCGGACAACTGGCCGCTGAGGTGTTGCCACATTTCTCGGCGGCGGCCTTCGCGCGCACGGTACGCAGCCGTCTGCCCGATGTGCAGGAAATTGCCGCGCAGGACCGCATCGTGGTGATGGTGCCGTATTTTGTCGAAGGCCGGGTCGGCGTGATTCGCGATGAGGACCGTGGCGTGGTCTATCTTGAATACGACCTGGCGCGTGAACTGGAGATGCTGACCTGGGATGCCCAGCGCCGCATGTGGCCGCTGCTGCTGACCACCTTGCTATTTACCGTGCTGCTGGCACGGCTGTTGCGCAGCCGCGTGACCGAGCCACTGGCCCGCGTGGAACGCGCCAGCCTGTCGCTGGCGCGCCAGAATGAATACCTGCAGCCCTTGCCAGAAACCGGCCCGCGCGAGGTGGCGCGCCTGGCGCACAGTTTCAATGTGATGGCGCTGCGCATCAAGGCGGCACAGCACGATATCGAGACCAGCCGGGCCCGTCTGGCCGGTATTTTCGATGCCGCCATGGACGCCATCATCACGGTGGACGCGCAGCGCCGCATCCTGGTCATCAACCGGGCCGCGTTGCGCATGTTCGATTGCCGAGAGTACGAGGTGCTGGGCCGCCCGATTGACATGCTGATTCCGGCCCGCTTGCGCCCGTCGAATTCCGATTTCATGGCGCCGGAAAGGCCGGCTGCCCTGGGCCCCTGGATGAGCGGGCGCCATTCGGTGGTCAACGGCCAGCGCCTGAGTGGTGAGGTGTTCCCGGCCGAGGCGTCGGTGTCCCGCATGGACATTGACGGCGAGCAGCTGGTGACGGTGATGTTGCGCGACGTGACGGAACGGCTGAAGGCCGAAGACGCCATCATCGCGCTCAACAACAACCTGGAGCAGCAGGTCGAACAGCGCACCGCTCGGCTCCAGGAAACCACCCAGATCCTGGAACAGCAGCAGCGCATATTGCAGGCCGCGCACACCGAGCAGCGCACCATTTTTGAAACCCTGACGGTCGGCATTGCGCTGCTCAAGGACGGTGTGATTGTGCGCAGCAACCGCCGGCTGGAAGAGATTTTTGCTTATCCGCCCGAGGCCCTGATGGAGCGTTCGACGCGGATCTGGTACCCCGACGACGCCAGCCACGCCAGCACCCAGGCCGCGCTATTGCAAGTCACCGGCCAGGGGCTGGTGTACCAGGGCGATCACCCGCTGGTGCGCGCCGATGGCAGCCGTTTCTGGGCACGCATGACCGGACGCCAGCTGGTTGACTCCAATCTGGGCAGTGCCGTGCTGGTGGTGGTTGAGGATATGACGCTGCAGCGCGAGGCCGAGCAGGCGATCCACGACGCCAGTGAGCGGGCCCAGGAGGCGAGCCGGGCCAAGAGCAACTTCCTGGCCAATATGAGCCACGAAATCCGCACGCCGATGAATGCCATCATCGGCTTGTCCTATCTGGTGCTCAAAAGTGGCCTGTTGCCCCAGCAGCGCGAGCAGGTGCGCAAAATCCAGAGTTCCAGCCAGTTGCTGCTGGCCATCATCAATGACGTGCTGGACTACTCCAAAATTGAAGCCGGCAAACTGGGTATCGAATCGATCGAATTTGCGCTGAACAAGGTGCTCGACAACGTTGCCAGCCTGGTCACTGACAAGGCCGGCGCCAAAGGTCTGCAGCTGGAGTTTGTGGTCGATCCGCAGGTGCCGCAGGTGCTGGTCGGCGACCCCTTGCGGCTGAGCCAGATTCTGGTCAATTACACCGACAACGCGATCAAGTTTACGCAGCACGGCAATGTCAGCATCCACCTTAGCTTGCGCGAGGAAAGTGCCGCCGAAGTGCTGCTGTATGGCTCGGTGCGGGACACCGGCCGGGGGCTGACCGAGGCAGAGGTGGCGCGCCTGTTCCAGAGTTTTCAGCAGGCCGACAGCTCTATCACGCGCGAGTTTGGTGGCACCGGTCTGGGCCTGGCGATTTGCAAGCAGCTGGCCGGCCTGATGCAGGGCGAGGTCGGCGTGCAAAGCGAAGTCGGGGTTGGCAGCACCTTCTGGTTCACGGCCCGGTTGGGCAAGCCCGGGCATACCGTGGTCGCGCTGGAGGATGGCGATCCGGAGCTGCTGCCAGAGCGCACCGGTGTTCGGGATGCCGCGCTGGTGCCGGAAGACCGTCTGCGCCCGATCCGCGGTGCGCGCGTCTTGCTGGTGGAAGACAACGCCCTGAACCGCGAGGTCGCCAGTGAGTTGCTGTGTGCCGCCGGTGTGCTGGTGGACGAGGCCCACAATGGCCAGCAGGGTCTGCAACGGCTGCAGGGTCAGCACTATGACCTGGTGCTGATGGACACGCAGATGCCGGTGCTGGACGGCCTGGCGGCAACGCGCAGCCTGCGCCGGTTGCCGGGCTACGCCGATTTGCCGATTGTCGCAATGAGCGCCAATGCCCTGGCCAGTGACCGCCAGCTGTGCCTGGATGCCGGCATGAACGACCACCTACTCAAACCGATTGAGCCGGAATTGCTCTACCAGATTTTGCTGAAATGGATCCAGCCAGCGCAGCGCCCGGAGCCGGCACCCGGACCGGCGCGCCAAGGCAGTGATGCGGTGGCGTTGCCCAAGGTCCCCGGTCTGGACCTGGACACCGGCTTGCGCCGTGTGCGCGGCAACCGGCTTTTCTACCTGTCGCTGCTGCGCAAGTTTGTACAGGGCCAGTCGGCGGTGGCGGCCGATGTGCGGGCTGCGCTCTACACCGGCAACCGGGACGAGGCGCAACGCGCTGCGCACAGCCTGAAGGCGCTGGCCGGAAGTGTTGGTGCGGCGGCGATCCAGCGCAGTGCGGCGGAATTGGAGAAGGCCATTCGGGGCGGGCAGTCACTGCAAATGCTGGAGGTATCGCTTGGCAGCTTGGAGCGCCAGCTGGCGCCGTTCATTGCCCAGCTGCGCGAGCAGTTGCCCTGGCAGGAAGTGCCTGGTGTCGACGATGTACTGGACCCAGGCGTGTTGCGTGCCGTATGCCGGCGCCTGGCGCGGCTGCTGGCAGAGGACAATCTGGAGGCGGTGGATATATTGACTGACAATGGGGCCTTGCTGCAGCGCGCTTTTGGTGAAGCCTTTGAGCGCATTGAGAGCGAAGTTCGCAGTTTCAATTGCCAGTCCGCCCTGGCGCATTTGCAGAAGGCAGCGCAAGACCTGGCCATTGATCTGGCCCACGCAGGAGACTTACCGTGATCCCAGTGCTTAGCGACGAAGACCGTGCCAAACCGACGATTCTGGTGATAGACGATACGCCTGAAAATCTGTCCCTGATGCAGGCCTTGCTGAAAGAGGACTACACGCTCAAGGGCGCCAACAATGGCGAACGTGGGCTGCAGATTGCACTGGCGCAGCCGCAACCCGATTTAATCCTGCTCGACATCATGATGCCCGGTATCGACGGCTATGAAGTCTGCGCGCGCCTGAAGAACGATCCGCGCACCGAATACATTCCGGTGATTTTTCTCACCGCCCGCACCGAGGTGCAAGATGTGGAACAAGGCTTTGCGCTGGGGGCGGTGGACTATATCTCCAAGCCCATCAGTCCGCCGATCCTGCTGGCGCGGGTACGCACCCATCTGGCACTCAAATCGAACACCGATTTTTTGCGCGACAAAAATCTGTTTTTGGAGCTGGAGGTGGCCAAGCGCACCAAGGAAGTCAATGCGATCCAGGACGTGACGATTCTGGCTATGGCCTCACTGGCGGAAACCCGCGATTCGGACACCGGCAACCACATCCGGCGCACCCAGCACTATGTGCGTGCGCTGGCCTGGAAACTGTCGACCCATCCGCGCTTTCGCGAATATTTGAGCACCAGCAATATCAACTTGTTATACAAATCGGCGCCGCTGCACGATATTGGCAAAGTGGGTATTCCGGACCGCATTCTGCTCAAGCCGGGGCGCCTGACGCCGGAAGAATTCGAGATTATGAAGACCCACACCACGCTGGGCCGCGACGCTATTGCGCATGCCGAGGCGGCTTATGGCATTGAGCTGGCGTTTCTGACGATGGCCAAGGAAATTGCCTATTCGCACCAGGAAAAATGGGATGGCAGCGGTTATCCGCAGGGGCTGGCGGGTGACGCGATACCGATTTCGGCGCGCCTGATGGCCTTGGCCGATGTCTATGACGCCCTGATCAGTCGGCGCGTTTACAAGGAACCCATGCCGCACGCCGATGCCGTGAAAATTATTGCCAGCGCGCGCGGCAAGCACTTTGACCCGGATGTGGTCGATGCCTTTCTCGACATCGACCAGCAGTTTCACGCCATCGCTCTGAGTTACGGTGATTCGGAGGTCGACCTGCAGCGCAAGCTGCAGTACGCCAGCATTGCTATCAGCCCCTGAGGACGCGGTCCATCTGCTCCTTGTCGAGCTCGTTTTCCCAGCGCGACACCACCACGGTGGCGATGCCGTTGCCAATGAAGTTGGTCAGGGCGCGGGCTTCCGACATGAAGCGGTCGATGCCCAGAATCAGCGCCAGGCCCGCCACCGGAATGGTGGGAACCACCGCCAGTGTGGCTGCCAGGGTGATGAAGCCGGCACCGGTGACGCCGGAGGCGCCTTTGGATGTCAGCATGGCGACGCCCAGAATCGTCAGCTCCTGGGTCAGCGACAGGTCGATGTTCAGTGCCTGCGCCACAAACAGGGCCGCCATGGTCAGGTAAATATTGGTGCCATCCAGGTTGAAGGAATAGCCGGAGGGGACCACCAGGCCGACCACCGACTTGGAGCAACCCATTTTTTCCAGCTTCTGCATCAGCGGCACCAGGGCCGATTCGGACGACGAGGTACCCAGCACGGTCAGCAGTTCGTCCTTGATGTAGACGATGAAGCGCAGGATGCTAAAGCCAGTCAGGGCAGCAATGGTGCCCAGCACAACCAGCACAAAGATCAGGCAGGTCAGGTAGAAGCTGCCCATCAGCGCGGCCAGTGGTTTCAGCGCGGACACGCCGTATTTGCCAATCGTGAAGGCCATGGCGCCACCGGCACCCAGCGGCGCCAGTTTCATCACCGTGCCCATCATGGCAAAGAAAATCTGCGCGGCGTCTTCAATAAACAGGTGCACCGGCTTGCCGATTTTGCCCATGTGCATCAGGGCGTAACCAAACAGCACGGCCAGCATCAAGACTTGCAGCAGGTCGCCCGAGCTGGTGAAGGCGTCGGTGAAGGTCTTGGGAATGATGTGCATCAGGAAATCGATCGAGCTTTGCTCGGTGGCTGCCTTGGCGTAGCCGGCGACCGCCTTGGGGTCTAGCGTGGCCGGGTCGACATTGAAGCCGCTGCCGGGTTTGAGCACATGCATCACCACCAGACCGATGGCCAGCGCAATGGTGGACACGACTTCAAAATACAGCAGCGCCTTGCCACCGACCCGACCGACTTTCTTCATGTCGCCGGCACCAGCAATGCCTAGCACCACGGTACAGAAGATCACCGGACTGATCAGCATCTTGACCAGCGCGATGAAGCCGTCACCCAACGGCTTCAGGCTGGCGCCGGTTTTGGGGTCGAAATAGCCGAGCAAGCCGCCCGCAATAATGCCCACTAGCACCCAGAAATAAAGGTGGCCGGTAAAACGTTTCATAGTATTTTGTCTCCTCGTGTCGGAGGTCTGATTTAAGTAAGGCGCATGGTAGGTCGAATTGCCATACCCGTAAAGATGCGGTTTTCCACAGGGGGCGCAGCGCCTGGTGCTTTAGACTGCTGGGCGTACCATTGGTCCGGCTTGCCAGCCTGGGCGCTGTATTTCATGAAGGGATAGGAATATGAACGAAAACATTACCCCCGCCGAACGCGCGTTGCGCGATGCGGCACGCGACTACCACCGCCTGCCTACACGCGGCAAGATAGCCGTCAACGCGACCAAGCCGCTGTCCAATCAGCGTGACCTGTCACTGGCCTATTCGCCCGGTGTGGCCTATCCCTGCCTGGATATCGAGGCGGACCCGTCCAAGGCCGCTGAATACACCTCGCGCGGCAACCTGGTTGGCGTGATCACCAATGGCACGGCGGTGCTCGGGCTGGGCGATATCGGCCCGCTGGCAGCGAAACCGGTGATGGAGGGCAAGGGCTGCCTGTTCAAGAAGTTTGCCGGCGTCGATGTGTTTGATATCGAGCTCGCCGAGCGCGATCCGGACAAACTGGTCGACATGATTGCCGCCATGGAGCCAACTCTGGGCGGCGTCAACCTGGAAGATATTAAAGCGCCAGAGTGTTTCTATATTGAGAAGAAGCTGCGTGAGCGCATGAATATTCCGGTATTCCACGACGACCAGCACGGCACCGCCATTATTTCCAGTGCCGCCTTGCTCAATGGACTGGAACTGGTGGGCAAGCGCATCGAGGAGGTGCGTGTGGCGGTGTCAGGTGCCGGCGCTGCGGCCCTGGCCTGTCTGAATGTGATGGTTGGTCTGGGTGTGCGCCGCGAAAACGTGTACGTTTGCGACTCCAAGGGCCTGATCTATGAAGGCCGGGCCGGTGGTTACGACGAGTCCAAGGCGGTGTTTGCGCAGCAGACCGATATGCGCACCCTGGCCGATGCGGTACGCAATGCCGACGTGTTTCTCGGCTGTTCCGCCGCCGGTGTGCTGACCCAGGACATGGTCAAGACCATGGCCGACCAGCCCATCATTCTGGCGCTGGCCAACCCGGAACCGGAAATTCGTCCCGAGCTGGCCAAGGCCGTGCGGCCGGACTGCATTATTGCGACCGGCCGTTCCGACTATCCGAACCAGGTCAACAACGTGCTGTGCTTCCCGTACATCTTCCGCGGCGCGCTGGACTGTGGCGCCACCAAGATTACCGAAGCCATGAAACTGGCCTGCGTGCGCCAGATCGCCGATCTGGCCAAGGCCGACATCAGCGAAGAAGTGGCTACCGCCTACGCCGGCAAGGAACTGGTGTTCGGACGCGACTACCTGATTCCCACGCCGTTTGACTCCCGACTGATCCTGCGCATTGCGCCGGCGGTGGCCAAGGCAGCGCAGGAATCCGGCGTGGCTACACGGCCGATTGAAGACATGGAGGCCTATCGCCAGAACCTGTCGCGTTTCGTTTACCAGACCGGCATGTTCATGCGCCCGGTGTTTACCAGCGCCAAGCGCGTTGCTGCTGGCGCCAAGCGCGTGGCCTATGCCGAAGGCGAAGACGAGCGCGTGCTGCGCGCCGCGCAACTGGCGGTGGACGAAGACCTGGCGCGACCGATTCTGGTCGGCCGTCCGGCGGTAATGGAAGCGCGCCTGAAGAAGGCCGGTTTGCGTATCCGTCTCGGCGTCGATGTCGATGTGGTCAATCCGGAAGACGATCCGCGCTTCAAGCAGTACTGGGAAACCTACCACCGCCTGATGGGCCGCAAAGGCGTTTCGGTGGATGCCGCCAAGGCTGCAGTGCGCCGCTCCAACACCACCATTGCCGCCTTGATGGTGCATCTGGGTGATGCCGATGCCATGTTGTGCGGTCTGGTCGGCAGCTTTGACGTGCACCTGGAGCATGTGCGCGACGTTATCGGTTTGCGCCCGGACGCCAGCAGCCTGGCCACCCTGAATGCGCTGATGCTGGACGACCGCACGCTGTTCATTGCCGATACGTTTGTCAACGAAGACCCGGACGCCCAGCAGCTGGCGGAGATTGCCGTGATGGCTGCCGCCGAGGTGCGCCGCTTTGGGGTGCCGCCCAAGGTCGCCTTCCTGTCGCACTCCATGTATGGCAGTTCCAAACGCAAATCGGCGCTCAAGATGCGTGAGGCGCACGCGCTGTTTTGCAAGATGGCGCCGGATGTCGAGTGCGATGGCGAGTTGCAGGGCGACGCTGCGTTCCAGGAAACCGTGCGCCTGGCCAGTCTGAACCAGGGCAAGCTCAGCGGCGAGGCGAATATCCTGATTTGTCCGAACCTGGATGCCGCCAATATTTTGTTCAACGTGCTCAAGGTGGTTGGCAGCCAGGGCGTCACGGTCGGTCCGATTCTGCTCGGTGCCGCGGCTTCGGCCCATGTGCTGACGCCTTCGGCGACGGTGCGTCGGGTGGTCAATATGACGGCATTGGCTGCGGCCAATTCCAGCCGCAAGCTGGTCTGATTTGGCGATGACGCAGGCATTGCCGAACCCGGCCTGGCGAACCGATCTGGGTGCCGGACTGTGCGTGGCGGCCTTGCTGCTGCCGGAAGCCGTGGCCTATGCCGGCCTGGCGCATTTGCCGGTGGCGCATGCGTTGGCGGCGGTATTGATCGGGTTGGCGCTGTATGGCGTTTTCGGCGGTAGCCGTTTCGCCGTTGTGGCGCCGACTTCCTCGACCGCCATGCTGGCGCTGGCGGCGGCGCTGTCGTTGGGCGGCGCCATGGCCGAGGTCGGTGGAGCCGCCTATTTGCAGGCAGTGATGGCGCTGGTGTTGCTCAGCGGAGTGATGCTGATGGTGCTGGGCATGGCGCGCCTGGGCCAGTTGTCATCCTTCATTTCCCGCCCGGTGCTCAAAGGGTTTGCCTTTGCCCTGGCGGTGTCGATTGTGATTCGCCAGTTGCCCGACGTGCTGGGCGTGGAGCTGCCTGCCGGTGCATCTGGCGATCCGCTGCATGTGCTGGTGTATGTGCTGGCGCACGTTCCGCTTTGGCATGTCCCGAGCATGGCCTTGGCCGGCATGGCAGCGTTGCTGGTGCTGGGCTTGCGGCGCTGGCCCCAGGTGCCGGCCTCCATGGTGGCCATGGTGGTGGCGATGCTGCTGGTGCGCGGCCTGGATTTACAGCAATCCGGCGTGCATGTGGTGGGCCAGGTCCTGGCGCCACGCTTTGCCTTCGGCGTGCCGGACATGCCACCTGCAGCCTGGTTGCGTGCCGGTGAGCTGGCGTTTGGTTTGGTGATGCTGGTGTTTGCCGAGTCCTGGGGCAGCATGCGCACCATGGCACTGCGCCATGGCGACACCCTGAACCCGGACCGCGAGTTGATGGTGCTGGGCGCCTGCAATATGGTGTCGGCGCTGTTCCAGGGGATGCCGGTGGGGGCGGGATTCTCCGCCACTTCGGCCAACGCGGCAGCTGGTGCGGTGTCGCGCAAGGCCGGCCTGATTGCGCTGCTGGCGCTGGTGTTGGTGGTGCTGCTGGCCTTGCCCTCACTGCAGTATTTGCCGCGTCCGGTGTTGGCGGTGGCGGTGATCAGCGCCTTGTGGCATGCCTTGTCACCGCAACCGATGCGCGTGGTGTGGCGTCTGAACCGCGACCGCAGCCTGTTGATTGCGGCGGTGCTGGCGGTATTTTTCCTGGGGGTGCTGGACGGCATGCTGGCTGCCATTGGCCTGTCGATGCTGGGCGCCATGCAGCGTTTCAGCCAGCCGGTAGTGCACGAATTGGGCGAACTTGACAGCAGCCGCAACTATGTTGACCTGCACGCCCAGCATGGCGCTCTGGGCAAGCCGGGCCTGCTGATTGTGCGCCCCGAGGAGCCCCTGTTTTTTGGCAGTGCCGAGCGCGCCATGGCGGTGATTTTGCAGCAGATAGCACTGCGCCCCGAGGTGCACACGGTGGTGCTGAGTCTGGAAGAGAGTGCCGATCTGGACAGTACGGCGGTGGAATGTTTACAGGAGTTGCGCCATGTGCTGGGACTGTCGGGCAAGCAATTGCTGCTGGCCCGTGCCAAGACCACGGTGCGCGAACTGCTGGCGCGCCACGATCCAGAGGGCCTGGGCGCCAGCGCGCGGATGTTCTGGAGCGTTGCTGATGCTGTCGGCAGTGCAGCCCGGCCGAGCGCACCGTGACGGAGTGAGGTTTTTTTTGCGCCGGTTTAGTGCGGGCCGCTGAGGCTCAGTGCCTGCGTCTGGCCAAGCGGGGTGCTGGTGTGCTGCGCCAGGCTTGTGCTGGTATGGCCGGACTGGGGCGTCCCGAAATGGGCCAGTCCCTGCACCAGAAGGTCTGCGGCATGGGCGGCGCTGTGCCGCTGGCAGGCGGTGGATGGCGTAGTCGGCCCTTGCGGCGCGTGTCGGCGCGCCACGTTGCGGTCGGCATGCCATGCGCGCCACACAT
>CAIUDG010000006.1 GCA_903897925.1 uncultured beta proteobacterium | reverse complement strand
TCCAATTCGGGCGACTATGTGCGCTCGGTGCTGAAACTGGCCCTGGGCGATGACAAGGCAGCCCTGCTGATCGACCGGATCTTGCAGGGGGGCGACGTTTCGGGCATTGAAAGCCTGAAGTGGATGGATCCGCTGTCGGTGGCCGAGCTGCTGCGCAACGAGCACCCGCAAATTGTGGCGGCGATTCTGGTGCACCTGGAGTACGACCAGGCCGCCGACGTTCTGAAAAACCTGACCGAACGCCAGCGCAATGAAGTCATGCTGCGGGTTGCCACCATGGAAGGCATTCAGCCGACCGCGCTGAAAGACCTGAATGAAGTGCTGTTCAAAGTGCTGGCCGGCGGTGACAAGATTCGCAAGGCCTCGCTGGGCGGCGTCAAGACGGCGGCGGAAATGATCAACCTGATGGGCACCGCCATCGAGGGCACCGTGATTGAGTCGATCCGTAGCCACGATGCCGACCTGGCGCAGAAGATCATGGACAAGATGTTCGTCTTTGACGACGTCATCAAACTCGACGACAAAGCGATCCAGATGGTGCTCAAGGAAGTGTCCTCTGATGTGCTGATCGTGGCACTCAAGGGCGCCCAGCCGGAACTCAAGGACAAGATTCTGGCGAATATGTCGACCCGTGCTGCGGCCACGCTGAAGGAAGACCTGGAGTCGCGCGGCCCGATGCGCCTGTCCGAGGTGGAAGCCCAGCAGAAAGAAATTCTCAAGACCGTGCGCCGTCTGGCGGACGAAGGTCAAATTGTTATCGGCGGTGGAGGTGGCGACGACGCCATGGTCTGATGTCACGAGCACATTCAACATTTATCCCGGCCGAACAGGTCGAAAACGCCACCGACTGGAATTTCAGTGCGGTGGACCAGGCTGCGCTGCGTTTTGCCGCCAAACTCAAGGCGCAAGCCCTGCAGGAAGAACGCGCACGCGACGATAGCGCACGCAAGTCGGGCTATTCGGAAGGCTATGCTGCCGGCTTTGAGCAGGGCCATGCCCAGGCCACCCTGGAAGCGCAGAAGCAGATCAACGAATACATTGCCACCCAGGGCCAGGAAGCTGCCGACAAATTTTTGCAGCTGTTCGTGGCCGCGCAGACCCAGCTCGAAGCCACCGAGCAGAGTATTGCCAAGGGCGTGCTGGAGCTGGCCTGTGAACTGGCGCGGCAAATTCTGCGCACCGAACTGTCGGTTAATCCGAATGTCCTGCCGCCGGTGGTGCGCGAGGCCCTGAGCATGCTGACGGCGGATACCAAGGCCGCCTCGGTGCGCCTGAATCCGGTGGATATCGACGTGCTGGCTTCGGAAATGCAGCGCGAGTTTCCCAATCTGTCCCTGAATTTGGTGCCCGACGCCAACATGACACCGGGTGGTTGCCTGGTCGAGGCCGCCGGCACCGTGATCGATGGCACGATCGAGCGGCGCTGGACCAAAGCCCTGTCGGTGCTGGGACTGGACAACGCCTGGGACGTGCCCGCCGGGGACTCGGATGACTAGCCCAAGCATGAACCCGCTGGCCTGGCAGGCATTTTTTGACAATGCCAAGCAGCGCGTGGCCAGCAACTCCGCACTGGAAGTGCGTGGCACCCTGACACGTCTGGCCGGTCTGGTCCTGGAGGCCAGTGGCCTGCGGGTGCCGGTGGGTTCGCAATGTGTGGTGCGCTCCAAGGGGCGGCCTCCGGTGCTTGCCGAAGTGGTTGGATTTTTCAATGACAGGGCCTTCCTGATGCCCGCCGGTGATGTGCACGGACTCTCCAGCGGCGCCAGTGTGGCGCCGGCGGCGCCCTTTGTGCCGGTGCCACGCCTGGGCGAAGCGCTGCAGAGCCGGCCGGAAGTCGATTCCGGCATGCTGCGCCTGCCCTTGGGCAACGGCCTGTTGGGCCGGGTGGTGGATTCGCAGGGCCATCCGCTGGACCGCATGGGCCCGATTCGCGATGTGGCGGCCAAGCCCATGGATCGCAGCCCGATCAATGCCATGGACCGCGACCCGGTACGCCACACGCTGGACACGGGCGTGCGCGCCATCAATGCCCTGCTGACGGTCGGGCGCGGCCAGCGTATCGGTCTGTTTGCCGGCTCTGGCGTCGGCAAGAGCGTGTTGCTTGGCATGATGGCGCGCTATACCCAGGCCGATGTCATCGTGGTGGGCCTGATCGGTGAGCGTGGCCGTGAAGTGAAAGAATTTATTGAAGACATTTTGGGCGCCGAAGGCCGGGCCCGATCGGTCGTGGTGGCGGCTCCGGCGGATGCGCCGCCGCTGCTGCGCATGCAGGGCGCTGCGTACGCTACGGCCATCGCCGAAAGTTTTCGCGACCAGGGGCAGCATGTGCTGCTGCTGATGGATTCGCTGACCCGCTATGCCATGGCGCAGCGCGAAATCGCCCTGGCGATTGGCGAACCACCGGCTACCAAAGGCTATCCGCCGTCCTGCTTTGCCAAGCTGCCACAGCTGGTGGAGCGCAGTGGCAACGGACTCAATGGCGTGGGTTCGATCACCGCTTTCTATACCGTGCTGTCCGAGGGCGACGACCAGCAGGACCCGATTGCCGATGCGGCGCGGGCGATTCTGGACGGCCATATTGTGCTGTCACGTACCCTGGCCGAAGCCGGCCACTACCCGGCCATTGATATTGAGCAATCGGCGTCGCGCGTGATGCACAACGTGGTGTCGCGCGAGCATTTTGAATTGGCACGGCGGTTCCGGGCGATTTATTCAAAGTATGAAAAAGGCCGCGATCTGGTGCAGATCGGTGCCTACGCCCAGGGTTCCGACCCGGCGCTCGACGAAGCCATCGCAATGCAACCGGGCATGCGCCAGTTCTTGCAGCAGGACATGTTCGAAGCCGCGCCGATGGCGCCGGTGTTGAACCAGATGGCCACCGCCGTAAATGTGGCAATGGCCCATTGAACCCGAGCGAAAGGCGCTGCACCATGCCCCAATTCAGAGCCCTGGAACTGGCAATCGAGCTGGCCACCCGGCAGCGCGACGCCCAGGCACGCAAGCACGCGCAGGCGATTCGCAATCTGGAATTCGCCAAAAACCAGATGGCACAGCTCGAAGGCTATGCCGGAGAAACCGACGCGCGCTGGATTGCCGGCCAGTTGCACCAGATTTCCGGTGAAATGGTGCACCACCAATACCAGTTCCGCGCCCGCCTGCAAAACGCTGTCGATATGCAGGTCGGTGTTATTGCCAATATGCAGGCCCAGCTGGAGCAGGCGCATGCCGTGCTGCTGCAGGCCGAATACAAGCTGGCCGGGCTGCGCCAGGTGTTGGGCAGTCGGCGAGCCGCGGTGCAGCTGAAACAGCATCGGCGCGAGCAGCGCGTCACCGACGAGTTCGCGTCGCAGCGCCACGCCCGGAACGCCGCAGAAAACATCCTGGGAGAATCCATATGAGCATTGAAGTCAGCCCACCGTCGACCGAGCCGCAGAAAACCAGCGCAGCATCCAATGCCGCTGCTGGCAAGGGCCGCGACAAGGCCGGTGCGCATGACGCAGCCAGTGGCTTTGACGCCATTCTGGGAGCGCTCGACGCCGACAGCAGTGCCAGCCCCGCGGCGTCCACCACGGCCCTGACTGGCACTGCTGCCAGCCGAAAAGACGCGCCCGCCGACAGCACGCCGCTGGATGCGGCGGCCATGCTGGCACAAAATCCACAGATCCCGCAGATTCCACAGGTCCCGCCGCCATTGGCGGCCAATGCGGGCCTGCCGACGGCCAAGGCCGATGGCGACCTGCTGGCCAGCACCACCTCGATGGCGGCAGGCGCCAAGGGCAAGTCCGTGCTGGCACTGCGGGCCGGCAAGCCTGGCGCCTTGCAAGCCGCTGCGGGGGACAGCAGTAGCGCCGGCACTGGCACTGGCGCGCTGAATGGCGCGGCCAGCGCTGCCGGGCAAAGCGGCAACGCTGTTGGCGCGGCAGCCGACCCGTCGGCCAATGGCGCCAGCAGCGTGGCAGACGCCAGCGCCAGCAGCGCTGTCAGCGACGCCAAGGACAGCCAGGACAGCAAATTGGCGCTGGCCCTGGACTTCATGAAATCCGTGCAAGCCACCCCGAGCGCCGAGCTGCCCCTGCCGACCAGCGGCCTGAGCAGGCCGGAGCGGTCCACCGGCGAGCGCATCAGCGCGGCCAGCCAAAACGCCGACGCCAGCACCTACGCCCTCACAGCGCAGGGCGTCAGCAGCAGTCCCACGGACAATGCCACTGCCCCCGGAGCAGCGACGCCGGCACCGGAGGTGCAAGTGGCTGAGCAAGTCAAATACTGGATGTCCAACGACGTGCAGAATGCCGAACTCAAGCTCGACGGATTGGGCAAGGACCCGGTCCAGGTGAGTATTTCCATGACCGGTAACGAGGCACACATTGCCTTCCGTACCGATGAGGCACAGGCCCGTGGTGTGCTGGAAGGTGCCGCCGCGCAGTTGAAAGACATGCTTGGGCGTGAGGGCGTGGTGCTGGCCGGGGTGTCCGTGGGCAACTCCGGCAGCCAGTCGGATAGCAGTGCCGGCACCGGTGACCGGCGGCCACGCCAGGGTGTGCGCCAGGCCTTTGTCGCTGCGCCGATCGGATCGGTGGCGTCCACCGGCAGTCGGGCGGCGGTGTCCAGTGGCCGCGCCCTGGATCTTTTTGTTTAGGTCGGCGCAAAGGTGCAAGAATCCGGATAGGCTGCATAAATCCCGCCTTATTGGCGTTTTGTCACAATGCGGGACTGCCAATAATCGCCTCAATACCTTATTAAGGAACGACTGTGTCTGATAAACCCGAAGCTGCGGAAGCCAAGCCGCCGGCTAAAAGCAAGAAAATGTTGATGATTATTGTCGGCGCCGTGCTGCTGCTGGTGTTGGTGGGTGGCGGCGCATTCTTCTATATCAGCAAGCAACGCGCAGCCGCAGCGGCGGCAGAAGATGGGGGCGACGATGCGGCGCCCCAGCATGCCGCGGTCTCGCACGACGCCCATGGCACACCACCGGCCTATTTGCCGATGGACAATATGGTGGTCAACCTGGCCGACCCTGGTGGCGAGCGGGTTGCTCAGATCGGGATTACCCTGGTGGTCGCCGACGCCCATACCGGTGACAACGTCAAAGGCTACCTGCCCAGCATTCGCAGTGGCGTGCTGATGCTGATTTCGCAGCGCACGGCGGAGGAGTTGCTCTCTGCGGAAGGCAAGGACAAACTGAAAAAGGACGTGTTGCGCGAGGCCAGTATTCCGTTTGGCGGTGGCGACGAAGAGCCGGAAGACACGTCCACCGACGGCAAAAAGAAGAAGAAAAAGGCGCACGTCGAGTACCCGGTGACAGACGTGCTGTTTTCCAGCTTTATCGTTCAATAGAGGTCTACGGGAAGTCCTAATATGAGTGAATCGTTTCTTTCTCAGGAAGAAGTTGATGCGCTTCTGGAAGGCGTCACTGGCGAAAGCCAGAAGACGGTGGAGGAGGCGGCCGAACACGGTGAGGTTCGGGCTTACAACATCTCCAGCCAGGAGCGGATCGTTCGTGGGCGCATGCCCACCATGGAAATCGTGAACGAGCGCTTCGCGCGCAATTTGCGCTTGGGACTGTTCAACTTTATCCGCCGCAGCCCGGAAATTTCGGTTGGTCCGGTTTCAGTGCAGCGTTACAGCGCGTTCCTGCGGGAACTGGCGGTGCCGACTAATTTCAATATTGTGGCGATCCGCCCGCTGCGCGGCAGCGGCATGATCGTCTGCGAGCCAACCCTGGTGTTCGGCGTGATCGACACCTTGTACGGCGGCATCGGAAAATTCCAGACCCGGATTGAAGGGCGGGACTTCTCCGCCACCGAGCAGCGGGTGATCAATCGCCTGGTTGACGTCATCACTGACGAATACAAGAAAGCCTGGAAAGGCATTTATCCGCTGGAACTTGAATACCAGCGCTCGGAAATGCAGCCGCAGTTTGTCACCATTGCCACGCCCAGTGAAATTGTGATTTCGACCTCGTTCCAGCTGGAAATCGGCGACATCGCCGGTTCCATCCATTTTTGCTTCCCGTATTCGACGCTGGAACCTATTCGCGATGTGCTCTACTCCTCGACCCAGGGCGACTCGATGGAAGTTGATCGGCGCTGGGTGAATGTGCTGACACGCGAGATTCAGGCCGCCGAGGTGACCCTGGTGGCGCAACTGGCCAAGGCCGACGCGACGGTGGAGCAACTGCTGTCCATGAAAAAGGGCGATTTCATTGAACTGGAGCGTGAGCCAAGAATTCAGGCAACCGTGGATGGGGTTCCCATTTTTGAGTGCAACTACGGCACCCATAACGCCAAGTATGCGATTCGCATAGAAAAAGCATTACGCGGCAATGACCTTAACTGGTTAGGAGAGAGACATGGCGTCTGAAGACAAACCTGATGCAGCGGCCGATGACGGCATGGCCGACTGGGCCGAGGCCCTGATGGAACAAAAGGCGGGTGATAGTGGCGGCGATACACCTGCCGGTGGCGTGCTGACCGGCGAAGCACCGCGTCCGTTTTCCTCGACCGGGCCGGATGGCTCGGCCCAGGACATCAACATGGTGCTGGATATTCCAGTGCAGTTGTCGGTTGAGCTGGGCCGTACCAAGGTGCCAATCAAACACATTCTGCAACTCGGTCAGGGCTCGGTGGTGGAACTCGACGCGCTGGCGGGAGAGCCGATGGATGTGCTGGTCAACGGCTATCTGATCGCCCAGGGTGAGGTGGTGGTGGTGAATGACAAGTTTGGTATTCGCCTGACCGACGTGGTGACGCCTTCGGAGCGGCTGCGGCGCGTAAGCAAGAACTGAGCGCATGACCCAGTCACTGGTCCTGATTGGTCTTTTCATGGCGGCACTGCTGTGCATGCCGTGGGCTGTGGGCCGTTTGAAAAAGCGTTATGGTTTGGCGCAGCTGGGACCCTCGGGCGAGTCGCGCCTGGTGAACGTGCTGGCGGTTGGCACGCACCAGAAGGTGGTCACGGTCGAGGTGGGGCCCAGCAACGCCCGCGTTTGGCTGGTGCTGGGCGTCACCCAGCAATCCATTCAGTGCCTGCACCGCGTGCCGGTGGCGGATTCGTCGCATACCATGTCGGCTGCCGACAATCCTGCCACCTCTCCCATGGCCTACCATGACCTCTAACACGCTGCACCGTTTGCAGCCACGCTTGGCTTCCTGCCTGAAGTGGGCACTATGTGCCTGTGCATTGCTGATGCAGGGGGCGGTGTGGGCGCAGCAAACCCAGGCGGGGCAGTTGCCGCTGCTGGTCGGAACCGGGCCCACCGGGTCGAGTTATTCGGTGCCGATCCAGACCCTGCTGTTTTTCACGGCACTGTCGTTTCTGCCGGCGGTGTTGCTGATGATGACCGGCTTCACGCGCATCGTGATTGTGCTGTCACTGCTGCGCCAGGCGCTGGGAACCCAGTCCACGCCGCCGAACCAGGTAATCGTTGGACTGTCGCTGTTTCTGACGCTGTTTGTCATGGGGCCGACCTTTGACAAGGTCTATGCCGACGCCTATCTTCCTTACAGCACCAACGCCATTTCCTTTGAGGAGGCCCTGAGCCGGGGCGAGGGGCCGGTGCGCAGTTTCATGGCCAAGCAGACCCGCCAGTCCGACTTTTCGCTGTTTGCCAAACTGGCCAAGCTGCCGCCGTCGACTTCGGTGGACACGGCGCCGATTCGCGTGCTGGTGCCAGCATTTGTCATCAGTGAATTGAAGTCGGCGTTCCAAATAGGGTTCATGATTTTTATTCCGTTTCTGGTGATCGACATTGTGGTTGCCAGCGTTTTGATGTCCTTGGGCATGATGATGCTGTCACCGGTGCTGGTGGCCTTGCCGTTCAAGCTGATGCTGTTTGTGCTGGCAGACGGCTGGAACCTGCTGGTTGGCTCGCTGGCGGCCAGTTTTGTGACCTAGGAGGGCGCTGTATATGAATTCTCAAATGGTGTTGACCATGGGCCAGGAAGCCCTGCTGATGTTGCTGATGGTGTCGGCGCCGGTGCTTGGCGCCTCGCTGGTGGTCGGTTTGCTGGTCAGCCTGTTTCAGGCTGTGACGCAGATTCACGAAGCTACGCTGGCGTTCGTGCCCAAGTTGATTGCCGTGGTGGCGGTGTTCGCCATCGCCGGGCCGTGGATGCTGACCATGCTGGTGGAATATATTCGCCGGACCATGGAAGCGATTCCGGGCTCGGTGGTCTAGCTCTGCCGGCGGCATGATCAGCATTTCGGAGGCGCAGCTCGCCGCCTGGATATCGCCGATCTTCTGGCCGTTTGTGCGCACCCTGGCGGTGTTTACCTCGGCGCCGGTGTTCTCGTCGCGGGCATTTCCGGTGCGCGCGCGCATCGGGCTGGCATTTTTGGTGGCGCTGGCGTCTCAGGCCAGTTTGCCGGACGGCCCCATCATCGGTTTCAACGACCCCCGCGCCCTGGGCGTGCTGATGCAGCAAATCGGCGTCGGACTGGCGCTGGGTTTTGCCGTACAACTGGTATTTGCCGCGGTCGAACTGGCTGGCGAAGTGGTGGGCTTCCAGATGGGACTCAACTTCGCGTCGTTTTTCGATCCCTCCATGAACACCCAGTCCAGCGCCCTGGCCCAATTCTTTGGGCAAATGACTTCGCTGCTGTTTGTCGTGATGAATGGGCACCTGATGGTGCTGATGGCGGTGAACAAAAGTTTTGTGGCGTTCCCGATTGATCAAAATTTTCTGCAAGCCCTGGCCACCATGAAGCTGTTCAAGCTCGGCACCGATTTGTTTGCCAGCGGCCTGTGGATTGCAATGCCGATGATCGGCATGCTGATGTTCGCCAATCTGGCGATGGGCATCATTTCCCGGGTGGCTCCGCAAATGAACATTTTTGCCATCGGGTTTCCGATCACCCTGGCGGTCGGCCTGATTGGCGTGGCCTATACCTTGCCCATGCTGGACCAGCCTTTTATTAGCTTGATGGGGCGGGTGATCGATCTGTTTGGTGGCACCTAGCGCGGGCTTTCAGACCAGTTCGTTGCGAATGGCGTAAACCGTCAGCTCGGCGTTGTTGCTCAGCTTGAGTTTTTCCAGCAGCCGCGCCCGGTACACGCTGACCGTCTTGGGGCTGAGCATCAGCTCTTCGGCAATGTCGGAGAGTTTTTTGCCGGAAGCAATCTTGAGCAGGGTTTGTAGTTCGCGCTCGGACAGGGTGGAGTGCAGGGTTTCGCTTTGCGGCTCGGCCAGATTGTTGACCAGCATGTCGGATACCGCCGGCGTGACATATTTGCGTCCCTGGGCGATGGTGCGCACGGCGGCGATCAGCTCGGCGGGTTCACCCGCCTTGTTGAGGTAGCCATGGGCGCCAGCGCGCAGGCAACGGATGGCGTATTGGTCTTCGGCAAACATGGAGACAATCAGTACGCGCAAGCTGGCGCCACTTTCGCGTACGCTGGCCAGCACTTCCAGCCCGCCACGCCCGGGCAGATTCAGGTCCAGCACGAGTACGTCGCAAGGTGTGTTGCGCAACACTTCGCGCACTTCGGAGTAACCGCCGGCTTCGCCGACCACCTGGATATCGACTGCCTCGGACAGAGTGTCACGGATGCCGCGCCGGACCATTGCATGGTCGTCACAAAGTACCACTTTAATCACAGAAATTCAGCCTCGTCGGTGGAGTGGCCGGAGCCGTCCAGGGGAATGGTGAGAATGATAGTGGTGCCTGCGCCCTGGCGCGAGCTGAGATCCAGCCAGCCACCGACCACCTTGGCCCGCTCTTTCAGTCCGCGGATGCCGAAAGCACTGGAATTTTCCAGCGCCGCAGGCGCAATGCCACAGCCATTGTCGGAAATTTCCAGCGTCAGCACGTTTTCTGCGTCGGACAAGTCCAATTTGACTTCGCTGCACTGCGCATACTTGGAAATATTGGTCAGGGCTTCTTGCGCAGTGCGGTAGGCCGTCAGCTGCAGCTGCTTTTCCGGGCGCATGTGTTCATTGTTGGTGCGTAGCGAGGTCTTGACACCGGTGCGGCGCTGAAAACTTTCGGCCAGCCAGAGAATCGCCGGGTACAAACCCTGGTCCAGGATGGCCGGGCGCAGATTCATCATGATGCGCTGGCTGGCGCCGATGGCGTGCTGCAGCATGTCGGTGGCGGCGCGGATGTGTTCGGTGGTTTCCGTGTCGTCAACATGGCGGGCAATCCAGGACAAGTCCAGCCGCACCGCGGCCAGCGAACCGCCAATATCGTCATGAATTTCACGCGCAATGGAGGCGCGTTCATTTTCGATGGTGCTTTGCAAATGCTCGGCAAACTCAGCCAGCCGGCGTTCCGATAGGGCCAGTTCCGCCATGGCCCGGGCCTCGGCTTTTTTTGCCTGGTAGATTTCTATGGCCCGGCGAATCACCCGCACCAGATTTTTCAGGTCATCCTTGGGCAGGTAATCGCTGATGCCGATTTGAATCGCCGCCACGGCGGCGGATTCGCCGATGGCGCCGGACAGCAGAATAAAGGGCGGGCGCAAGCCGTCATCGGGCATGGCGGCCCAGGCGTCCAGCGCGGTAAAACCAGGCAAGCGGTAGTCGGCCAGAATCACGTCGAACGTCTGCTGCTGGATTTTTTCCCGGAAGTCGGGCAGCGCATCCACCCGTGTAATGGCGAATTGCAAGCCGTCGCGTTCCAGCGCCCGGCACACCAGCCGATGGTCGAGCTCAGAGTCTTCCAGGTGGAGTACGGTTAAAGTGCTGGCTTGGACGGCGGAAGGTTCGAACGGGGACACGGGCATTGGCCCCGATTATCTGGTTACTGCGACACGATAAGCAAGATGTTTTGTGACTTCAATGTCTGGTCCTTGGACAATATCTCCACAATGGCCAAGAATCCTGATAACCTCCAGCGACTATCATTGTGAATGGCAAAAATGGGATGCCTTGACTTACTGCGCGGCTTTGAGGACTAGTGACGATGGAATCATCTTTGACAACACCAGGTACGCCCTCCGTGCAAATGCCGGTCATGCTGGTCGCAGAGGTGCAGGACTCCCTGCTGGTTGTTGTGCACGACCTCAACCGACTAGACAGTCTGCTGGCGCACACCATGGAAAACCTGATGGAGCGCTTCACCGCCGCCAGTGCCAATCTGGCCACTTCCGAGCTTATTGCCAGTCCGGAGCTGGATGTCGTGCGCAGCACACTGCGCGCCGCAGTCACCGAATTGCAATTCCAGGACATGGCCTCGCAGCTGATTAATCACACGTCCAAAATACTGCAGGGCTGTGCCTATCGGCTGGCGTCAGAATCCATGGGCAACGAAGACGGGGAAGCGGTGCCCTTTGTAGAAGAGGTCCCGGAGCGGCCCAATCCAGTCACGCAGGACGAAATGGATGCGGGTTCCATTGACCTTTTTTAACTCTTTTAATAGTACTGAACGATTTAGTTGGAGCATTCAATGCCTGTAATTCTTGCTGTCGACGACTCGCCTTCCATGCGGAAGATGGTGTCATTTACTTTGACCGGTGCCGGTTACCAGGTGGTGGAGGCTGTGGATGGACAGGATGCCTTCGAAAAGGCACAAACCCAGTCGTTTGACCTGGTGCTGACCGATCAGAACATGCCGCGCATGGACGGTCTGGGCCTGACCCGCAAGTTGCGTGAGCACCCGGCGTTCAAGACCACGCCGATTCTGATGCTGACCACCGAGTCCAGTGACCTGATGAAGCAGGCCGGACGTGCGGCCGGTGCCACAGGCTGGCTGGTCAAGCCGTTTGACCCGGTTAAATTGCTGGAAGTCATCAAAAAAGTGATCCGCTGAGGGATTGCAATCCCGCAGCGGCATAAAAAATAGGAGCAAGTTATGGCAGAAACCCATCAAGACAGCGGTTCCGGCGGCGATATTGACCTGAGTCAGTTCTACCAGATCTTCTTTGAAGAAGCGGGTGAGAATCTGGACCTCATGGAGCAAATGCTGCTCAATTTGAATCTGGAAACTGCAGACGATGAGGAGCTCAATGGCATTTTCCGCTGCGCACACTCCGTGAAGGGCGGCGCCGCAACCTTTGGCTTTTCCGATGTGGCAGAGCTGACGCACCAGATGGAGTCCCTGCTGGACCGCTTGCGCCGGCATGAATTGCAGCCGAATGCGGCCATGGTTGATGTGCTGCTGGAATCGGCGGACGCCTCACGCAGCTTGCTGGCGCGGCACCAGTCCGGTGATGAAGGCGAAGTTCCGCCAACCGCCGATCTGGTCCGGCGCATCGCCGTGCTGGCATCCGGTGCCCAGGTGGCTGCGGCACCCAAGCCTGCACCAGTGGCACCAGCGCCTGTTGCTGCGCCGGCCCCGGCGGCACGGCCAGCGGCAGCAGTAGCGCCTGCGCCAGTTGCGCCGGTGGCGAGTGGCAGCCGAGCGCTGGAAATTCGGGTTGGCCCGCTCGAGCGCCCTGAGCAAGCCGATGCGATCCAGGAGTTGTTCCGTGACATTCCCGGGCTGGGCACGATCAAAATTCTCGAATCCGGACGCAAGGACACACGTCTGTTCCAGGTGGAAACCGCGTCCACGGACGACGACCTGTTGGACCTGTTCACGTTCCATGTCTCGCGCGAACAAATTGAAATCAAGCCGGTCGCGGCGGCGCCAGCTCCAGCCCCCGCGGTGGTGGAGAAAGACCCCGGTTACGGATTCTTTGACGATGCCGCTGGCGCGCCCGCCAGCGCTGCCCCGGCGGCCTCGGAAGGTTTTGGCTTTTTCGACGGCGCCCCTGGTTTGCCAGCGGCGGCCCCTGAGGTCGTGGCACCGGCTGCCGTGGCTGTTGTTGATACCAAGGTCGTTGCTGCCAAGGTAAACAAGCCGGCCGCGGCGCCGGCTGCACAGCCGGAGGCGGCAACCATCCGGGTCGCCATCAGCAAGGTGGATCAGCTGATCAACCTGGTGGGTGAGCTGGTGATTACCCAGGCCATGCTGGCGCAAAATAGCCGCGCGCTGGACCCCGCCGTGTACCAGCAACTGCTTACCGGACTGGCCGACCTGGACCGCAATACGCGTGACCTGCAAGAGTCGGTGATGTCGATTCGCATGATTCCAATGTCGATTGTGTTCAGCCGCTTCCCACGCATGCTGCGTGATTTGGCTGGAAAGCTTGGGAAAAAGGTCGACTTTGTGACCCAGGGTGAAGCTACCGAGCTGGACAAGGGTCTGGTGGAAAAAATCACCGATCCGCTGACCCACCTGGTGCGTAACAGCTGTGACCATGGTATTGAAATGCCCTCCGAGCGCATTGCCAATGGCAAGTCGGAAACCGGCACCATCACACTGTCGGCGTCGCACCAGGGCGGCTCCATCGTGATTGAGGTGCGGGATGATGGCAAGGGCCTGTCGCGCACCAAGATTCTGAACAAAGCGCGCGAACGCGGCCTGGATGTCTCCGACCAGATGTCCGATGCGGAAGTCTGGCAGCTGATTTTTGCGCCCGGCTTCTCCACCGCCGAAGTAGTGACCGATGTCTCCGGACGTGGCGTTGGCATGGATGTGGTGAAGCGCAATATCGCCGCCCTCAACGGTACGGTGGAAATTGACTCCTCCGAAGGCTATGGCATGAAGGTGTCGGTGCGCTTGCCACTGACCTTGGCAATCATGGATGGTATGTCGGTGGGCGTGGGCGATGAGGTGTACATCTTGCCGTTGTCGTCGGTGGTCGAATCGTTCCAGGTGAAGGCCGAAGCGGTCAGCACCGTGGGTCAGGGTTCGCAACTGGTCAAAGTGCGCGACGAATACATGCCAGTGATTGAACTGGAAAAAGTGTTCCAGGTGCCGCGTTTCGACTTTGAAAAGTCCAGCGACATCATGGTGGTGGTTGAAGCCGACGGTAGCCGGGTGGTTTTGCTGGTGGACGAGTTGCTCGGTCAGCAGCAGGTTGTGGTGAAAAACCTGGAGTCGAATTACCGCAAGGTGCCCAATGTGTCGGGAGCGACGATTCTCGGCGACGGCAAAGTGGCATTGATTCTGGATACTGGCGCCTTGGTGCGCCGGTCCAGGCACTAGAGGGAGCACGCAATGGGAATGATGGAAAAACTCAACGAATTGTCTGCCAGTGGAGCGCGGGAGTACCTGACCTTCCGTCTGGACCAGGAAGAGTACGGAATTGACATCCTGAAGGTGCAGGAAATCCGCGGCTATGAGCCCCCAACGCGGGTTGCCGATGCGCCTCCATTCATCAAGGGCGTGGTCAACCTGCGCGGCACCATTGTGCCGATCGTGGACATGCGCTTGAAGTTCAATTGCTCCAAGGCCGAGTACAACTCGTTCACCGTGGTCATCATCCTGAACTTGCGCCAACGCATTGTTGGCATCGTTGTCGATTCCGTCAGTGATGTGATGGAGCTGCCTCCAGAGGCCCTCAAGGCCGCGCCCGACATCGACAGCGTGATCGACAGCAGTGCCGTGCTGGGGCTGGGGTCCCTGGGTGAGCGCATGCTGATTTTGCTGGATATCGAGCGCTTGATGTCGGCCCAGGACATGGGACTCGAAAGCAGCGTCGACTGAATCCCCGATGACGATTCGCAGCCCCAGTGGATTGACCGATGATGCAGGAACCATGCAGGGGCGCGAGTTCGCCTGGACGGATGCCGATTTCGACCGTGTGCAGGCGCTGATTTACAAACGTGCTGGCATCAGCTTGCACGACGGCAAACACGCCATGGTGTACAGCCGACTGTCCCGGCGTTTGCGCGATACCGGGCACCAGAGCTTCAAGGAATACCTGAGCTGGCTGGAGTCCACTGACGGCGCTGAGTGGCAGGAGTTTGTCAACGCACTGACCACCAATCTGACCTCGTTTTTTCGGGAGCGCCACCATTTCGAAATTTTCGCCGAGCTGCTGAAGGCGCGACCCTCGCATCCCTGGCGGGTTTGGTGCAGTGCCGCATCAACCGGGGAGGAGCCTTACTCGATCGTGATGACGGCGCTGGAGAGTCTGGGCAGCCGGGCCAATTTTTCGCTGTCGGCCAGTGATATCGATTCCAAGGTGCTGGCCACGGCCAGTGCCGGTGTGTACCGCGCCGAGTCTATGAAGGGCGTTTCGCCGGCGCAAGCGCACCAGTTTTTTTTGCGTGGCAAGGGCGCCAATTCGGGCATGGTGCGTGTCAAGCCGGAGTTGACCCGGTTGGTCGATTTTTTGATCGTCAATCTGATCAAGAACGACTGGCCCTTCAAAGAACAGTTTGATGTGGTTTTTTGTCGCAACGTGATGATCTATTTTGATGCCGCTACCCAGCGCGGCGTGCTGGAACGCATCCATCGGGTAATGAAGCCGGGCGGCATCCTGTTTGTCGGCCATGCGGAAAATTTCACCGATTCCCGAGACCTGTTTACGCTCAAGGGCAAGACTGCATATGAACGCGTCTAGGAAAGCATGAACCTACCTACCTCTGGCGCCTTTCTTTCCGCCACCAAATCCGGCACGATGCCGCCTCCCAAGGTGCTGGCGAATGGCCGCATTTCGCGCATTGATCAATTGAAGGCACAGCCGCGCAAGCCCGGCGAAGCCTCATTCTTCTATGCGGATCACCATTTCCAGTACGACGCAGTCAAGGTGCTGCCAGGTGAGTATTTTGTTTCCAGCGAAGATATTGTCATCATGACGGTGCTGGGCTCCTGCATTGCTGCCTGCATCTGGGACGGGCGTGCCCGGGTCGGTGGCATGAACCACTTCATGCTGCCCGATGGTGATGCCTCCGATGTATCAGGCCGCTATGGCTCCTATGCCATGGAACTGTTGCTCAACGAAATGATCAAGCTGGGCGCGCGCCGGGAAACCATGCAGGCCAAAGTCTTCGGCGGAGGCCAGGTGATGGCCGGCTTCACCACCATGAACGTTGGGGAACGCAATACCAAATTTGTGCTGGACTATCTGTCTAC
The DNA here is from genome assembly GCA_903897925.1 of uncultured beta proteobacterium. Taxonomy (GTDB): domain Bacteria; phylum Pseudomonadota; class Gammaproteobacteria; order Burkholderiales; family Burkholderiaceae_C; genus Allorhodoferax. The sequence continues at coordinate 1,613 of CAIUDG010000006.1, read as the reverse complement.
CGAACGCATCCCGGTGGTGTCGCAGGATGTGCTGGATATCCATCCACGCAAGGTTTGTTTCTTTCCTGTGACCGGTAAAGCGCTGGTCAAACGCCTGGCCCATTCGCACCCGGAAACCCTGGTGGTGGAAGAGCGGCGGGGCAATGCGGCTACGGTGGCCAAGTCCACTGCAGGTGGCTCAGTTGATTTGTTTTGAGGCAATGGTTTGAAAAAGACACGTGTTGTCGTCGTGGACGACTCTGCATTGGTTCGCAGCCTGCTTGCGGAAATCATTAACCGCCAGACCGACATGGAGTGTGTTGGAACGGCCAATGACCCGTTGATTGCGCGCGAAATGATTCGGGAGCTGAACCCGGATGTCATTACTCTCGACATCGAGATGCCGAAGATGGACGGTATTGAATTCTTGGGGCGCTTGATGCGCCTGCGGCCAATGCCGGTAGTGATGATCTCTACCCTGACCGAGCGCGGCGCGGATGTCACCATGCGCGCACTGGAGCTTGGCGCAGTGGACTTCGTGTCCAAGCCCCGCATTGGCCTGGCTGATGGCATTCGTGATTTGGCGGGCCAAATTGTTGACAAGATTCGGGTGGCTGCATCGGCGCACATACGCCGCACCGTCACACCGGCCGCAGGCCCCGACGTGAACGCCGCGGCGTCGACGCCCAAAGTCAATCAGGCAATCGGGCGCATCTCCACCGAAAAGCTGGTGTGCATCGGCGCTTCCACTGGCGGAACCGAAGCGATTAAGGAAGTGTTGGTGAAGATGCCAGCGGACTCCCCAGGAATCGTAATCACCCAGCACATGCCGCCCGGCTTCACGTCCAGTTTTGCGGCACGCCTCAATAGCCTGTGCCAGATTACCGTGAAGGAAGCCGTGCACGGCGAGCGCATCTTGCCTGGCCATGCTTATATTGCTCCGGGCGGCAAGCAGTTTCGTATAGACAAGAGCGGCGCCAATTACGTCTGTGTCGTCGAAGACGCCGAGCCAGTGAATCGCCATCGCCCTTCGGTCGAGGTTCTGTTCAAGTCCGCAGCCCGGGTGGTTGGTCGCAACGCTTACGGCATTATGTTGACCGGCATGGGCAACGACGGCGCCAAGGCCATGAAGGAAATGCGCGATGCCGGCAGCTATAACTATGTGCAAGACGAAGCCAGCTGTGTGGTGTTCGGCATGCCACGCGAAGCCATCCTGCATGGCGCGGCCGATGAGGTCCTGCCGCTGGGCAGTATTGCGGCAGCCTTGCTGACCAAGTTGAGCGGCAGCACTGACCGTTACCGGGTTTGAGATTTATTCGCCTGCTACTGCGAATAAATTGGCAGTAGCTTTGATGTGGCCTAAAACAGTGCTATGATCGAAGGCTTCGCTGATAACAGTGAAGTGCAGTTGAAAGCAAGTGTTTTGGGGTGGCTGGGTGGCAAGCTAATAGCGTGTTGACCAGCGTCAAATTCCAAAACGCAATCAAATTTTCAAAACAAAATAAGTTTTAAAAAGTTTGACTAGTTGTTAAAAGCTGTGTCATAATACAAGGCTTCGCTGATCACAGCGTAGCAAGCAAGATAAAGAAGTTAAGCGCAAGCCGCAAGGTGGAGTGAGGCGGAAGTTGTCTTGT
>CAIUDG010000005.1 GCA_903897925.1 uncultured beta proteobacterium | reverse complement strand
GCGGGTTTCCCAGAAGCGCTGGTCAGCGAGCGTGGACCGTAGAACGGGTGCCCGCTTCGTCAGTCCTCGCCCACCCGCGGACGCGCAATGCAGCGAACGCCAACACAGCAGGAGGATGAGAAGACCACCCGCGGACGCGCAACGCCACGCGAACCAACAACGCAGAAGGCAAAGAACCGAAGCGGACACACACCGCAGCGCACACCAATAACGTAGCAGGAGGAAAAGAGCACAAGCAGACGAGCGCCAATAAAGCAGGAAGTAAAGACCACGCGCAGGCGCGCAACGCAGCGAACGCAAACAACGCTGGAGGCAGAAAAATCAAGCAGACGCGCTACGCGTTGACGGAGGCTACGTTATGGCCGCGCTGCCGCCACAGCAGCTTCCAATGCCGTGACAAACATGCCAGCCACATCAAAGCCGGTCTGGTCGGCAATTTCCTGAAAGCAAGTCGGACTGGTGACATTAATTTCCGTTAACCGGTCACCAATCACATCCAGCCCCACCAACAACAATCCCCGCTGCGCCAACACAGGCCCCAACGCTTCGGCAATGCTGCGCTCCGCTGGACCAATCGCCTGCGCCACACCCTTGCCACCGGCGGCCAGGTTACCGCGCACTTCGCCACCCTGCGGAATGCGCGCCAGGCAATACGGCACCGGCTGACCGGCAATCAGCAACACGCGCTTGTCGCCCTCGGTAATGGCCGGCAAAAATTTCTGCACCATGATGGTCTGGCGGCCATCCTGGTTCAGCGTTTCAATGATGGCGCCCAGGTTCAAACCGTCGTCACGGACCCGGAAAATTCCGGCGCCACCCATGCCGTCCAGCGGCTTCAAAATGATGTCACGGTGCGCCGCATGAAAGTCGCGCACCGCCTGCGGATCGCGCGTAACCAGGGTCGGGGCAATGAACTGCGGAAACTCCATGATGGCGAGTTTCTCCGGATGGTCACGCAAGGCACGCGGACGGTTGAACACCCGGGCCCCCTCGCGCTCGGCTTGCTCAAGCAAATGGGTAGCATAGAAAAACTCGCTGTCAAAAGGCGGGTCCTTGCGCATCACAATGGCGTCAAACTGCGACAGTGCCACGGTCTCCAGCGCTGCTTCCGTGAACCATGCGTCGCTCGCCCCGGTCAGCACAATGCGCCGCACTGCGGCCTGCACCACGCCACCACTGCGCCAGACCAGCTGGCTCGGCTCACAGGCGGCAATCTGGTGCCCGCGCTGCTGCGCGGCACGCATCATGGCAAAGGTGCTGTCCTTGTAGGTCTTGAACGTTTCCAGCGGGTCGGCGACAAATAGCAGTTGCATTGGAGAAGCTTCCAAAAGAGGGAATCAGATTTCAATCTTGCTGCCAAGTTCCACCACCGAGTTGTTCGGCAGGTTCAGGAAATCAGCCGCCGCACTGGCGTTGCGATGCATCTGGGCAAACAGTTTTTCACGCCACGGCGCCATGCCTTCACCCAGCGTTGGCACCACGGTGTCGCGCGAGAGGAAATAGCTGGTCGTCATTTCGTTCAGATCACAGCCACGGCCCTTGATCTGCTGCAGTGCCTTGGGCACGTCCGGATCATTCTTGAAGCCATAGTTGATCGTCACCTGCCAGCAGTCATGGCCCAGCGAATTCACTTCCAGACGCTTGTTCAGACCAATCCAGGGCACCTCGTGGCTGCGCACCGTAACAAACAGATTGGTGCTGTGCATCACCTTGTTGTGCTTCAGGTTGTGCAACAGGGCATTCGGCACCGTGCCGGCCTCTGCCGTCAGGAACACCGCAGTGCCATCCACGCGCACCGGCGGACTGATGAACACCGCTTCCAGAAAACTCGGCAAATCGATGGCCTCGGCCATCAGCTTCTGGTTCATCAGGCGCCGGCCATCTTTCCAGGTGGCCATCACCACATACAAGGCAATTGCCATCACCAGCGGGAACCAACCGCCTTGCGCAATCTTCAGCGAATTGGAAGCAAAGAAGCCGGCGTCAATTACAAAGAATACGCCGGTCGCAGCAATGCACAGCGGCAGCGGATAGTTCCAGCCATAGCGGACCACGAAAAAAGTCATCACCGTGGTGATGATCATCACCAGGCTGACCGAGATGCCGTAGGCTGCAGCCAGGGCATCGGAGGAGCCGAACAGCGCCACCGCCGCCACCACACCGGCCATCAGCGTCCAGTTAACAGCCGGAATATAGATCTGGCCCATGTCCTTGATGGAGGTATGCAAAATCGTCAGGCGCGGCAGAAAACCGAGCTGAATGGTCTGCTTGGTGGCCGAAAAGGCCCCGGTGATCAGGGCCTGCGATGCAATCACGGTAGCGGCCGTGGCCAGCAACACCATCGGCAGCTGAACCCAGTCCGGCATCATGTTAAAAAACGGATTGCTGGCCGTGGCGTGGTCACCCAGCACCAAGGCGCCCTGACCAAAATAGTTCAGTACCAGCGCCGGCATCACCAGGCCGAACCAGGCAATACGGATCGGCTTTTTACCGAAATGGCCCATGTCGGCGTACAGCGCTTCGGCACCCGTCAAGCACAGAAAAACCGCACCCAGGGTGATAAAGGCCAGTCCCGGATGCTGGCCCACGAACATCAGTCCATAACCCGGCAGCAAGGCCCACAGCACGGCCGGATTGCCAATCACCTGCAGCAGGCCGAGCAAGCCAATCGCCAGAAACCAGACCACCGTGATCGGGCCAAAAAACTTGCCAATGTCACCGGTACCACGGCGCTGCACCAGAAACAGCAGGGCCAGCACCAGCAGAGAAATCGGCACCACATAGGGCTTGGCGCCAGGGGTGATGATTTCCAGACCTTCCACCGCCGACAGCACCGAAATCGCCGGTGTGATCACGCCGTCGCCGAAAAACAGCGCCACACCAAACACGCCCAAGGTCAGCAATATGCCGCGCACCTTGGGCGCATCTTTGGTGGACAGGGATGCCAACGCCAACAAGGCCATCAGGCCACCTTCGCCGTTGTTGTCGGCGCGCATGATCAGCACCACGTACTTGATGGAAACAATGACGGTCAAGGCCCAGAAGAACAGGGACAGCACGCCCAGTACATTGGCCTCGGTGATCGGCACGTGACCGCTCGCAAAAACCTCCTTGAAGGCATACAGCACACTGGTGCCAATATCGCCATAAACCACACCGATGGCGCCCAAGGTGAGCGCGGCAAGAGACGACTTAGATGCTGACACAAATTATTCCGGCTTCAGAGCGGCCGGTGTCCATTCCATTTGGGAGCGCTATTTTGCGCTCAGTCAAACATTTCAGTGCTGACAGCCCTGCAAATATTTGAGGCCGCATGTTGCAGCGCAACAACTGGGCTTGCCAGCCCCCAGGCGCCATGCTAGCCAGGGCCTCAGGTGTAGTGCTCGGCGTTCGGGTCGGTGGCTTCGAGTTCGTAACTGGAAGCCAGCATGGCCAGACGTGCAATCACGCCATACATATAGAAACGGTTCGGTGCGCTGGCACCGGGGCGGATGCCGGGCTGCGGCAACTGGGCACTTTCGGCAAACGCCAGCGGCACATAGCGTGAACCGGGGGCGCTCAGGTCCTCATCCACGCCACGTTCGGCATGAACGCGGTAGAAACCGCCCACCACATAGCGGTCCAGCATATAGACCACCGGCTCGGCTACGGCATCATTCATGCGCTCGTTGGTCAGCACACCTTCCTGCAGAATGAACTGCTGCGGCCCCTGCATCAGGGACAACACTGCGTTGTCGGCGTTTTTCACCAGGGCAGCAATGTCGCGTGCATCGCGCACGGTCATCAGACCGGAACCGCGCCCCAGGTTGTCGCCCTTGACCACCACAAAGGGCTTTTCCTTGATGCCGTATTCCTTGTATTTCTTCTTGATTTTTGCCAGCAGCAAATCGGCCCGTGAGGTCAGCACTTCCAGGCCTTCGGCGCTGCCCAGATCAACATCGCTGCACTTGTCGAACATTGGATTGATCAGCCAGTGATCCACGCCAATCAGCTTGCCAAAGCGCTTGGCAACTTCCTCGTAAGTCTTGAAATAGGTGCTGCGCCGGCGCGTGCTCCAGCTGGCGTGCAGCGGCGGCAACAGGTACTGGCCTTGCAGGTCTTCCAAAATGCCCGGCACACCGGCGGTCATTTCATTGTTCATCAGGATGGTGCAGGGGTCGAAATTCTTCAGCCCCAGGCGCCCCTTGGTGCGCAGCACCGGCTCCAGCGTGATCGACTCGCCATTGGGCAATTCCAGCGTGGTACTTTTCTTGATATCCGGGCTGATGGATCCAATCCGCACATTCAGGCCGGCCATCAGAAAGATGCGCCGCAGCTGCGCCAGGCTGCTCAGGTAGAAAGTGCTGCCGACATCGTTTTCCGGAACGATCAACAGATTGCGAGCTTCCGGGCAGATCTTTTCAATCGCCGCCATTGCCGCCTGCACTGCCAGTGGCAGCATCGGCGCGGCCAGGTGGTTCCAGGCGCTGGGATAGAGGTCAGTATCCACCGGCGCCAGCTTGAAGCCGGCATTGCGCACGTCCACGGCGGTATAGAACGGCGGCGTGTGCTCCATCCATTCCAGACGGAACCAGCGTTCGATTGCCGGCATGGAATCCAGCACGCGCTGTTCCAGTTCGTTAATAGGACCGGTCAGGGCTGTCACCAGATGGGGGACCATGGATAGCTTCTTTCGTGTGGTTGCGGTGGTGGCGCTCAGGCGCGCACTTCACCTTCGCCCAGCACCACATATTTCAGCGATGTCAGACCTTCAATACCTACCGGGCCACGGGCGTGGAACTTGTCGGTGCTGATGCCGATTTCGGCACCCAGCCCGTATTCGAAACCGTCGGCAAACCGGGTGCTGGTATTCACCATCACGCTGGAAGAGTCGACTTCGCGCAAAAACCGCTGGGCGTGCATGTGGTCCCGCGTCAGGATGGCGTCGGTATGGTGGCTGCCATAGCGGTTGATGTGGGCAATTGCCGCATCCAGACCGTCCACCACCTTGATGCTGATGATGGGCGCCAGATATTCCTCATACCAGTCCTGTTCGGTGGCGTCGGCCAGTTGCGCGCCGGGCAGACTTTGCAAAATGGCACGACTCTCGGCACAAGCGCGCATTTCCACGCCCTTGTCCGCATAGACCTGTCCGATGCGCGGCAAAAAGGCGGCCGCCACGCCACGCGCCACCAGCAGGCCTTCGGTGGCGTTGCACGGGCTGTATTTTTGGGTTTTGGCGTTGTCGGCGACTTTCACTGCCATGTCGAGATCGCAGGGATCATCGACATACACATGGCAATTGCCATCCAGGTGTTTGATCACCGGCACCTTGGCGTCGCGGCTGATGCGTTCAATCAGGCCCTTGCCACCGCGCGGAATGATGACGTCCACATACTGTGGCATGGCGATCAGCTGACCGACCACTTCACGGTCGGTGGTCTGCACCAGCTGCACCGCATCGGCCGGCAACCCGCTGTCACTCAGTGCCTGCTGCACCAGCCGGGCCAGCGCCTTGTTGGAATCGATGGCCTCGGAACCGCCGCGCAGGATGCAGGCGTTGCCGCTCTTGATCGACAGGCTGGCGGCTTCGATGGTGACGTTGGGGCGGCTCTCAAAAATCATGCCGAAGACACCAATGGGCACCCGCATCTGCCCCACGCGGATGCCGCTGGGCTGCTGTTTCATGCCAATGATTTCGCCAATCACGTCGGCCATGCTGGCCAGCTGTTCGCACCCTTCAGCGCAGGTTTCCAGCACCTTGGGCGTGAGTTTCAGGCGATCGACCATGGGCGCGGCCAGGCCGGCGGCCACGGCGCGCTGCAAATCCTTGGCGTTCTCCAGCTGCAGGGCAGCAACGTTTTCACGCAGCAGCGCAGCGAGCCGGCGCAAGGCCTGGTTTTTGACAGCCGCTGGCGCCGCCGCCATGCGGGCCGCAGCGCTTTTGGCCTGCGCACCTAGCGCAAGCGTGTATTCGGAAATGTTGAGCGCATTCATGCAGGGATTTTCGCAGATAGACATGTCGGCAACGGCGCTTTATGCGGTCGCCTTGCCGATATGCGGCACTATTACGCAAAAATCAAGGTGCGCCGCGACCGCACAATGTACACAGCTGCAGGGCAAGTCGGTGCAATGCCTGCCAGCCGGTGCTTGGCCAGTCGGGTGCACGCAGGCCTTTGACGATGCCATCGACCTGGTGCGCGGCCAGCAGCAATTGCGACAACTGTGCCGCACTCAGGCGCGGCAGCACACGTTCAAACAAGCGCTCCTTGGGTCCCCAGATGCGGTTTTCCCGCAAGGCCAGCGGCAGCGGACGCCCCTGGGCCATGGCATCCTTGACCCGTTTCAAGGCACGAATGTCCTCGGCCAGGGTGTAATGCACCAGCACTTCGGCCTCGCCTTCGGCCTGCAAGCCGTCGAGCATGCGCTGCACCCGCTCCGGTTTACCGCCCAGCACCGCTTCCGACAACTTGAAGACGTCATAGCGTGCCACGTTCAACACGGCACTTTCCACTTGCTCCAGCGTCAGTACCGCGCCCTGGGCTCCGGCAGGAAACAGCAAGGCCAGCTTCTGGATTTCCTGGTGCGCGGCGAGCAGATTGCCTTCCACCCGGTCGGCAAAAAACTGCAGCGTGTGCTGACCGGCCTCGCCCGGCTCCACGCGCTGGCCCTGCGCCGCAAGCCGTTGTGCCAGCCACTGCGGCAAAGCCGCGCGCTCCACCGGCAGCACTTCCAGCGCCACACCGTTGCTGTCCAGCGCGGTGAACCAGGCGCTGGAGCGTGTCGCCTTGTCCAGACGTGGCAGGGTGACAATGGTCAGGGTGCTGTCATTGCCCGGCGCCTGCTGGGCCAGTTGCTGCAGCGCCACACTGCCGTCCTTGCCCGGCTTGCCGCTCGGGATACGAATTTCCACCATTTGCTTGTCCGCAAACAGACTCAGCGAGCCGCCGGCCGCCAGTACGGCGCTCCAGTCGAAGTGAGCGCCTGCTACGGTATGTGAACTTCGCTCCGTATAGCCCTGCGTGCGGGCACAGGCACGGATCGCATCCAGCGCCTCCTGCTGCAGCAGCGGTTCGTCGCCGTGCAGGGTATACAGGCTGCGCAAACCGCGCTGCAGGTGGTTGGCGAGTTGCGCGCTGGAGATTTGCATGGGGGAACCGGGACGGCTTCAGGAACCCGCAGCCGAAGCCGGCGCAGACGCCGGCACCGCCACTGGGGCAGAGGCGGGTACGGCGACCGGTGCCGACGCGGCTGGCAGCGCCGGCTTCGGCGCCAGCTTGATCACTGCCAAACGGCGCGACAACTGCTGCACGATGTCGGACTGCATGTCGCGGTACAGAAAGGCGTCTTCGGCTTCCTTGGACAAGACCACCGATTCATTGAAGCTGATGCTGCGCGCCTGTTCGATCACGGTGGCGGGAATCAGCTCACGGCCGAGCGGCGTGCGTACGCGAAAGCGCACTTTCAGGCGCAGATCGTACTCACGCACCAGCCCCGAAGCGTTGACGCCAACCACCACTTTGTCCCGGCTTTCGTCCAGGATGTCCAAAATCACGTCCGGCGCCTGGCCGCCGCGCGGCGGCGCCACCGGGCGCACGCTATCGCCCAGGAAGCGCACCAGGTCGCCAGCCACGCCACTGCCCGACTCGGGCGTCACACCGATGGTTGCAAACGGCATCTCCATATGCGTGCGCAGGGTGAAGCCGCAGGCCGCCAACCCGGCCAGCGGCAGCAGGGCCAGCAGGCCCCGGCGCCGCAAAACCAGTGGGGGCAGTGGCCGCACCATCAGATCACCACATTGACCAGGCGACCGGGCACCACAATCACTTTCTTGGCCGGCGCACCAGCGGCAAAGGCGATGAAGTTGTCGCTGGCCAGGGCCGCGGCCTCGATGGCGTCCTTGCTGGCGCCGGCCGGCACCACCACGGAACCACGCAACTTGCCATTGACCTGCAACACCAGCGTGATTTCGTCCTGCACCAGGGCTGCGGCATCAACCTGGGGCCAGGGCGCATCCAGCAAATCACCGAACTGTGCGGCATAACCCAGCTCCGACCAGAGCGCGTGCGCCAGGTGGGGCGTTGCCGGGTACAGACAACGCAGCAACAGGCCCAGGCCTTCGAACAGTGCCACCTCTGCACCGGCGCCGTCCCAGGCCTTGAAGTCCTCCAGCGCATTGATCATCTTCATGGCGCCGGACACCACGGTGTTGTATTGCATGCGCTGGTAGTCGTAATCCACCTGCTTCAGCACGCTGTGCATTTCCAGGCGCAAGGCCTTGGCTTCCTTGCCGAAATCGACCTTCTGCAAACTGGCCGCACTGGCACACTGGGCCAAGGCCACACCAGCGTTCATGCTGGACAGCTTGTGGGCAAAATTCCAGACCCGGCGCAAAAAGCGGTAACTGCCCTCGACTGCCGCGTCGTTCCACTCCAGCGTGGCTTCCGGCGGCGCCGTGAACATGGTGTACAGGCGTGCAGTGTCGGCGCCGTATTTTTCGATCAGGTCCTGCGGGTCAACGCCGTTGTTCTTCGACTTGGACATGGTGCCCACGCCCTCGTAATCAATGGCGGTGCCGACCGGCAGATCGCCCACCGCATGGATCAGGCGTGCGCCGGTCACCTTGCCGGCGCCATCCAGCACGTGTTCGACATCGTGCGGCCAGAAATATTCCTTGCCACCCTTGTCGCCCTTGCGCGAATAAATGTGATTCAGCACCATGCCCTGCGTCAGCAGCTTGGTAAAGGGTTCATCCACCTTGACCAGGCCGAGGTCACGCATCACCTTGGTCCAGAAGCGCGCATACAGCAGGTGCAAAATGGCGTGTTCGATGCCGCCGATGTACTGGTCCATGCCGCTGCCGCCGACGCTGGCGTTCTGGTCACGCATCCAGTAATCGGTACCGTCGCCAACCATGGCCTCGGCATTCTTCGGGTCGCAATAGCGCATGAAGTACCAGGAACTGTCGACGAATGTGTCCATGGTGTCGGTTTCACGCCGAGCCGGCTGGCCACACATTGGGCACACCACACCAGCATGGAAGCCTTCATGCTGGTGCAGCGGATTGCCGGAGCCGTCCGGCACGCAGTCTTGCGGCAACACCACTGGCAGGTCTTTTTCCGGCACCGGCACGGCGCCGTGCTGCGGGCAATGAATGATAGGAATGGGCGTGCCCCAGTAACGCTGGCGGCTGACGCCCCAGTCGCGCAGGCGCCAGGTGGTTTTCTTTTCGCCCAGGCCCTTGGCGTGCAGGGCGGCAGCCACTGCATCAACCGCGTCCTGGTAGCCCAGACCACTGAAAATATCGGAGTTCACGGTAACGCCACGCAGCTTGTCGCCGTACCAGTCCTGCCACCGGGTGTGGTCGTAGTCCAGTCCGTCGATCAACACCACGTCGTCAATCGCCAGACCGTATTTCTTGGCAAAGGCAAAGTCACGTTCGTCGTGGGCTGGCACGCCCATCACGGCGCCATCGCCATAGCCCATCAGTACATAGTTGCCGACCCAGACATCAATTGGCAGGTGGGTAATCGGGTGCGTCACCTGCAAGCCGGTGGCCATACCGAGTTTTTCCTTCAGTGCCAGCTCGGCTTCGGTGGTGCCACCTTCCTTGCATTCGGCAATAAAGGCCGCCAGTGCCGGATTCGATTGCGCGGCATGCTGTGCCAGCGGATGCTCCGGCGCCACGGCACAAAAGGTCACACCCATGATGGTGTCGGCACGGGTGGTGAACACATACATCCGGCCATCGCCAATCAGCTGGCCATCGGCGCCCTGAATCGTGTGGGGAAAGGCAAAGCGCACGCCCTCGCTCTTGCCGATCCAGTTTTCCTGCATCAGGCGCACGCGCTCGGGCCAGCCGTGCAGGGTGGCCTTGGGATTGCCCATCTGCACGTGGTCGAGCAACTCCTGGGCGTAATCGGTGATCTTCAGGTAGTAGCCCGGAATTTCGCGCTTTTCCACGGTTGCGCCGGTGCGCCAGCCCTTGCCGTCGATCACCTGCTCGTTGGCCAGCACGGTTTGGTCCACCGGGTCCCAGTTGACGATCTGGGTCTTGCGGTAGGCAATGCCTTTTTCCAGCATCTTGAGGAACAGCCACTGGTTCCAGCGGTAGTAGGTCGGGTCACAGGTGGCGACTTCACGGCTCCAGTCGACTGCCAGGCCCATGGCCTGCATCTGGCCCTTCATGTAGGCGATGTTGTCGTAAGTCCATTGCGCTGGCGGCACCTTGTTTTTCAGTGCCGCATTTTCTGCGGGCAGGCCGAACGCGTCCCAGCCCATGGGCATCAGCACATTGTGGCCGTTCATGCGCAGGTAGCGCGCCAGCATGTCGTTGATGGTGTAGTTGCGCACATGGCCCATGTGCAACTTGCCGCTGGGATAGGGCAGCATCGAGCAGGCATAAAACTTCTTGCGCGGCTGGCCCTGGGCATCGCGGGCGTTTTCCACCACCTGGTAAGCGCTGCGGCCATCCCACAGGGGCTGGGCCCAATGGGCTTGCGCAGATTTTTCAACGTCGAGGTGCTGGTATTTGTCTTGCATGGCAGTTGGTGCGCACGGCGCACCCCAAAAATAAGAGGCAGTCGCCGATTTTAGGCGCGGCGACCAGGCAGCGCACCAACAAACGGGTGGTGCAACCGAAAGCCGGCAGGGCTTACTTCAGGCCGAGCACGTCAAACATGTCAAACAGACCGGCCTTCTGTCCGGCCAGGTAGCGCACCGCATGCAGGCTGCCCTGCGCATAGGTGACCCGGCTGGATGACTTGTGGGTGATTTCAATGCGCTCACCGGTACCGGCAAACAGCACGGTGTGGTCGCCCACGATGTCACCGCCGCGGATGGTGGCAAAGCCGATTGAGGACGGATCACGGGGGCCAGTAACGCCTTCGCGCGCATACACCGCGCAATCGGCCAGCTCACGTCCCAGCGCGCCCGCGATCACCTCACCCATCTTCAGCGCGGTGCCGGACGGCGCATCGACCTTATGGCGGTGGTGCGCTTCAATGATTTCAATGTCATAGCCCGTGGCCATCGCCTTGGCCGCCATTTCCAGCAGCTTCAGCGTGACATTCACGCCAACACTCATGTTCGGTGCCATCACGATGGGAATCTTGCGCGCGGCGGCGCCGATTTCGGCCTTTTGCTCCGGGCTGAAGCCGGTGGTGCCAATCACCAGTCCGACGCCAAGTTCCAGGCACATCTTCAGGTGTTCGATGGTGCCTTCGGGGCGGGTGAAATCGATCAGCACATCGCTGTTGGCCAGTCCGCTGCGCACATCCGAAGTGATCAGCACGCCGGTGCTCAGGCCCAGGGCGGCGCCCGCATCCTTGCCCAACGCCGGGCTGGAAGCGATGTCCAGCGCCCCGCCCAGAACACAGTCCGCAGCGGCGCTCACTGCTTCAATCAACATCTGCCCCATGCGGCCGGAGGCGCCCGCCACTGCGATTCTGTGGGTCATATTCCCTATCCCGTCAAAAATAAATTTTTATATTGGCTGTGCTCAGGGCTTGCGCGGCTCGAGCGGCGGATAGCTCGCCACCACACCAGTAGGCAGCACAGCACTGGTAGCCGCCGGCGCAGCCGCTGGGGCGAAGGCCTGCAGGCTCTCCGGCGTGGCGTCCATGGCTGGCAGCTTGCCGAGTTCCTTGATCGACTTCAGCGACGCGACAAACTCGGCTTCGCGTGGAAGGTCGGCGGCATCAAAGTGGTCCAGCACATCGCCCTTGAAGTACACCGCGAAATGGCGCGACTGCGGCTCCACGCCCTGGCGATTCAAGGTAAAGACGAAGTCCCAACGATCCGCGTGAAAGACACTGGCCAGCAGCGGCGTACCCAGAATGTCACGCACCTGGCTCTTGGCCATGCCGGGCTTGAGCGCGTCGACCTGTTCCCGCGTGACCACATTGCCCTGCACCTTGTCAAACTTGTACGGCGTAAGCACCTTGGTGATGCTTGGCGGCGCAAGGGGGGTTGAGCAGGCGGACACCCCTGCCAGGGTCAGAACGACCAACAACAGGGAAGACGCACGCATAAGATGGGTTTCAGACATGTAACTGACTTGGGCGATATGATCGGGCGATTGTAGCGGTTGCACCTGTGCCGCGCGCCTGTCCCTCCGGCGAGAAGAGACACAATGACCAACATCGACGAACTAAAAAACACCGGGCTCAAGGCCACCATCCCCCGACTGAAAATCCTGGACATCTTCCAGCGTGGCGCACAACGCCACATGACAGCCGAAGACGTGTTCCGAATTTTGCTGGAACAGCACTCCGATGTCGGTCTGGCCACGGTCTACCGCGTGCTGACCCAGTTTGAACAAGCGGGCATCCTGAGTCGCGGCCATTTCGAAAGCGACAAGGCGGTGTACGAACTCAACGAGGGCCAGCACCACGACCACCTGGTGTGCATGGACTGCGGCCACGTGGAAGAGTTTTATGACCCGGAAATTGAATCGCGCCAGAGCGCCGTGGCGCGCGCCAAAGGCTTCACCATTGCCGACCACAGCCTGAGCTTGTATGCCCACTGCAACCGGGACAACTGCAGCCGGCGCCCGGCGCCAGCCTGAACGCCTAACCGCCTAATGCCCTTGCGACATTGCCTTGCGGTGGCGCTCCACAAATTCCTGGTAGGTGTCAATGCCGCGCAACTGCAAAATCGTGTTGCGCACGGCGGCTTCCACCAGCACCGCAATATTGCGCCCGGCCACCACCTGAATCACCACCTTGCGCACCGCCACACCGAGCACATCCTGCGTCAGGGGCTCATACGGAATGCGCTCGTACTCGCGCTCCAGCGTCTCGCGCCGCACCAGGTGCACGATCAGCTTTAAGCGCATGCGCCGGCGCACCGCCGTTTCGCCAAAAATGGCGCGAATGTCGAGCAAGCCTATGCCCCGCACTTCGAGCAGATTTTGCAGCAGTTCGGGGCAGCGCCCCTCAATCGTGGTCTGGTTGATGCGGTACAGGTCCACCGCATCATCGGCCACCAGGCCGTTGCCACGTGATATCAGTTCCAGGCCGAGCTCGCTTTTGCCCAGGCCGGATTCGCCGGTAATCAGCACGCCCAGACCCAGAATATCCATGAACACGCCATGCATCGACATGCGGTCGGCAAAGTGTTTCGACAGATAGGCACGCAACACATCGATCACGAAGGCCGACGATTCGGCGGTCGAGAACATCGGAATCTGGGCCCGCTCGCACATCGACAACAGCGCCTGCGGCGCCACCTGGGAATCGGCCAGCACCAGCACCGGCGGCTCCAGGGTAACGATGCGGGCGATGCGGCGTGCGCAATCTTCCGGCGACGCGTTGGTGATGTAGGCGACTTCGCGTTCGCCCAAAATTTGCACCCGGTATGGATGGATATAGTTCAGATAGCCGACCAGATCGGCACCGGAGCGTGCCGCCCGCACTGCCACTTCATCAAAGCGGCGTTCAGAGGCGCCCAAGCCGGCAACCCATTCCCAGTGCAGCAGCCCGCGAAACTCTTCAAACAGAACGTCCGCGCTAACTACGGTAGGTTTCACGCAGGCGTCCGCTAAAAGGGGAGGCAGCGCTTAAGCGCTGCGGGCAGATTGCCAGCCAGCAATCATGGCGTAAAGCTGTTCGGAATCTTGCGAGGCTGTCAAATCGGCGCGCAAACGCGCATCGCTGAGCAGCTCGGCAATTTCGGACAGTATTTCCAGATGTTTTTGTGTGGCCGCTTCGGGCACCAGCAGGAAAATCAGCAAATTGACGGCCAAGTCATCCGGCGCGTCAAACCCGATCGGCTGGGCCAGTTGAAATACCGCAGCCAGCGGCGCCTTCAGGCCCTTGATGCGCCCGTGCGGAATAGCCACGCCATGGCCCAGGCCGGTAGAGCCCAGACGCTCACGCGAAAACAGACTATCCGTGACCAGGGCACGGCTCAGGCCATGCAGGTTCTCAAACAAAAGCCCGGCTTCTTCAAAAGCCCGCTTCTTGCTTGTGACCTCCACTTGTGCAATTACTTGCGAAGGAGAAAGAATATTTGCCAGTCGGTTCATGGTTCGGTGCCGATTATGCACACAAAAAACCGCCCGGTGCGGGCGGTTGTTGTTATAGCTCTCTAAATTAACTGCGGGCCTACATCAGGCGCTTCGGTGCTTCATGGTGGTGATTTTGCACCCGGCCTTTGTGGCGCACCACCTGCCGATCCAGTTTATCTACCAGTTCATCTACCGCCGCATAGAGATCCTGGTGGGAGCTTTCGGCAAACATATCGCTGCCCTTGACGTGAATATTGCACTCTGCGCGCTGTCTGCGCTCCTTCTCCTTCTGGTTTTCCACCGTAAGCAGAACCTTGACATCGACTACCTGATCAAAGTGCCGCATGATTCGATCCAGTTTGGTCGTCACATAACTGCGCAGGGCCGGGGTAACCTCCAAGTGATGACCGCTGATCGTCAAATTCATATAGTGCCTCCAAGTGCTCACAGGGTTTAAAAAGTGCGGATGATTGCCATCGCACGCGGAAATGGGACCCACGGCCACAGGCTCGTCAGAGTGGTGCAGTAAGTCCAAGTGAAACATGCTGAACAGTTTTTTTGGGTGAATTCACTATGCCCCCGAATTTCCGGGTTGGCAACGACTTTCTCTAGTGCACTGCACCATTCCCATAAGCGCCCGGCGTGATCTTGAAGTCGCAGCAGTCGGACTGATATTCGGTAGCAAAATATGCGCTGTTCGCTATTGCAAAGGCACCATGGTTTCTCTCCCTATTTCTCCCGCTGGCAAACCCACTACAGCCAACCGAACGCCTTTCCGCCCCATTCCCCTGGTACAGAGCAGCAGTTACGTGCTGGTGTTTCTGCTGTGTCTGCTGACCCTGGTGTACGGCATGTTGCCCGGCCTGCTGGCGGTTTGCGTTGGCCACCTGCTTGCCAATGGCCTGACGCAGCGCCCGGGACGCAAATTCGGACTGTCACGCACCCTGGCCGCCAGTGTTGTAATCGTGCTGCCCATCGTTGGCTTTCTGCTGGTGCTGCTGAACGCGCGCGGCATGGCCTTTGGTGCGCTGGCCCAATACCAGCAATTGCTGCACCACCTGGCCGGCACGGTGCTGGAAATCCGCCAAAAGCTGCCACCCGATTTGGCCAGCCATTTGCCGGAAGGACTGTTGGAGGCACAAACCTGGTTGGTCAGCTACCTGCAGTCGCAGGCCATGGCCCTGACCAATTTTGGTACTGCCGGATTGCGCGGCAGCCTGCTGGTTTATGTCGGCCTGATTATCGGCGCCCTGATCGTCGGCACGCACCGCCCGGCCGAGCAAGGACCGCTGCGTGAAGCGCTGCGCCAGCGTGGTCGCAATTTCATGGTGTCGTTCCGCCAGATTGTGGTGGCACAGTTCTGGATCGCCGCCTTCAATGCCGGCTGCACCGCGGTATTTCTGATGCTGGTGATGCCGCTGGCCGATGTCACCATCCCCTATACCGGTGCGCTGATTGCCCTGACTTTTGTCGCCGGCCTGGTTCCAATCGTTGGCAACCTGCTCTGCAATGGTGTGCTGACACTGGCCGGCGTTTCGATATCTCCCACGGTCGGCCTGACCTGCCTGCTGTTCCTGATTGCGATCCACAAGTTTGAGTATTTCATCAACGCCAAAATTGTTGGCAAACGCACCAATACATCGGCCTGGGAGCTGCTCACTGTCATGTTCATTGGCGAAGCCATCTTCGGCATTGCCGGGCTGGTGGCAGCGCCGCTGTTTTACGCGTTCACAAAGAAAGAGTTGCGCGCGCTGGAATTGATTTGAGCGCCTGCTGCGCCAGCAACTGGCGCACGATGTCGCAGGCATAGTGGCTGGCGACGGTCTGCACAAACTGCAGGAAGTCAACATGCGCCGTGCCGTCGGCCCGGTCGGAAATCGTGCGCACGGCGACAAAAGGCACCCCGTAATCGGCACAGGTCTGGGCCACAGCAGCGCCTTCCATTTCTACCGCCAGCGGCTGCAGACCGTGTGCCGCCATGCCTTGCAG
>CAIUDG010000004.1 GCA_903897925.1 uncultured beta proteobacterium | reverse complement strand
GGCCGCCGTCTGGACGCACAACAAGCGCGAGGTGGCAGACCGCCGCGCGCTGTTCGCGAGCTGGCGCAAAGACCTCTGCGAGTTCCTCGGCGTCCCGCCGGGGCCTGCTTTCAATTCGGCTGCAGGCTCAGGCCTGAGCCTTGTGGTTTGAGGAACGCGCGATGACGCAGAGCATTTTCATCACCGGCCCCAACCCCTATGGCTTCGCCATCGGATCGACGCAGAATGTGAGCGACTCCATCGCAGTGCAGGCATTGGCGGATGTGACGCTCCAGGGAGGTTGGGGGCGCCTTGCATCGAGCGTATTCGGTCGCACGCTGGCGCCATCCGACAACGGCGCACAGGCGGCTGCGCCGACCGCGGCGGCCCCGGGCTCAATCCAAGGGCCGCTGAATGTTTGGGCGCTTGCCGCCAATGGTGCAGCGCTGGTGTACTTTCAACCCTTGTCTGGCGCCACCGGGTACGTTGTCACTGCATCGAACGGTGCGACGGGACAAGGGCAGCAGTCGCCGATCCTGGTGCAGAACCTTGTCAACGGAACTGCTCTGACCTTTACCGTCTCGGCGCTCATGCCGTTCGGAGCTTTGACGAGTGCGGGGTCAAACGCGGTCACCCCAACTGCGCCGCCGGCTGGCGTGTCCGGGCTTTTCGCCTGGTACGACATGGGGCAGCAGCCGGTGGTGGCAGACACCACGGCGCTTGCGTCGCTCGTTGACAACTCCGGGAATGGCTGGACTATCAATCAAGCGACGGCCGGCAAGAGACCTGTCTATCGAACCGCGGCGAACTGGGGCGGCGGTGCGACAGGCAAGCCGGCCATGCAGTTCAACTACAGCAACAACCTGACTGCCGTGCTGCAGACCCCGTTCACCTCGCGACAACTTGGCGTCGGCTTCACGATCATCGCGTTGGTGTCCTTCACTGGCCTGACCAACAACTCGGGTGCGCGGGACAACCGTCTGTTCTCTGCTGAGAACACGCGCTATGACAACCAGTGGTACGTTGGCTCCTCCACGGGAGGCCTCGGCGGCGGCGGCACCACTTGCGCCAAGGTCAGCAACGGCTATTACGGCAGCAACACCACGGCCCCTGTCGTCGCCATCAACACGCCCCAGGTTCTGAGCGTGGTCGGAGGCCAGAACCTCTTCCTCGGCGGCGTTCGCGCCTCGGTTGCCAGCGCGACAGGCGTCTTGCCCGAACTGACGCAGAAGTACAACGGCATTCAGATTGGGAACGTCGACGACGGCAATGGCCAGTGCGCGCCGGTGTCATTTGGGGAAATCCTCTTCTACAACCGGCAGCTTTCAGACGCCGAGCGATGGCTCGTTGAGGCGGCACTCGCTGCGAAGTATGGCCTTGCTGCACCTTCTAAAAACTCTTCGCTGGTGTGACCATGACTGAATACATCCAGCCCAACATTGTCGCCAACACGCAGCAGTCCATCAGCGTGGGCCCGACCCCGCCGGCGCCAGGGTACAACGCACTGTGGCTGAGCACCGCGCTTGCTGATGCGAGGTTCCCCAGCCATCCTGGACAGACCCTTTTCACTTTCGACACCGGCAGCGCGATGCAGGAGCCGAACCTTTGGGTCTACGGCAATCAAGTGTTCATGCTCATTAGCGGGCAATATCTTTTCGTGGCTAACGACCCGCGCGGTCCGTGGGTGAGCAAGGGGCTTGTTCTCTCCAACGCATACCACGCGGGAATGTGGATAGAGAATGGAATTCTCTATCTGTACTACTGGGGCGGTGCCGGCGATTCCAATCTCCATTGCGCGTACAACTCGCTCGCTAATCTAGCGGGTACGTCGCCGTCGGCAGGGTGGACGGCCTCCGTAATTCTTCCGAACGCGAATGGTTTGCCCGCGAATGTTGTTGCCAATGGGTGGGGCAACACGGCGATGATCAAGTACAACGGGCAATATAGATTGTTCGTTGAGTATCTTGAAAGCGTTAATCAACACTATCAGACCGTTCTGATGGTGGCCAATTCGCCGTTGGGACCATTCTCAATGGCAAGCGGCATTCTTGAGTCGGCAAACGCGCAGCTGCTTCTCAGAAACACACCCTCCGCGCAGCTCGTGATTACTTCGAACACGCCGACTGTCGGCGTCTTTAACAACGATGGCTTCTCTTTCGCCTTCTCCATCGGCTCACTGATTCAGGAAAACGGCCAGCTCGTTGGCATCTTCCACGGCAGCGAAGTGTCCTATGGAGGTGGCGCGGGCTCTGACATATACAGGGGCTTCAGCCAGGACGGCGGTCTCACCTGGACCGTCGATAACTGCGGGTATCCGGTCTATTGCAGGAAGCACCACCAGTACGAACTCGACCAGGTTGCAGACCCCTGCGTTGTCTGGATCAATGGGGTCTGGTGGTGCTTCTGGAGTTGCTGCAACAACAACAACAACAAGTTCTATATTCGCGGTGCTCCGCTGGCGCCGACGATGAAGATATGGGACGGGTACGGCTGGGCGCCGGTTGACCAAATCGGCGGTGGGCCGGTGACCTCTGGCAACCGCGGCTTCTTCGAGCGTAATCGATACGGCACTGGCAGTGGTGCGCCTGTCTTTGCCTATGACGACCTCCCTGTTGACCCGACCACCAGCGCGAATTTCCCGGTGCCACTCCCTTCGGCTTCTGTCGGCTGCGAGGTGCGAATCAGCAACATCACCACAAGCACGGGCACGGTGCTCCCGTTCGCCAAAGGCACCGACGTCATCAGCGGTGCCAACGCCGCCATCACCAAGGGCCAGATGGTGCTCTACAAGTCGCTGCAGACCGGCATCTGGTGCCGGATGGGCTGAGATGGACGGCGCCACCATCCAGCAGCGCATCTACGCCGGCCGCGCCAAGGCCGCGCAACGCATCGGCCTGGCCTGCACCCAGTTCCGCCCTCTGACCGCCTCGGCGCCCCTGGGCAACCCTCTGGGCAGCATCCTGGCCTCGTTCAACGCCGGCGACAGCAAGTACCTGGTGCCGAACCTGCCCGGCGACGCCATCTGGTACGCCGACTTCGACGGCCGCCTGACGCAGCCGGGCGACTACCTGGTGCGCGCGCTGGACGGCCAGACCTGGTTCATCGCCGCGCAGCAGCAGCTGCTCCCGATCATCACGGTCAACTGCAACCGCTTAATCCGCTTCTCGCGCCAGAACGGCGCCGGCGGAGGCGTGGGCCTGCAGGGCTACAACAGCACGTCGCCATGCGACCCGACCGAGGTGGCTGACCTGCTGGGCACCAGCGCCGGCGCGCTCTGGCCGTGCTCGATCCTGCTGGGCGGCAAGCAGACGGCCAGCGAGACCAAGCTGCCCAGCGGCGTGCAACAGGCCGGCTGGAAGCTCATGCTGCCGCCGTCGGTGCCCGTGACGCTG
>CAIUDG010000003.1 GCA_903897925.1 uncultured beta proteobacterium | reverse complement strand
CCCGGGTTCGACACCAAATGACGTAAGTGGTTGATTTATATAGAGCTGGTTAAAAATTTGCCACTACAGCAGGCTCATTTGGGTGTCTTGGGTTGGCTTTTTAGTCTTCAGTGCTGCAAACACTTTGGATTGCAAGTCGTTGACCGTTGATATGCCGGTGATCGGTGCCGACGCGTTGATGCTCACGCTATGGCGCTGTATCCGCCGTAATTGCGCCAAGGCCTTTTCCGGTGACAGGTCGCTCTTGGCAAGCTTCAGGCGCTGGCGCATCACCCGGTAAACAATCAGCGCAATAAAACACAGCATGGCGTGTGCGCGGATTCGCTGCGGCAGACGGTGGTGCACCGGCGCAATCTCAATCTCCGACTTGAGGACCTTGAATCCTCGCTCAATATCGGCCAATGACTTGTAGCGCTTAACGACCTCCATTGGGGTGTGGTCCGGCACATTGGTAACCAGCAACAGTTTCCCATCCATGAGTTCAGACTGCGCTTGTGCAGCCTCATCAATGCTGTAACTGAACAGGTCGGTCTTCAAGTCCACCTTGATGATGCGTGCCAAATGAGCGTCACTGACCTCGTGGTACAGACGTGCTTTGGCGCCGCTGTCGGAGAGCTTTCTGCCGCGGTTGACCTCGCCCGCATCCTGTCCATCGAGTTTGCCCACCCACTGATTGGCTTTGGCAACTATTGCGGCGATACGTTCCCGGCGCAGTTTGGTTTGCTCTTGCGCTTGTTCGGGATTGTGGGCAATCACCAGACGCAATTCGTTCCACCGCGTCTCGTCGACGACTTCCTCGTTGGCGTCAGCAACACCGCTTTGGAAGTCCTTGAGGATTTGCACGAACTCGCCGTACCTGCGCCCCGGCACCGCCAGAATGAACTCCAGCGCCTGTCCGTTTGGCAGCATCACTTTGCGCAGTTCATCGACGTTGTCCAGCGACAGCAAGCCCCTGTCGGCCACCACGATCAGGCGCTTGATATGGGCAAAGCGTGCCAGTACCTTTTTGAGCGTGGGCAGCAACGTGGGTGACTCCGCCTGGTTGCCATCAAATACTTCGTGGTAAATCGGCAGGCCTTCTGCTGTCTGCACCACGCCCAACATGAACTGGCGCTCAATGAGTCCTGACTTGGCCATGCCGTATTTGCGCACATCGTCGGATTGCTCAGTCAAGCCAGCGGCGCGAATGGTGGTGAGGTCATAAAAGACGAGCGACAAATCCTGGTCAATCAAGGGGCGCAATAAGCCAGCCACTACATCGTCCACGGCCTCCTGGTGGTCCATGAGGGCATCCATGCTGCGCAGGAGTTGCTGGTGCGTCAAACTGGCCGTATCGACCTCCGGAATACTGACCGTTTCCAGCCACCGCAACACGCCGAGTTTGGATTCCGGATCGCACAACCGGTTAAAGACCATCACGCGCAATGCGTGTTCCACCGGCGTGGTGTAGCGGGCTTTGCGGAACACGCGGGCGAGACCTTCAAAGCCGAGTTCCTTCCAGAGTTGATCCAGCGCCCAGACATCGCCAAGGGCCAGCGCTGATTCGAATTCCACCTGGGGCGTGGCGGCCAGATCCGTTGGCTTGCCACGCGCACGCAACAACCCCTTGAGCAAGGCATCGACTGCGCCACCAGATTCATCAATGCGCCCAATGGTGGCAACCGTGCGCTGGCGAGGTTTGCCGCTCTCGTCGCGGAAGGACTCCACGAGCTGAGCGTAGGTATGGGAACCCGACCGAGTGAGCTTGATGAACATGACAAGAGTGTAGCGAATTGCAAATCAATTGCCAACACAATAAGCCAATGACATTGCCACTACAACAATTTTTGAAAAAACGTGCTAAGTGCTTGATTTAATTGACCACGAAAGTCAGAAGTGGCGCAAATTCGCGATTTGGTGTCGAACTCGGGAGGACTCTTCCAAGGGGCGATACTTGGTCTCATGTATTTGAATTTCCTATCCGTGTGGCATGTGCAGGACGCCACGCGGCAACTGGCCTGGAGCGTGCTGGCCGTATTTGGCTTGCACAGCCTGCTGGAATATCCGCTGTGGTACGGGCCGTTTCAAGTGGCGGCAATGTTCGCTATGTGGATACTTTGGCAAACCAGATCGGGTATAGTGAAAAGCCGCCATTCAACTTGGATGCCATCGCCCCATGGTGATTGCCGCCGGCATTTTGCTGGCTTGCAGTTACACCACTTGGGACTATTGGCGCATCAGCAAGATTTAACTGTCCATGGCCCAACGTGCTGAAGCCTACCGCGGCGATACCCTCAACAAAATCCGCGCATCCTGGATATTTGCCAGCCAAGTGAAGTTTGCCGGGTTGGGCACCACGTCGCTAACTGCTGCAAATGCGGAGCGTATGCATGCCCTTGCCATGGAGATGCTGCATTTTTCCCCGGAAGCCAGTGTGGTACGTAAAGCCATAGAAAGTGCGCGCTTGCTGGGCCAGGACGAAGAAGCAGCATATTTTGAGAAGCGCCTCAAGGCGGCGTGCTGAATCGTGATGCAAGTGCCCATTTATCAAAAACCTTTGACTTACGGTTGCGTCGCATTGGCCTTGTTGGTTTGCCTGTCGCTGTGGTACTACGCCACCGGGGGCCATGTGGCCTACACCATGGATTCGCTGACCTACCGTGATGCCGCGTTCCACTTCCTGAATGGCCATCCATGGATGGCCACCAATGTGGCGACCGAGAATCCAGCACAAGTACCGATCACCGTTTGGCCGCCCGCCTTTTCGGTGCTGTGGGCGGTAATTTCCCTCGTAACGCATTTGCAGTTGGATGCCATTCCACAAATTATGGTCCCGGTGCTACTTGGACTTACTGTGGTATCGGTATTTACCATCGCAATAATCCTGACCAAGAATCCGCTTGCGTCTGGTGCCATTGCAATAGCATCCATGTTCACCCCTGCAGTAATGGCGGTATATGGTCATGCCTGGAGCGAGACGCTGTCCATACCGCTTTCATTGCTAACATTTACCGCTTTTCTGAAGTATCAATCGGAACCCAAGCAGCGGCTAAAAATCACCTGGCTCGTTATGGCATCGTTGTTGGTGGCCTTGGCAAACTGGACACGTTATAGCGCGGTGGTGCTTATACCGCTCCTGGCACTCTCAATCGGTTTGGTACCCGGCTTGAAAGCCTCCACCAGGCTGTTGCACGCACTTGGCGCCAGTCTAATGATCCTATTGCTGGTGAGCCCCTTGTGGCTACGGAACTATGCGCTGACAGGTAGTATTTCCGGCTCCAACCGCGGTGGTGCGCCCAAGCATGCGATGGAGCGGTTCACGGGGGATATCCAATCCATATTGGATTTGTTTGAAAATAGTCTTTTCGACTTTGATGTGCTGCTTCAGGCGAATCTGGGTCCATTGTTGGTTTTGGCGCTGGGGTATCTGGTTGCAAAGTATTGGAAGCGAAACGGTCTGAAAATCAATATCGATCAGGCATGGTGCTTGCCACTGCTTTGGGCCGGTGGACATGTTGCCTTTTTGCTTTTTGCACGGTCCATCCAAAAAGAGTTGGATATGGATTACCGCATGCTTTCAGTGGCCATGCCATTTTGCATGCTATCACTGGCGTTGCCAATAAACCATGCCCTATCCAAAGCACCCTTCGGTTTGGTGAAGATGCTGACCGTGCTGGTCATTGCGCTTGTCCTCTATACGGGATTGGGCGAGGCCTACCGTGTGCATCAAAACTATGCCAGCAGCAAAGCCCCCGCCTGGCGCGGCAGCTTTGCAACAATTTACCGTGATTTGTCCTTTTCTTCCGGCTCCACGCGCGCGATTCATGCCACTATCGGGGATATTCCGGCGAATACGGTGGTGCTTGCGGACTACCGGGCGCTTTATATACGGTATATCACTGGCGCCAAGGCATTCCAAATGAACAGTCTGGAAGAATGCGCGCGTTGGGTGCAGTCCCACCCTAGCGGCATCTTACTGACAGGTTTCACAGAAGATGGATTTTTCACTTCGGGCAAAGAAAAATGGGCAACAGAATGCAGCCAGCTGAATCACAATTGGCGGTTGGTACTCATCAAGGGCAAGGGCGCACATAGCATGTATGCAGATGACTAGATAAACCAATTCCCCTCGATGGTTCAAAATCTTTCAGATCCACAAGCGTTGCCGTGCATCAGCGTGGTATGCCCTGTCTACAACGAGGCTGCCAATCTGGATGCTTTCTTTGGCCGCCTTATCCCCGTGCTGGAAAAGACGCGTGAATCGTTCGAGATCGTGTGTGTCAATGACGGTAGTAGCGACGCCTCGTATGCAGCCCTGCTGGCACGTCAGAAGCAGGACATGCGACTGCGCTTGATTGATTTGTCGCGCAATTTTGGCAAAGAGGCCGCGCTGACCTGTGGCCTGGATGCGGCACGGGGCTCTGCTGTGATCCCCATTGACGCCGATTTGCAGGATCCACCGGAACTGATCGAAGAGATGGTGCACCTCTGGCGGCAGGGCTTTGATGTGGTCCTGATGCTCAGGGTGGACCGCTCTTCAGACGGTATCTTGAAACGCAAATCGGCGGAGTGGTTTTATCGATTGCACAATGTCTTGTCTGATCACGCAGTGCCAGCCAATGTGGGTGACTTTCGGCTCATGGACAGGAAGGTGGTCGATGCCTTGAAGCAGTTTCCCGAGCGCCACCGTTTCATGAAAGGGCTGTTTTCCTGGGTGGGGTTTAGGCAGGCCACCATTCCCTACGTGCGCGAAGTGCGTGCTGCCGGGGTCAGCAAGTTCTCAGCCTGGAAACTGTGGAATCTAGCACTCGAAGGCATCACATCATTTTCAACGGTACCCTTGCGCGTATGGTCCTATTTGGGGTTGATGATAGCCCTTGCCGCCTTTGCCTTTGGCGTGTTTATTGTAGGCCGCACTTTGCTATTGGGCATCGATTTGCGGGGTTATGCTTCATTGGTAACTATTGTTTTATTTTTGGGTGGTGTGCAACTCATCGGGTTGGGGGTTTTGGGCGAGTATATTGGTCGCCTGTATATTGAAGTAAAAAGGCGACCTATTTATATAGTGCGCCAGAGCGACGACGATGCATCCTGACGTTTATCGCGACATGGCAGAACTACAGGAGCAACATTGGTGGTTTTCTGCTCGACGCAAAATATTGGCTCGTTGTATTGAATCACTGGCTCTGCCACCAGGCGCCCGTATATTGGAAATAGGTTGTGGCACGGGTGGCAATCTGGCGATGCTGGCGCGTTTTGGGCAACTGCTGGCAATGGAGTCCCACCCGGAGGCACGTGCATATGCCGCGTCATTGAACGTCTGTCCGGTGGTGTCAGGCGCATTGCCGTACCAGCTTCCATTTGAAAGCCAACCGTTTGACCTGGTGTGTCTCTTGGATGTGTTGGAGCACATATACGATGACGTCGCAGCACTCACACAGGCAGGAAAGCTATTGACGCCAAATGGGCGCTTACTGGTTACTGTGCCTGCCTACCAATGGTTATGGTCCTCGCACGATGTATTGCACCACCATCACCGGCGGTATACCGCTGGATTACTGGCATCAAAGCTTGGCGCTGCCGGACTTGCGGTGGTGCGTATTGGCTATTTCAATACCCTGCTTTTCCCCGCTATCACGCTCGTCCGGATTGCACGCGGTTGCTTTAATCAAAGCGACGCGTCAGACACAAAAATGCCTGGGCCAATGGTAAATGCGGTGTTGGAAAAACTGTTTGCTCTGGAGCAGCATCTGGTTAGCAGGGCGCTGTGTCCTTTCGGTACTTCGGTGTTGGCAGTCATCAAACAAAGAACATGACTCCTTCGGGCACCGGCCTCCGTTTTATATTGGTGGGCGCTGCTGCCACGCTGCTGCATATGTTGGTTGCGCTGCTACTCATTACCTTAGTGAAACTTAGCCCCGCGATGGCCAATGGTTTGGCGTTTCTTGCAGCCAATTTCTTTTCCTATTTTGCAAATACAAAATGGACCTTTAAGGCAGCAGTAGAAATGAAAAACGGCAGGCGGTTCTTCATGGTTTCCATATTCGCCTGGTTATGCACCATTTCCATTGCCTGGGGCGTCGACAAAGCAGGCGGCCACTATCTTCTGGGTCTGGCGCTGGTGGTGTCTCTGGTCCCCGCCCTAAGCTTTTGGGCCCATCGCAGCTTTACCTACAGGTAGACAACAAGCACCCGCTACAAAAATCTCCGTCTTCCCCCCCCCATGCTTCTTCAGTAGCCGAACACCAGTAATCGCCATTCCCCGATCCACCGCCTTGCCCATATCATGAATCGTGAGCAAGGCGACCTGCACGGTCGTCAACGCCTCCATCTCCACCCCGGTAGGCCCCACTGTCTCTGCAGTTGCCGTACATGCTAGGTATCACTACTTAGCGGCTTTTTTTATTGGGAAATCAAGCCTTTACGCTCTAGTAACTGCTAATAGGCGATATTGACCGTTAGATCGGGACCCTGGAACAAATCAGCGGGGAACAGGTTTTATGCCAACTGTTCCCCGGTTTCCCTGGAGGGGTCCCTATGTTGACCAATGCGAATGGGCTTTACTTGGAAGTAAGTCCCGCAGGTCACTTCCATGCGGGTTTCAAGGCATCTTTGATGGATTTGTCGATGTCGGATGCAGTGCGACTTTTTTTGCGTCGTGTCGTGGTTGACCATGCATTTCCTTTGGAACTCAAGGTGCCAAACTCCGAAACACAAGCGGCCATTGCTGAATCGCGCATGATGCTTTCCAAGCGAAAGGCCAGGTTCGCTGCCGCTGAAGCAAGCCGGTTGTCACTTTTCACGTAACTGTCCGGCGAAGTCACATCGACTTGCGCTGATGGAAACCGTGCACACCTGCAAACCTAGCGGGTGCAAGCCCGGCAGGGCCGCCAAGTTGGTAGATGTGCACCTACGCAGGCGCTGTAGCCGCTGAATCTATCGCTCACCGGTGTGCCTTTGCCGGTTGGTCTGGTTACAAGCTTGAGCAAGTCGCGGACATTCTCGCGGTAAATTTCGAAACCCCGCTCGCCGGCACTATTTCTCCGCTTACCATCAGCGCTACTCACAGGGGAGGAAAAGAATAAGCGAACTGGAGTATCCGATGGAAGACCGACTTATTGCTGCATCCACCATTGCAGCGAGTCAATTGAAAAACAGCACTGACGCAACGCCAAAACTGATTGCCGACCTCTTAACCAGGGCATTTGAAGGTATCGATATTGCTATGCGCCAGGAGCGAATTCGCGTTGCGCAAAGACAGGCTGAATTAAAGTCGAACTCGGTTGTAACGCGGCGCTCGATTGGATGATGAGCCTGCACCCCACCTGACACCACCAAGTCACCGGGAACGCCCGGCTTCTTGCGCCTCTGGGCAGCCCCCTTCGTGAAAGGCGAGGGCGGCAGTCTGGGGCAGCGCGCTGCCTGGAGGTCTTGTTTGCTGGGAAGTCTGCTTGTTCCCGGTCACAGCACCATGGCCACGATCAGCTGTGCGTGCACCAGCAGGCGCAGCGTGGCGCCCAGGTCGAAGCCAGCGTCGCACTGGCAGGCTTCCTCTGCGGCGAATGCGAGGGACTGCTGCGCCAGCAGACGCTGAATGCAGAGCGCCTGGGCAGCGCTGATGGCCACTAGCTGTACTTCCAGACCGGCGCGAAAAACCAGCACGGCTTCGGCGTGCTCGGGCTGCACTGTGCCAATGTCCAGCAGTTCCTGGTGCGCGGCCCAGAGCGAATACACGGCGTGCGGCGAACGCAGCAGATGGGTGCTGGGGTGCAAGTGCAGCTGCAGGCGCTGCAGCGCCTGCGGATCGGTCAGTGCTTGGGCCATGGACTGGGGGTCGAGGCTGGCCTGGTCGGCCGCGTGGTAGGCGCAGATGCGCAAGTACTCCAGCTGCGCTACGTCGCCCAGGTATGCCAGCCCGGAGGCCGGCGCAAACTGCCGGATGAAGTCGGGAAAGTCGCGCCCGATCCAGGCCAGTACCCGGCTGTTCAGGGTGTGTGTCTGTACATAGACCCGCGCCATGCCGCGAAAGAAATCGGCGCCGACCAGTTGCAGCGTTACTGGGAAAGATTCGGCCAGAGCCGCAATCTGCGAGGCCACCACATTGTTGCGGTAAACCGCGAAGCGGATTTCCGGGCTGCAGCCGTTGCAGCAGCGCAGTCCTGCCGGCGGCGGGCGTTCGGGCTGGCGCAGGGCCAGGGCAAATTCGGCTTGCGGGGTCATGGTGGCGCTGGGCGATACGTGGCGGCTTGGCGGCGCTGGGTGTTGTGCTGGGCGCGCTGGAGTTGGGTCTGGGCAATCTGGGCTTCGGCCAGCAGGGTGTCCAAGGGCGGAATGTTGTTGTCGCGCTCGAGCAGGGTCGGCATCGGGCCGGTAAGCGCCAGGGTGCGTTGGTACAGGTCCCACACCGCCGGGTCCACATCGGCACCGTGGTCATCGATCCATAGCGGGTTGCCTTGCGCGTCGTACTGCCGGCTGTGACCGGCCAAATGGATTTCGCTTACTGCATGCAGGGGCAGGGCGCGCAGTGTCAGGGCCGGGTCGCGCTGGTGGTTGCAGCAAGAGACGTAGACGTTGTTGACGTCCAGCAACAGACCGCAGCCGGTGCGTTTGATGATTTCCGAAATAAAAAAAGCCTCGTCCATGGTGGACTCGGCAAATTCGAGGTAGGTAGCCGGATTTTCCAGCAGCATGCGCCGCTTCAGCCGGGCCTGGGTCTGGTCAATATGCCTGCATACGCGCATGAGCGTCTCGCGGTTGTATGCCAGCGGCAACAGGTCGTTCAGGTAACTGCCACCATGGCTGGACCAGGCCAGATGCTCTGAAAACGCCTGTGGCTGGTAGCGCTGAAGCAGGCGGTCCAGCGCGTCCAGATGCGCTTCGTCCAGGGCTTCCTCGCCGCCGATGGAGAGTGCCACGCCATGAATCGACAGCGGATAGTTTTCACGGATGCGCTCCAGGTAATAGTGGAACGGACCGCCATCGACCAGGTAATTTTCGGCATGGATTTCAAAAAATCCGATATCCGGTGGCTGCGCCATGATGGCCTGAAAGTGCTCTGTCCTTAGGCCGATACCGGCCGCGGCAGGCAGCTCTGGCAAGCTTGCCGCAGTGACCGGGCGTGATTTATTCATGCCGTGGCACGGGCGCTCAGGACTTTTTTTCCTGGAACGGTGCCAGCTGACCATAGCCGGTGGGGGAGGTGCTGGAGCGGGTTTTCAGGCAGGTGCCGGCGGGTACCTCCATCCAGACATTGCCCTGGTAGTCGGCTTTGGCGGTGCCGGCGCAATTGGCGCCGGCGCCCGCGGCACAACCGTTCTGGCCTTTGCGTGCAATGCCAAAGCATTTGTCGGTGGTGGGCCGGGCGGCGGCACCCATATCGGGCATGCCTGGCGTGGCGGCGCCCGCAGGAAGGGCCGCGCTGAGGGCCATGGCCAGCGCCGCGGCGTTGGCGTAGCGGGATGGATTTGCGTGTGTCATGGAGGCCTTTCTGTATCGGATAGTTGCTGCGTCCCAGGCGCGATTATGTTCGTGCCCCAAGTACCAGCACAGCAGCGAATGTGCAGGGTTCGGTCAATTGGACAGCCGGCGCTCAGCCGTGACAGCTGGAAGGCAGCGAGGCTTCCAGTATGGGTGAGGTGTTGACCCAGAGGGTTCCGCCACAGACCCAGCGTGGACTGCTCTGTGCGTAGTCTTTCCACCAGCCAAACTGGGTATTCGACAGGCTCCCGCCGAAGCTTGGTGACAGCTGGATGCGGATGATTACCACGGTGCCGGACTGCACGCTGATTGGCTGCGTAATGAAATTTTCGGTTTTCAATACCGTGGTGTCGCAGACGGCGTTGCCGGCGCTGTCGGTCAGGTCATCCGGGTGGTCGGCGGCATAGGTGTCCAGGGCGGTCATGCAGGCATGGGCCAGATTGACGCCTTCGACCATCTTCGAGCGGGTGATATACGCGGAGTAGCTTGGAAAGGCAAGCGCTGCCAGCACCGCAATGGTGCTGACCACGACCATCAATTCGATCAATGTGAAGCCGTCGTGCGGCGATGGTGCTTGACGCAGTGCGGTAGGGCGCATGGCGCGAATTTGCACCAAGCACTCCAGCAACGCAGGCGCATTTGACCTGTGGTGCGCAAGCCGCTGCCAAGTGTCTGCGCCAGGTCACGCCGGGTCACGCCGGGTTATGCGGGGTTATGCGGGGTTACGCTCAGGGTGCGTCCCAGCGGCCGGCGATGTTTTTCAGCAGGATGTTGAGCGCCGCGAGTTCCCGGTTGCGTACCGAGATCAGGCTGATTTCACTGCCCAGTGCGGAGCTTTGCGCGGCGCTGACGTTCAGGTAGCTGACAGTGCCGGCGCGGTACTGTTCCATTACCAGGTCCAGGTTGCGTTGGCTCGACTGCAGCGCTTCGGTCTGCGATTGCACTTCCTCGCTCAGGCGATTCGCCAGCACCAGGTTGTCCTCGACTTCCTGCAGCGCGGTCAACACGGTCTGGCGGTAGCTTGCCGTGATCTGGCTGGCGTTGGCGCGTGCCTGGGCACTGGCCTGCTGGCGCGCGCCGCCGTCAAATACCGACTCACTCAGCGAGGCGCCGAGTGACCAGGCCAGGTTCGGTGCACTGAACAGGCTGGCCAGCGAAGACTGGGTGTAGCCGGCACTGGCGGACAGGCTCAGGCTGGGAAAGTAGGCCGCATCGGCGATGCCGATCTGGGCGTAGGCGGCGCGCACACGCAATTGCGCCGCGGCAATGTCGGGTCGGCGTTGCAACAGCTGGGCTGGCAGCGTGTGTGGCACGCTGACCTTGTCCGGCAGCTTGTAGGTCGGTGCCAGGTTGAAGCTGGACGGCGCCTGGCCGAGCAGCACGGCGATGGCGTGTTCCAGTTGCGCCCGCTGTGCGGCGGTGTCGGCCAGCTGGGTGCGCGTGCTGCTGAGCTGGGTCTGTGCTTGCAGCACATCGCTGAGCGCGGCAACACCGCCCTGGTGGCGCTGTTGTGTCAGGTCCAGCGCGCGTTGGAAGGCCTGCACGCTGCGCTCCAGCAGCGTCTGCTGCAACTCGGCGCTGCGCAGGGCGAAGTAGCTTTGTGCCAGCGTCGCCTGGGCTGACAGCTGTGCCGCTGTCAGGTCGGCCTGCGAGGCCTTGGCCGAGGCTTCGGCGCTGCGCACCGCCATCGACAGCCGGCCCCAGACGTCGATTTCCCAGCTGCTGCTGGCGTTCAGTGCGACATTGGTGCTGGGGTCGCTGCTGGCGCCGGAGCCCACGACGTTGGCGCTGCGCGTGCCGTTCAGTCCGACCGCCAGGGTCGGCAGTTCGGCACTCTGGCTGGCATCCAGCGTGGCGCGCGCGCTGGCCACCTGGGCCAGCGCGATTTTCAGGTTTTCGTTGCCGATCACCACCTGGCGTTCCAGTTCGTCGAGCACCGGGTCCTGGAACATCTGCCACCAGGCGTCCGGTACCGCGGTGCTGGCGCCGGCCTGGGCTGGCAGCGCTTCCTTGAATTGTTCCGGCGCCTTGGCCGGCGCTGGTGCGCTGACTTCGGTGACGGCGCAGGCGCTGAGCAAGAGCGCGCCAGCCAAGGCAAGGGTCAGGGGTTTCAGGCAGGGATGCAGCATAGGGTGTCAGGTGGCCTCGGTGGGCGCCACGGGAGCGGCAGGGGTGAAGGGGATGCGGCGCCGGCGCTGGCCGCGCAGGCGGTCCATCAGCACGTAAACCACCGGCGTGGTGTAGAGCGTGAGCAACTGGCTCAGGATCAGGCCGCCCATGATGGCAATGCCCAGCGGCTGGCGCATTTCGGCGCCGTCGCCACTGCCCAGGGCCAGTGGTACGGCGCCAAAAATGGCGGCCAGGGTGGTCATCAGAATCGGGCGCAGGCGCAGGTTGGCGGCGCGGTAGATGGCGGCGCCGGCCGAGGGGTTGCCGGCGCGCTGGCGGGCGATGGCGAAGTCGATCATCATGATGGCGTTTTTCTTGACGATGCCGATCAGCAGTATCACGCCGATCAGCGCGATGATGGAAAAATCGGTCTGGAACAGCATCAGCGCCAGCAGGGCGCCGACGCCGGCCGAGGGCAGGGTCGACAGACTCGTCAGCGGATGGATCAGACTCTCGTACAACATGCCCAGCACCAGATAGATGGTCACCAGGGCCGCAGCAATCAGTAGCGGTTGCGAGGACAGCGACTGCGTAAAAGCATTGGCGGTGCCCTGGAAGCTGCCACGCACCGACACTGGCAGCCCGAGTCCGTGCACCGCCGATTCAATCGCCTCGTTGGCTTGCGACAGCGACACCCCGAGTGGCAGATTGAAACTGATGGTCGAGGCCGGCGTGCCACTCTGGTGGTTCACTGCCAGCGGCGTGACGGTGGTTTCCACTTTCGCCAGCATCGACAGCGGCACCTGGGCCCCGCTCTGGCTGGTGATGAACAGGCGCTCCAGGGTTTGCGGGCCCTGCAGGTATTCGGGCGCCAGCTCCATCACTACGCGGTACTGGTTCAGCGGGTTGTAGATTACGCCGACCTGGCGCTGGCCGAAGGCGTTGTTGAGCGTGGTGTCGAGGTTGCTCACCGTGACGCCCAGGCGCGCTGCAGCGTCGCGGTCTATCGTCAGCGAGGTCTGCATGCCCTTGTCCTGCTGGTCGGTGTTGACGTCGGTCAGCTCCGGCAATGGTGACAGGGCGTTGCGGATGCGCGGCTCCCACAGGCGCAGGTCGTCCAGGCTGTCGGCTTGCAGCGTGTACTGGTATTGCGCATTCGACTGGCGCCCGCCGATGCGGATGTCCTGTACCGGAACCAGGTACAGATTGGCCCCCGGTTCGTGGGCCAATTTGCCGCGCAGACGCGCCACCACGGCGTCCACCGGCAGCTTGCGTTCGGCCAGTGGTTTCAGCGTCAGGTAAAAGTTGGCGGTGTTGCGCTGGTTGCCACCGGTGGATCCGATCACGTTCAACACCGCCGGATCGGCGCGCACGATGGCGACAAACTTGTCCACCCGCTGCTGCATCATCTGGAACGAGCTGCCCTGGTCGGCCTGTACGCCGCCGACGATG
>CAIUDG010000002.1 GCA_903897925.1 uncultured beta proteobacterium | reverse complement strand
TACAGCGGCGAATCCAGGCCTGCGCCCGCACACCCACTTCGCCAGCCCCAAGATATTTTTGTAAATATTGTGAGAGGAAGACAAATACCAAAGACACCGCGCCACTGCGCCCGTGGACTGCCAAAGGCGAGTAGTCACTGGGTGCTCGCCACCCGCCACTAGCCGCTAGCCGGTGCCCAGTACCCGGTATTCGGTATTCGGTATTCGGTATTTTTATCCTTGAAATATTTACAAAAATATCTGGGGACTGGCGAAGTGGGTATCCGGGCGTAGGTCCCATTCGCTGCTGTGACCAAGCGGTGGCGCCAGTCAAGGTGTTTGTGAAGTGCGGCGGGTTTCCCGGAGGCGCTGGTCAGCGAGCGTGGACCGTAGAACGGGTGCCCGCTTCGTCAGTCCTCGCCCACCCGCGGACGCGCAACGCAGCGAGCGCCAACAAAGCAGGAGCCAGCAGACTCAAGCAGGAGTACAGCGCAATGCAGCGAACGCCAATAACGTAGCTGGAGGAAAAGAGCACAAGCAAGCAACGCAGCGCGCGCCAATAAAGCAGGAAACAAAAACCACAAGCAGACAAGCAACGCAGCGAGCGCCACCAAGGCAGGAGGCAAAGGACACAAGCTGGCAAGCAACGCAGTGAGCGCCCATACCGCAGCAGGCAAGCAGCGCATGCCAAGGCGTAACGAACGCCATACCACGCGAACCTGTAACCCGGCCAGCGCCGCTCAGACCATCCAGGAACGCAACAACAAGCCCAAAAACAGCGTCCCGCCGAGCCAATGGTTCAGACGAAACGCCCGAAAACAGCCCTCACGGCTACGGTCTCGAATCAAGCGGGCATGCCACAGCACCTGCAAACCCGCCAGCACCACACCCAGCCACCAGAACAGCGGCCGCCCAAGCGACACAACCACCGCCGACCAAAGCACCAGAAAGACAATATAAAAAGCCAGCACCGCCGCCACATCGAAGCGCCCCAGCGTAATCGCCGACGTCTTGATACCAATGCGCAAATCGTCATCCCGATCCACCATCGCGTACTCCGTGTCATAGGCCAGCACCCAGAACAAATTGCCCAGCATCAACAGCCAGGCCAGCCCGGGAATAGCGCCACGCACAGCGGCAAAGGCCATCGGAATACCAAAACCAAAAGCCAGACCCAGCACCGCCTGCGGCATCGCCACATGGCGCTTGGCGTAGGGATACACCAGTGTCACCAACAAAGCCCCGAACGACCAGGCGATGGTCAGACCGTTGGTGCTGCACACCAGGCCAAATGCCAGCAACGCCAGCACGGCACCGACCAGCAGCGCCTCGCGCGGCGACACCGCTCCGCTAGTGACCGGCCGCTGTGCGGTGCGCTTGACATGGCGGTCAAAGTGGCGATCGGCAACGTCATTGATACAGCAGCCGGCGCTGCGCATCAGCACCGTGCCCAGACTGAACACCAGCAGCAAATGCCAGCCCGGGAATCCGTCAGCGGCCAGCCACAGGGCACTCAGGGTCGGCCACAGCAGCAACAGCCAGCCGGCCGGCCGGTTCCAGCGGATTAGATCCAGGTACAAACCGAAACGCGCACTCATGACAGCCTCGTCACGCCCGGTAGAGCGCAGGCATACACCGCGTTGCGCAGCGTGGCGATGGCCTCGTAGCGGGTGAAGCTGCGGCGCCAGACCAGCACAATGCGCCGGGTCGGTGGTGCGGCACCGTGGGCATCAACGATCGGCAGGTATTTGACAAAGCCTTCCGGCTGGCGCCGCTTGCGCGGCTCCAGCGCCTCGGCCGGCACGCTGAGGCGCGGCACCAGGGTCACACCCATGCCGGCGGCCACCATGTGCTTGATGGTTTCCAGTGACGAGCCCTCAAAGCTTTTGCGAATGCCCTCGGCATCGCTGGAAAACCGGGCGAATTCGGGGCACACCTCAAGCACATGGTCGCGAAAGCAATGGCCGTTGCCAAGCAACAGCATGGTTTCGTTTTTCAGCTGCTCGGCCGACACGCTGGCCTGCGCTGCCAGCGCGTGCTGCACCGGCAGGGCCGCGTAAAAGGGCTCGTCATACAAGGGCGCAACCGCCAGCCCGGCTTCAGGGAAGGGCTCGGCCAGAATGGCGCAATCGATCTCGCCGGTGCGCAGCATGTCCAGCAGTTTGACGGTGAAGTTTTCCTGCAGGATCAGTGGCATTTGCGGCCACTGGCTGATGATCTGGCGCACCAGATCAGGCAGCAGGTACGGGGCAATGGTGTAGATCACGCCCAGCTTGAGCGGACCGGCCAGCGGGTCCTGGCCGCGCTTGGCAGTGTCTTTGATGTGCGCCGCCTGCTCCAGCACACCCTGGGCCAGGCGCACGATTTCTTCTCCCAGCGCCGTCACTGTGACTTCATTGGCGTTGCGCTCAAACAGCTTGACTTCCAGCTCTTCTTCCAGCTTTTTCACCGCCACCGACAACGTCGGCTGCGAAACAAAGCAGGCTTCCGCCGCTTTGCCGAAGTGGCGTTCGCGGGCCACGGCAACGATATATTTCAATTCGGTCAGGGTCATGGCGCTATTGTCCTATGCGCCAGTGCTGCGACCGCACAAACATCGCCCGCGTCAGGCTTTAAGGTAATCGGCACGCGTGCCGAGCCAGCGCTGCACATGCTTTTCCGCCAGATGGGCATGGTGATCCAGCATGCGCGGGGCCTCCTGGCGCGCCCACTCCAGCAGGGCCGTGTCGGTGGCCAAATTGGCAAAGCGCAGCATGGCGTCGCCGCTCTGGCGGGCACCCAAAAACTCACCGGGACCGCGAATTTCCAGGTCGCGCCGGGCGATCTCGAAGCCGTCGCTGGTTTCCGCCATGGCACGCAGGCGCTCGCGCGCCGATTCGCTCAGGCGCCCGGTCTCACCCACCGAATACAGCAGGACGCAGGCCGACGCCGCCGCGCCGCGCCCGACCCGACCGCGCAACTGGTGCAGCTGTGACAGACCAAAGCGTTCGGCGTGCTCAATCACCATCAGCGAAGCATTCGGCACGTCAACACCGACTTCAATCACCGTGGTACTCACCAGCACCGCCATCTGGCCCTGCACAAATGCCGCCATCACGGCTTTTTTTTCGTCGGCGGGCAGACGCGAATGCAGCAAGCCGACCTGCACCGGCGGCTGCCCGTCCGCCGCGCTGCCTTGCAGCGCCGCCGCCAGCTCGGCGTGGGTTTCGGTGGCATTGCTGAGGTCCAGCGCCTCACTCTCTTCGATCAGCGGACAGACCCAGTAAATCTGCCGGCCCAGGGCGATCTGGGCCCGGATGCGCTGCACCACTTCGGCACGCCGGGTCTCGTTTACCACCTTGGTGACGATAGCGGTGCGCCCGGGCGGCAGTTCGTCCAGCGTTGACACGTCCAGATCGGCGTAGTAGCTCATCGCCAACGTGCGCGGTATCGGCGTGGCCGTCATCATCAGCATGTGCGGCTCCATGGCGTCGTGCTGCAGCTTGTTGCGCAAGGCCAGGCGCTGGGCCACGCCAAAGCGGTGTTGTTCGTCGATGATGGCCAGCGCCAGGTTCTTGAAATGCACTTTTTCCTGGATCACCGCGTGGGTGCCAACCACCAGCTGGGCCGCCCCGCTCTCGACCATTTCCAGCATGGCACGGCGCTGCTTGGTCTTTTGCGTGCCGGTCAACCAGGCAGTGCAGATGCCCAACGGTTCGAGCCAGCCGATCAGCTTGCGGAAATGCTGCTCGGCAAGAATTTCGGTCGGCGCCATCAGCGCACATTGCCAGCCGGCATCGATGCACACCGCGGCCGCCAGCGCCGCCACCACCGTCTTGCCGGCACCGACATCGCCCTGCAACAAACGGTGCATTGGCAAAGCGCGGGCCATGTCGGCGGCGATTTCCCGTCCGACCCGCTGCTGCGCTGCCGTGAGCGGGAATGGCAGCGCGTCCAGCAAGCGCTGGTGCAGTGTGCCACCCGGCACTTCTACCAGCTGGGGCGCGCGCAGGGTGGCGCGCAGGCGCCGGCTCTGCAGCTGTGACAGCTGCTGGGCCAGCAGCTCTTCGGCCTTCAGGCGCTGCCAGGCCGGGTGGCTGTGGTCCTGCAGGGTGGCCAGCGAAACATCGGGTGTCGGATGGTGCAGAAACTGCAAGGCTTGGCGCAAGGTCCACAGGGCGTGCGGATTGAGTTCCATCAGGTCGCCGGGCGCAAAGGTGTCGGACAGTTCGGCGCGTGCCAGCCCGCCCAGCACGGCCTGGCGCAAATAGTATTGGCCCAGGCCGGCGACGGTCGGATAGATCGGCGTCAGGGCAGTTGGCAGGTCGCCGCGCGCCGGCTTGCAGCTGGGGTGCAACATGGTCCAGCCGAGAAAGCCGCCCTTGACCTCACCGCGCGCGCGGATGCGGGTGCCCACCGCCAGCGCTTTTTGCTGCGATGGATAGAAATTGAAAAAACGCAGGGTACAGCTGTCGGAGCCGTCATCCACCTTGACCACCAGTTGACGCCGTGGCCGGTAGGCCACTTCACAGTCCATCACCCGGGCCTCGATCTGGATCAGATCGCCTTCGCGGGCATCGCGCAGGCGGGTAATGCGGGTTTCGTCTTCGTAGCGCAGCGGCAAATGCAGCGCCAGGTCGATATCGCGGCGCAAACCCAGCTTCTCCAGCGCCAGCTGCAGCGCCGTTTTCGGGCTCGCCGCGCTGCCCTTGGCGTCGGCCTTCGCGGCTGTCTTCACAGAGGTCTTGGCCGCCCGCTTGCCAGCGGCAGCGGGTGCAGCGGCGGGGGGATCGGAGGGGACGGTGTCAGACATGGGACAATTCTGCCCTGTCTTTACTCCTTGGTACGGGTTTGTTCGACCCTCAAGCACAATGCCCCACACATCTCCCGCCACGCCGCAGGCCTATTGCCTAAGCGACTTTGACTTTGATCTTCCCCCTGCGCTGATCGCCCAACACCCGGCTGCCGAACGCAGCGCCGCACGCTTGCTCGATGGCAGCGGCAGCACGCCGGTGCACCGCATCGTGCGCGACCTGCCGCAGCTGCTGCGCCGCGGCGACCTGTTGGTGTTCAACGACACCAAGGTGCTGCACGCGCGCCTGTTTGGTGAAAAGCCCAGTGGCGGCAAGGTCGAACTGCTGGTGGAACGGGTGCTCAGCGGCAACCAGGTGGCCGCCCACATGCGCGTCAGCAAGAAGCCGGAGCCCGGCACCACCCTGATCATGCACGGCGCCGCCGGCGCGACCGACGGCTTCAGCGCCACCCTGCTCGGGCGCTGGCCCGACGCCAGCGGTCCGCTGTTCCGCCTGGTGCTGTCAAATGACCAGGGCGACGATCCCTACACCCTGATGCAGCGCCACGGCCATGTACCGCTGCCGCCCTACATCACGCACAGCGATTCGGCAGTAGACGCCGAGCGCTACCAGACCGTATTTGCGCGCAACCCGGGTGCCGTGGCCGCGCCCACCGCCGCACTGCACTTCGACCAGGCGCTGCTGGACCAGCTCAATGCCATGGGCGTACAGCGCGCCCAGCTCACGCTGCACGTCGGCGCCGGTACCTTCCAGCCGGTCAAGACCGAAAACCTGGCCGAGCACCAGATGCACAGCGAGTGGTACGACATACCGCCGGCAACCCAGCAGGCGATTGCCGACTGCAAGGCGCGCGGCGCACGCGTGGTGGCGGTCGGCACCACCACCGTACGCACCCTGGAGTCCTGGGCCCAGAGCGGCCAGACCCAGGGCGACACGCGCATCTTCATTACGCCCGGCTTTGCGTTCCAGCACGTCGATCTGCTGCTGACCAACTTCCACCTACCCAAGTCCAGCCTGATGATGCTGGTCAGTGCCTTTGCCGGTTACGAACATATCCGCGCCCTGTACCGCGAAGCGATTGCCAACCAATACCACTTTTTCAGCTATGGTGACGCCATGCTGCTGGCACGCCAGCCCTGAATCCCGGCACCGAAATGAACTCCCCCTTCGCGATGGAACCCCCGCATGCTGACCTTTGACATTCTGAACACCGACCCCGCCAGTACCGACGGCAGCTACGCCGGCAGCCACGCCCGGCGCGGCCGCCTGACGCTGAACCACGGCGTAGTGCAAACCCCGATCTTCATGCCGGTCGGCACCTACGGCACGGTCAAGGGCGTGATGCCACGCAGCCTGAAAGAAATGAATGCGCAGATCATTCTGGGCAACACCTTTCACCTGTGGATGCGCCCGGGGCTGGACGTGGTGCAGCAGTTCGGCGGCCTGCATGCCTTCGAAAAATGGGACCGCCCGATCCTCACCGACTCCGGCGGCTTTCAGGTCTGGAGCCTGGGTGCCATGCGCAAGATTTCGGAAGAAGGCGTGCGCTTTGCCTCGCCGGTGAATGGCGACAAGCTGTTTCTGACGCCCGAGATCAGCATGCAGATCCAGAGCATCCTGAACAGCGATATCGTGATGCAGTTTGACGAGTGCACGCCCTATCTGTCGGTCGAAGCCAAGACCAAAGGGCAGATCACCACCCAGCGCGAAGCCCAGAATTCCATGGAACTGAGCCTGCGCTGGGCCCAGCGTTGCCGCGACGAATTCGCCCGCCTGGGCAATCCGAACGCCTTGTTTGGCATCGTTCAGGGCGGCATGTTCGAAGAACTGCGCGACGCCTCACTGGCCGGGCTGGAAGCGCTGGACTTCCCGGGCATTGCCATTGGCGGCCTGTCGGTTGGCGAACCCAAGGAAGACATGCTGCGCCTGCTGCGCCATGTCGGCCCCAAGCTGCCGCAACACAAGCCGCATTACCTGATGGGCGTGGGCACACCGGAAGACCTGGTCGCCGGCGTGCAAAACGGCATCGACATGTTCGACTGCGTGATGCCGACACGCAATGCCCGCAATGGCACGCTGTTCAGCCGCTTTGGCGACCTGAAAATCCGCAATGCGCGGCACAAGACCGACCCGCGCCCGCTCGACGAAACCTGCACCTGCCATGCCTGTGCCGGCAGCTCCGGCGTGTCCTGGAAGGACGGTGGCCGGGAAGGCTTCAGCCGCGCCTATTTGCACCACCTGGACCGCTGCGGCGAAATGCTCGGACCGATGCTGACCTCAATCCACAATTTGCACTACTACCTGAACCTGATGCAGGAAATCCGCGATGCGCTGGACCTGGGCCGCTTTGGCGCCTTTGTCACGCAGTTCCACAGCGACCGCGCACGCGGCGTATAGCCGGCGTCGATGCTGCGTTAGAAGGTTTCCCAGGCGTCGTCGTCCGCCGCTGGCCGGGCCCGCGCTTCCAGTTGCGGCGCCTTGGCCAGCTGGGCCGGTGTCGGCGCTTTAGCAGTACGGCCCGGGGTGGCGGCGGCCGGCGTTTTCGCTGGGCGTGCCAGCGTGGCCGTCTTCGCCACGGGTGCGGCCAGAACGCGCCGCTCGGCGCCGGCAGCGGCGCGCGTGCCCGACTTGGCCAAACGCAT
This sequence comes from uncultured beta proteobacterium, assembly GCA_903897925.1. GTDB lineage: Bacteria > Pseudomonadota > Gammaproteobacteria > Burkholderiales > Burkholderiaceae_C > Allorhodoferax. The sequence goes on along the minus strand of CAIUDG010000002.1, from coordinate 60,267 downwards.
GCTATCGGAGTTCGGCAGCGGCACCTCAGCGCCGGCACCCCATTTGAAAATGGCCACCGACTGCACCAGATCGCTGGCCTGGCTGCGCAAGCTCCCGGCAGCGGCGGCCATTTGTTCCACCAGTGCGGCATTTTGCTGGGTGGTGTGGTCCATTTGCGTCACGGTGGCGCCGACCTGCGCCACGGCACCCGACTGCTCGCTGCTGGCGGCACTGATTTCGCCCATAATGTCGGTCACGCGGCGGATCGCCGCCACCAGCTCGTTCATGGTTTCGCCCGCCTTGTCCACTTGGGCACTGCCGCGTTCGACGCGCTCGACACTGGCATTGATCAGCGACTTGATTTCCTTGGCCGCGTCGGCGGAACGCCCAGCCAGACTGCGCACTTCCGAGGCCACCACAGCAAAGCCGCGCCCTTGCTCGCCGGCACGCGCCGCTTCGACGGCAGCATTGAGCGCCAGGATGTTGGTCTGAAAGGCAATGCCGTCAATCACGCTGATGATGTCGGCAATGCGGCGCGAACTTTCGTTGATTTCGCGCATAGTCTGCACCACCTGGCCGACCACTTCGCCTCCGTGCACCGCCACATCCGAGGCATTCAGGGCCAGCTGGTTCGCCTGTTTGGCACTGTCGGCGTTGTGGTGCACCTGGCTATCCAGGGCGTGCATAGAGGACGCGGTTTGCTGCAGCGCGCTGGCCTGGCGCTCGGTGCGATCCGACAGGTCCTGGTTGCCCTGGGCGATTTCCGCCGAGGCCAGGGCCACGCTTTGCGAGCCCTTGCGCACATTCGCCACCACAGTCACCAGCGCACTCTGCATATCCTTGAGCGCGCCCAGCAATTTGCCGGTTTCATTGTTGCCCCCGTCATGCACGGGGTAACTCAGGTCGCCAGCAGCCACGGCACGGGCCACTTCCACCGCCTCATGGATCGGCGCCGTCACCGCGCGCATGATGCGCAAGGCCGCAATGGTGGCGGCCAGCAAACCGAAACCGCCGGTCAGAAGCAAGGTGGTGCGCAGGGAGGCCACCGAAGCGGCAGCCTCGGCCTTGGCAGACTGCATCTGCGCTTCCTGGTATTTGACCAGCTGGCTGATGGCGTCAAAATATTTCAGCTCCACCGGCCCCAGTTCGGCCAGCAGACCGATCTTGGCCAGCTCCTGGTTGCCGGAGCGAATCTGCCCCATGAAGCGCTCATTCAAAGGTATGAACTGCTGGCGCAAGTCCTGCATCGCGGCGAACAACTGCTTGCCCTGCTCGGACTGCAGCGAAGTCGCCAGCACCGCCATGCGCTCGGTATTGTCTTTTTGCGCCGCCGCCATCAGGTCGAGCAACTTTTTGATGTCGTCGGCGTCCGACAGCAGCAAAGCGTCGCGCTGGTAGCGCGCCACGTCGCTCATGTTGTCATTGATGTGGTGCAGATTGCTGATCTTCGGATAGCGCTGCTCCATCACCGTGCCAAATGCCTCCGACACCTGGGACGTGCGCCACAGGGTGCTGGCCCCCATCAGCACAATCAGCAGCGCCAGGAAGCCAAACCCCAGGGCCAGCAAGCTGGATATTTTGAGATCGATATTTTTCATGGGCCCGCCTGAAAAGAGTCAAACATCGGTAAACACCGTCAACACGCCGGTGTAGCCATAAAGGCGGTCGTGGGCAATTTCTCCTGCGGCAAAAAAGCCCACCAGCGGCACCTCACCCAGGGTGCGGCGCAGCAACTGCAACTCGGCACTGGGCGCACCGAAATGCGGACCGCCGCGCCCGGTGCAACTGACATACACCGCGCCCAGGATACGGCGCGCCGCTTGCCAGCCCGTTGCGGCCGCGTCCGCCTGCGGCACGACACCGGCGCTGGAGAGTTCTTCCGATTCCAGCTCTTCCCGGATTTCGGCACAGATGCGCACCAGGTCCGCCCGCGCAGCCTGCAAATTGCGACGGCAAAAGGCAGCATGCATGCCCTGCTCAACCAGATCGGCCACGGCCACCCCGGAGCGTGCCGGATCGAGCCCAATGATGTGGCGCACCAACACGTCGTTACCAAAATTGCCGGTCTGCTGCACCAGGGTTCCGCTGGCCGGCGCCAGTCCGACCAGGGTTGCGCGCACCACTTCCAGCGCCTGCTGCGGCTGCTCCAGGCTGATGCCCAGGTCAGCCAGCATTACCTGCAAGGCGGGTTGGTCGTCCAGGCGAAGAATCAGATTGCGATCCGACTGCGTCACGCAGCGCGCCGGCGCCACTGGCGCACATCCCTGGGTCACACGCGAAACCATGTGCACAGAGGAACTGAAGGCGACGCCACTCAAGCCACCGCGAAACACCCCACTGGCAGCGCCGTGACCGCTGATATTGCCGTCCGCAGCAATGGCAAATTGGACGCTGGTGGAGCGGCTTGAAGCCAGACCACCAAACAAAAATCCGGCATCGGTACGGTGCGCCAGCTCATGGACCAGTTCGGCAATGTCGGGGGTGGCACCGTCGGCATGGACCAGCGCGGTGTGCGCCTCGAACGCCAGGCCCAGCGGGGACACGCCGGAAAACACCCGGTATTGGTCGGCCGGCAAATCCAGCAACATGACCGCCATTGCCGGCTCGTCAAAATATTCCACATTGTTGGCGCAAATGCCAACCCCGACCGTGCCCGACCAGTCGGTCACCAGCGGCAACTCCGCGGCCAGGTATTCCAGAATGTCCTGGGCCTCGGCAACGTAGTGGTCGGTGATGTAGAGCAAGGCCAGCGTCGGATGCGACGCGTATTGCGGCAAGGCCATGTGCGCGCGCAGCTGCGCCAGCGTCAGTGCGGCCGCCATCTGCCACTGCGGATGCGTGGCGTGGCCAAAGGGAAAAAGTTTCATCGCCGCGCCTAGCGCCCGGCCGTCTTTCGCGCGGCGGTCTTGCTACTGGGGGCGCGTTTGGCGGCCACTTTCTTGGCAGGCGCCGCCGTTGCCTTGGTGGCGGCACGCTGGGCCGCCGCCTTGGGGGCCGCTGCGGGGGCCGCCGCCTGCACGGCACTGGCCACCTTGGCGGCGGCAGCACTGCGTGCCTTTTCCATTTCAACCGCCTGGCTGGCGGCTTCCTTGACGGCAGTGGCGGCGATTTGCTGGAACTGCTGGGTCAGCGAACCCCAGAGCTTGATCGGATCCACCATTCCGGACAGCGCCGCCTTGGCGCCGTCCGCGCCAGCCTCCGGCGTGGCGGCTTTGTCTGCCGACGCCGCAGCGGCGGGCGCCTCGGCCGCCGGCGCAGCGGCAGGCTCGGGCGCCGCCTGTGGGCGCGCCGCAGCGGTGGTGGCTTCGGGCATGCGCGGTTTGAGCGCATTGGCCACGTCGGCCAAATTGAAATTCATGCCCTTGAGCGTGGCCAGGGTCATTTTTTGCACTTCCAGTGCCTGGATCGTGGCGGCCAGCGCGCGCGAATTCTGCTCCAGCCAGAAGTGCACATTCTTGAGCTCTTCAATGCGCTTGTCGAGTTCTTCCACATTGAGGGTCGGCGCCACCCAGTTGGCCAGATTGGGCATGTGCGAAATGCCACCGGCACCCTTGGCCAGATTTTGCAAAAAGTCAAAACCCGGGACAAACTTCGCAAATCCTGCCGTGTCCGATGTACTCATGGCGTCTCCTCCAAATAGTTGTTGTTCAATGTGCGTTGAATGCCGATGCACTGTACCGCATCGCCATAGCGTTAGCAAAAATCTGCCACACATAATCTGCCCCGCGCTGCGGACATTGCCCAAGCCGCCGCGGCACTGCTATCCTAGGCCCGGCCTCCTGGCACCCGCACCATGAACTACACCTTTGCTTCGGCCACCATACTGCTGATTCTGATCACCGACCCGATCGGCAACATTCCGATTTTTGCCAATGCCTTGCGCCATGTGGCGCCCAAGCGCCGGCCCTGGGTCATCCTGCGCGAGATCATGATTGCCTTCCTGTTGCTACTGACCTTCATGTTCGTCGGCGCGGAATTCCTGCGCGTAATGAACCTGAGCGAGCTGGCGCTGCAGATCGGTGGCGGCGTGATCTTGTTCCTGATCGCGCTGCGTATGGTGTTCCCGCCGCCGCACAGCGAAGACCCGGAGCAAACCGTGGAGCCGCTGATCGTGCCGCTGGCGGTGCCCGCCATTGCCGGCCCGAGCGCGCTGGCCACGGTGCTGTTGCTGGTGTCGCAGCAACCAGAGCGGCGCCTGGAGTGGATTGCCGCGCTGTGCGTCACCATGCTGGTCAGCGCCGTGGTGCTGGTCTCTGCAGAAAGGATTCAACGCATCATCGGCAACCGCCTGGTGATGGCGGTAGAGCGTCTGATGGGGCTGGTGCTGGTGTCAGTGGCGATCGAAATGATACTGCGCGGCATCAAGATTTTCGTCATCCAGCTCAGCCACCCGTAGCCGCTGCGGCGGCCTCCAGCGCGTCAGCGGGCGAACAGACTTCCTGTTCGATGGCGCCAAACACGCTTTGGCCGTTGCCCTGCTTCATCTCGATGCGCAGGGTGTCGCCGTACTTCATGTACTCGGTAGCGGCCTGGCCGTCCTGCACGATTTCCATGGCACGCTTCTCGGCGATGCTGCTGTAGCCCTTGGGCCAGCTGCTTTGGCCCTTCTTTTCACTGCCCTGATTGCTCACCGGTCCGCTGCCCAGCAGGGTGCCGGCGCGCAACCGGCGCGTCTTGGCGGCGTGGGCGATCAGCTGTCCGAAGTGAAACACCATATCGGTCTGCGCCTCGCACTGGCCGACCTTGCGGCCATTCCAGCTGCACTGCAAGTTCAGGTGCACCCGGCCCCGGCTCCAGTCCTCGCCAAGCTCGTCCGGCGTCACCGCCACCGGACTGAAAGCGGTGCTGGGCGCATCCAGCAAACTGCCGCCCAGCCAGTCCGGCACCGGCGCCAGATGGCGCAAGCGCAGCTGATTGCCCAGCATCAGCAGGCGCACGCTGTCAATGGCCCGGTCGGCGGCGCAGCCCTGCGGCACGTCGCCGGTGACGACCACCAACTGGCCCTCGAAATCGATGCCAAAGGCCTCACTGCCACACACCAGCGCATCCTGCGCGCCCATGAAGTCGTCGCTGGCGCCCTGGTAAAGCCGCGGTTCGCGCCGCAGATTCTCCGGCAGCTCCAGACCACCGGCGCGGCACAGCAGCTCCAGGTGCGGCACGTAGGCCACGCCATGCAGCCATTGGTAGGCGCGCGGCAGCGGCGCCATGCACTGTGCCGGGTCGAATGGAAACGGGTGCCGGGCGCGCCCGGCATTGAGCGCGTCGGAGATGTCCTGCAATTGCGGCGACAGGTAATTCCAGTCGTCCAGCACTGCTTGCAGGCGGTTGGCGATGTGGGTTGCGAAGTGGGCCTGGCTCAGGTCACGCGAGACCACCACCAGCTGGCCGTCACGCGAGCCGTCTTTATAGGTTGCAAGTTTCATGGCGGCATTTTCCCTGCTTTTCCTTCCATTACACTGATTCCGTCAGCACGCCTACCCGGCGCCCCATGCGCCCGACCACTCCATGATTGACTTCTGCCACGCCCCGTTGTCCCGCCTGCGCCGCGCGCGCGCGCGCCAGTTCCTGGCCCTGCTCAGCGCACTGGCGCTGGGCCTGCAACTCAGCGGCGCGGCAGCACCCTGGGCCCGGCACCTGGACAGCCAGGCCGCCAGCAGCGACAGCACACCGGCAGCGAAGGCCTATCTGTTCCCGCCAGCAGCGCAGCTGCACTACGAAGGCAATGGCCTGGATCGCGGCTTCCTGCGCTACACCGGCAGCGGCACCTTGCAGTGGTCGCACGCTGCCGGTCACTACGACGCACGGCTGGAAATTTCGGCCTGGGGCTTTCGGGTGCGCACCTGGACCAGCACCGGCACGCTGGGCGCCCAGGGCCTGCAGCCGAGCCGATTTGGCGACACGGCACGCGGACCGGAATTGGTCACGCACTTTGAACAGGACAAAAACCGCATCAGTTTCAGCTCCGGCGACGGCGATTTGCCGCTGCTGGCTGGCGCCCAGGACAAGCTCAGCGCCCTGCTGCAGCTCAGCGCCCTGGTCGGCGCCGACCCACAGCGCTATGGCAGCGGCAGCAGCATCACGTTCCAGGCCGCCGACAGCCACCGCGCCGAACTCTGGGAATTCAAGGTCAGCGCCCCGGAAACCCTGGAATTCCCGGATGGCGGGCTGCGCAGCATCAAGCTGACCAAAGAAGCCAATCCGCAGTTCGACCAGAAAATCGAAGTCTGGCTGGCGCCGGCCACGGCCTATCTGCCAGTGCGCATCCGCATTACCGAAGCCGGCGGTAACTTTGTGGACTTGCTGTGGCAAAAGACGCAAAAACCGGACTGATTGCAATCCCGCCCGGGAATTCCTGTTACTCTTGTTTTGCGCGAGCCTGCTCCCATGTTCGAAGTTCATCCGGGCCAGCTACCCTCTGGCCCAGCAACCCTGGAACACCCACGCCATGCACACACTCTACGATTCAGACACCTTCTCGGTGACCCACATGCTGTCCAACGCGGCATCGGAGCTGCAACACCCGAGTGGCGCCAGCAAGTCGGAACTCGGTGCGCAGTCGCTGCCCATGCTGGTGCGCCATGGCTTTGAAATCGTGGACAAGCGCTCCGGCAAAGAGGTTTATCTGGACGGCTCCTGGGCCGAACTGTTCCAACAGCACATCCAGGCCTGGCAAGTGAACACGCCCACCCAGGAAGAAGTGGAAGACACGCTGGAGCAGTACGCCGAGCTGGCGCAAAACCCGGTACTCATTCACTAACCATTCAGCAGGTGCCCGGCCCCCGGGCCACCAAGGCGAGTCAGGTCGGGCGTGGCACCCGGGGGCGGCGCCCATGCGAACGTGGCACGCTACCCATAACGCTGCCCATGGACACCGGCGTGGCCGGAGCCCAGGTCGGGTTGAAATCCACCTTGCCACTGGCAAACAACATCACTACGGTCGAGCCCAGCAGAAAGCGGCCCATCTCTTCGCCCTGGCGCAACACCACTTCGCCGGCCTCGTAGTGCCAGTCACGCAGATACCCTGGGCGCGGCGGATTCACCACGCCATGCCAGGTGGTGGCCATGCTGCCGACAATGGTGGCGCCCACCAGGGTCATGACAAAAGCGCCGTGCGGCGAGTCAAACACACACACCACCCGCTCATTGCGCGCAAACAGGCCGGGCACACCCCGGGCGGTGGTTGGGTTCACGGAAAACAGCGCCCCCGGCACATAGATCATGCGGCGCAAGCTGCCGTCACAAGGCATGTGAATGCGGTGGTAATCGCGCGGGCTGAGGTAAATGGTGGCAAATTTACCGTCTTCGAACTCGGCAGCCAGACCGCCATCACCGCCAACCAGCGCAGTGGTGCTGTAAAGATGCCCCTTGGCCTGAAAAATCTGGTCAGCGGCAATGTGGCCGAACTGGCTGATGGCGCCATCCACCGGACAGACAAAAGGCGCCCGCGCCAGCGGACGCGCGCCCGGGCGCAGGGCCCGGGTAAAGAACTGGTTGAAGCTGGGATAGGCGCCAATATCGGCATTCGCCGCTTCCGCCATGTTGACGCGGTAGCGCCGCACAAACCAGGCAATGATGAACGTGGTCAGCCGGCCCCACTCTGCGCCAGCGACCCAGCCGGCAAACACGGTCAGCGCGCGTTTGGGCAAAAAATACTGCGGCAGGACCGCTAAGAGGTCAAACATGGCGTTCCTGGGTTGGACATTTGCTGGGGGAGTCCGGAATTATAGTTAGGGCATGAGCGCTGCACGTATTCCTCCCATTCAATGTCTGCTGACCTTTGAGGCGCTGGCGCGATTGCGCAGCGTGACCCAGGCCGCAGAAGAACTGTGTGTCACCCCAAGCGCGGTCAGCCACCGGGTGCGCCAGCTGGAACAGATCATTGGCACCAAGCTGTTTGGACGCGCCGATTTTTCACTCACCACCGAAGGCAGCGAATACCTCGCGCATGTGCGCGAAGGCCTGACCTCGCTGCAGCGATTCCCGAGTTCCGCCGCCGCCCCCGGCAAACGCAAGCTGCGCCTGGCCGTGACGCCGACCTTTGCGCGCAGCCTGCTGATTCCGCGCCTGCGCCAGTTCACCGACGCCTACCCGGAAATTGACCTGACGCTGCAGGTTTCCATCCCGCTGCTCGACGTGGTGGCCGAAGACGCCGACCTGATGGTGCGCTTTGGCGCCGGTCGCTATGCCGACATGGAATATGTCTGTCTGACCAAGGACGAGGTCACACCACTGGCCTCGCCCACCTACGTGCGCGAACACGGCCCGTTTCACACTGCACTGGACCTCGAAGGCGAGGCCTTGCTGCGCAGCCCGCTGGAGCCCTGGCGCACCTGGTTTGCGGCCAACAACCTGGACTGGCCGGAGCCGATCGACGGCTCCCAATTCAACGACATCGGCCTGATGTGCGACTGCGCCGCCGCCGGCATGGGCATTGCTCTGGTGCGCCTGAAACTGGGCGCGCCCTGGCTCGAAGATGGCTCGCTGGTCCGGCTCGGCACCAGCGACGTTTTCATGCGCACCCTGCCCAGCCCGCATGCGCACTACCTGTGCTGGCGCACCGGCGCCATGGACCGCTGGGAGGTGGCGGCGTTTTCCGACTGGCTGCGCAAGTCCATGGGCTGAAGCACCACGTCAAAACAATTCATACGCCATGAGAAGTTTCTTCACACTGCAGCGCCAGCGATTGCCCTACAGTGCGAGGCTTGTGCGCAGGAACCTCCTATGACCCCTCCCCCCGCCGTGAATACCCCCCAGCAACGCGCTGCGTTGCAGCAGCAGGTGCTGCAGGCCTTGCAGCCGCACTTGCCGGCCCATGCCCTGCTCTACCAGTCGGAAGACACCACGCCCTACGAGTGCGACGGCCTGAGCGCCTACCGGCAGCGGCCGCTGCTGGTGGCATTGCCGGAAACCGAAGAGCAGGTCTCCCGCGTGCTGGCCGCCTGCCATGCCATGCAGGTGCCGGTCGTGGCGCGCGGCGCCGGCACCGGTCTGTCCGGCGGTGCCATGCCGCACGCATTGGGACTCACCCTGTCGCTGGCCAAGTTCAACAAAATCAAGTCGATCGACCTGCGCAGCCGCACTGCCGTGGTCGAATGCGGCGTGCGCAACCTGGCCATCAGTGAAGCCGCCGCGTCCTATGGCCTGTATTACGCGCCCGACCCAAGCAGCCAGATTGCCTGCACCATCGGTGGCAACGTGGCGGAAAACTCCGGCGGCGTGCACTGCCTCAAATATGGGCTGACGCTGCACAACATCCAGAAACTGCGCGGCTTCACCATGGAGGGCACACCCATCACCATTGGCAGTGATGCCCTGGACGGCCCGGGTTACGACCTGATGAGCGTCGTCGTCGGCAGCGAAGGCATGCTGGCGGTGATTACCGAGGTCACCGTCAAGCTGATCCCCAAGCCCCAGCTGGCACGCTGCATCATGGCCAGCTTTGACGATGTGCGCAAAGCCGGCGAAGCGGTCGCACAGGTCATTGCCCAGGGCGTGATTCCGGCCGGTCTGGAAATGATGGACAAGGCCATGACGATTGCCGTGGAAGACTATGTCCACGCCGGCTACGACCTCAACGCCGAAGCCATTTTGCTGTGCGAAAGCGACGGCACCCCCGAGGAAGTGGAAGAAGAAATTGCCCGCATGTCGGGCATACTGGCGGCCGCTGGTGCCACCCAGCTCACCGTCAGCACCAGCGAGGCCGAACGCCTGCGGTTCTGGAGCGGGCGGAAAAATGCGTTCCCGGCGTCCGGCCGGATCAGCCCCGACTACATGTGCATGGACAGCACCATTCCGCGCAAGCGCCTGGCCGACATGCTGCTGGCAATTGCCGAAATGGAAAAAAAATATGCGCTGCGCTGCTGCAATGTGTTCCATGCCGGCGACGGCAATTTGCATCCACTGATTCTGTTTGATGCCAATGACCCGGACCAGCTGCACCGCTGCGAGCTGTTTGGCGCCGACATTCTGGAAACCAGTGTCGCCATGGGCGGCACCGTCACCGGCGAGCATGGCGTCGGGGTGGAAAAACTCAACAGCATGTGCGTGCAGTTTTCGGCCGACGAAAATGCCCAGATGTTTGCGCTGAAAAACGCCTTTGACACGCGCGGCCTGCTCAACCCGGGCAAAGTCATTCCCACGCTGCACCGCTGCGCCGAGTACGGCAAGATGCTGGTCCGCAACGGCCAGCTCAAGTACCCCGAGCTGGAACGCTTCTAGCGGCGCCCGGGCCGCACGTTCAGGCGGCTTGCGCCTGCGGCGCCACTATGCCCATGGCGTCCAGCGCTGCCGCCAGGTGGCCAACGCTGCGCTCCACGTTGTGCAACTTTTCCAAACCGAACAAGCCGACCCGAAAGCTCATGAAATCGGCCGGTTCGTCGCACTGCAGCGGCACCCCGGCGGCAGTCTGCAAACCCAGCGCCAGGAATTTCTTGCTGTTGTGGATATCGGTATCGGCGGTATAGCTGACCACCACACCCGGCGCCTGGAAGCCTTCGGCAGCCACACTGGCGATGCCGCGCTCGGCAAACAGGGCGCGCACCTTGCTGCCCAGGGTGATCTGTTCCTGGCGCACTTTTTCAAAGCCGTAGTCGCGCGTCTCGACCATCACTTCACGCAAGCGCGTGAGCGCATCGGTGGGCATGGTGGCGTGGTAGGCATGGCCGCCCTTTTCATAGGCTTCCATGATTTGCAGCCACTTTTTCAGATCGCAGGCGAAACTGGAACTGGTGGTGGCGTCGATAGCGGCGCGCGCACGCGCACTCAGCATCACCATGGCGCAGCAAGGTGATCCACTCCAGCCTTTTTGGGGCGCCGTTACCAGCAGGTCGACCCCGGTGGCCTGCATATCGACCCACATTGCGCCTGAGGCAATGCAGTCCAGCACAAACAGTCCACCAACTTCATGCACCGCCTGCGCCACGGCACGCAGGTAGTCGTCGGGAAGGATCATGCCGGCGGCGGTTTCCACGTGCGGGGCGAACACCAGATCCGGCTTTTCGGCACGGATGGTGGCCACCACTTCTTCTATCGGGCAGGGAATCCAGGGCGCCTGCTTGTGCGTGCCGACACGGCGGGCCTTCAGCACCGTGGTTTGGGCCGGAATCTGGCCCATGTCGAAAATCTGGCTCCAGCGGTAGCTGAACCAGCCGTTGCGAATGACCAGCACTTTTTTGCCACCGGCGAACTGGCGCGCCACGGCTTCCATGCCAAAAGTGCCGCTGCCGGGCACCAGCGCCACCGACGGCGCCCGGTACACCTCTTTCAGAATGCCCGAGATGTCTTTCATGACGGACTGGAAGCGCTGCGACATGTGGTTGAGCGCGCGGTCGGTATAAACCACCGAAAATTCGAGCAATCCTTCGGGATCAATGTGGGGTACGAGTCCTGGCATGCTGGTCTCCGCAGAGTTATCGGGTCAAATGGGCGATCAGCTTAGCATGGGCCAGCGCCGCCTGGCGCCGCCACTACCGGGCCACTACCGCGCCGCGCCGCATCTGCGTACACTCGGAGCCCCATGAAGACCCCCATCAGCCTGATCGGCGCGCCGACCGACATTGGCGCCGGCAGCCGTGGCGCCAGCATGGGCCCGGAAGCCTTGCGCGTTGCGCAACTGGCCGCGGCCTTGCAGGCGCGTGGCCTGGAAGTTCATGACCTGGGCAATCTCAATGGCCCGGCCAATCCCTGGCAGCCGGCCAGCGCAGGTTACCGCCACCTGGACCAAGTAACGCGCTGGAACCAGCTGGTCCATGCAGCGGTCTGGGGCGAATTGCAGCAGGCCCGCCTGCCGCTGCTGCTTGGCGGCGACCACTGCCTGGCGATCGGCTCCATCAGCGCCGTGGCACGCCACTGCCAGGCCCAGGGCAAAACACTGCGCGTGCTCTGGCTCGATGCCCATGCCGACTTCAACACCCAGCAGCTCACGCCGAGCGGCAATCTGCATGGCATGCCGCTGGCGTGCCTGTGCGGCCTGGGGCCGCCGGCGTTGATCGGCATGGGTCCACAGATACCCGCCATCGCCGCCGACTGCGTCCGCCAGATTGGCATCCGCAGCGTCGACGAAGGCGAAAAACGCCTGGTGCACCAGCATGCGCTGGAGGTGTTTGACATGCGCTACATCGATGAAGTCGGCATGCGCGCCACCATGCAGCAGGCCCTCGCCGGCATCGACGGCAACACCCATATACACGTCAGTTTCGATGTCGACTTTCTCGACCCCGACATTGCGCCCGGCGTTGGCACTACGGTGCGTGGCGGCCCGAGCTACCGCGAAGCCCAGCTGTGCATGGAAATGGTTGCCGATACCGGGCAACTCGGTTCGCTCGACATCATGGAACTCAACCCGGCACTGGATCTGCGCAACCGCACCGCCGAACTGGCGGTGGATCTGGTCGAATCCCTGTTCGGCAAAAGCACTCTGATGCGGCGCTAAAGCCGCACTGAAGCCGCAGCTTCAGCGCCGCAGCCAGTACCTCAACTTGCCAGCAAGGCGGCGTTGCCGCCTGCGGCAGCGGTGTTCACGGTCAAGGTCTGTTCCGCGCAAAAGCGGTACAGATAATGCGGGCCACCGGCCTTCGGCCCGGTGCCACTCAGGCCTTCACCGCCAAAGGGCTGGACCCCGACCACCGCGCCCACCATATTGCGATTGACATACACATTGCCAACCCGCGCCGCAGCGGCGAGCTGCTGCGCCCGGCTGTCAATGCGGGTCTGAATGCCCAGCGTCAGACCGTAACCCAGGGCATTGATTTTAGCCAGCAACGCCGCCGGATCGCCGGACCAGCGCAGCACCTGCAGCACCGGTCCAAAGATTTCGGTGTCGGCACGCTCCACGGCGTCGATTTCATAGGCTTGCGGTGGCAACAGGCAGGCGCTGTCGGCGTCTGCCTGGCGGCCCACGGACTGCGTACCAAACACGGGCCGGGCGTGCAACTGCAGCTGCCGGATCTGCTGCTGCAAGGTGCCCAGGGCGGCGCGGTCAATCACCGGTCCCACGTCGGTCGCCGGGTCCGCCGGGTCGCCCAGCACCAGCAAACTGACGGCGCCCTGCAGCATGGTCAGCACCGGATCGGCAATGGCTTGGTGCAGGCACAGCAGGCGCAGCGCCGAACAGCGTTGTCCGGCCGAGCGGAACGCACTCTGCAGCACTGCGTCCACCACCTGTTCCGGCAGCGCCGTAGAGTCCACCAGCATGGCGTTGATGCCCCCGGTCTCGGCAATCAGCGGGATGATCGGCCCGTCCTGCGCCGCCAGTGCGCGCTGGATCGTTTTTGCCACCGCCTGGGAGCCGGTAAACACCACACCGGCAATTGCCGGCATGGCCACCAGCGCCGCGCCGACCGTGTCGCCCGGGCCCGGCAGGCAGTGCAAGGCCGCCGCCGGCACGCCGGCGGCGTGCAGCAGCCGGACCGCCGCCTGCGCAAGCGCCGGCGTCTGCTCGGCTGGCTTGGCCAGCACGGTATTGCCAGTGGCCAGTGCGGCCGCCACCTGGCCGGTAAAAATCGCCAGCGGAAAATTCCACGGGCTGATGCAGACCCAGACGCCCCGGCCGCGCAGCAGCAGCGTATTGCGCTCGCCGGTCACACCGGTCAGGGTCTGCGGCTGCTGAATGCGCTCTGCTTCATCGGCGTAATAACGCAAAAAATCCATCGCCTCGCGCACTTCGCTGATCGCATCAAGCCAGGTTTTGCGCGCCTCTTTCACCAGCAAGGCCGCCAACTGCGGCAACTGTTCTTGCAACAAATCTGCCGCACGCCGCAGCACCCGCGCACGCTGCGCCACCGGCGTGCTGCACCAGGGCACGAATGCCGCCTGCGCAGCGGCGTGTGCCTGGGTGAGTTCCGACGGCGTGCTACCGGTCTGCATTGGCAGCGCGGTTTGTGCATACACCTGCAGCAACTCAGCGCGCAGCTGCGCCTGCGACCAATCCAGTCCCCGGCTGTTGTTGCGCCCGCCGGTTGGCGCGCCAAACAAATCGAGCGGCAACGCCAAGGCCGCCGCTTCGACTTGCTGCAAGGGCGACGTCAGCAGCTGCGCCGGGTCCAGCCGCACATCGCCGAGCTGTTGCACAAAGGATGAATTGGCGCCATTTTCGAGCAAGCGCCGCACCAGGTAGGCCAGCAAATCCCGGTGCCGCCCGACCGGCGCGTAAACCCGGCAGGACAGACGCGGGTTCTTCAGTACCTCGCGGTAAACGCCTTCGCCCATGCCGTGCAGGCGCTGCAGTTCAAACGCGCTGCCGCTGCGCTCGGCCAGCTGCAGCACCGCCGCAATGGTGACTGCGTTATGGCTGGCAAACTGGGGAAACACGGCGTCCGGTGCTGCCAGCAGGGCCTGGGCACAGGCCAGGTAAGAGGTATCGGTGTGCGGCTTGTGGGTGAATACCGGATACGCCGCCAGCCCGAGTTCCTGGGCGCGCTTGATTTCGCTGTCCCAGTAGGCGCCCTTGACCAGCCGGCACATCAGGCGCACCCGGTACTTGCGCGCCAGCGCAATCACCTGCTGTGTCAGCTCCAGCGCGCGCGTCTGGTAGGCCTGCAAGGCCAGGCCCAGACCGCGCCACTGCGGGTAATGCTGCGCCACACGCTGTAGCAGGGCCTCCAACAGCGCCAGCGACAACTCCAGCCGATCCACCTCCTCGGCGTCCAGCGTCAGGTTGAGGTTGGCGCGCGCTGCGGTTTCACACAAGGACCAGACGCGTGGCAGCAGTTCCCGCATCACGCGCTCGCGCTGCACATCTTCATAACGCGGATGCAGGGCGCTGAGCTTGATCGACAGGCCGTCCTTCAGCTCCGGCGCCGCCGCGCCCGCCTCCCACGCCAGCGACTCCAGGGCTGCCGCATAGCGCTGCAGGTAATCCAAGGCATCGGCCTCGGTGCGCGCACCTTCACCCAGCATGTCGTAGGAAAAGCGCAACCTTGCACCCTGCGACTGGCGCAGCTGCTGCGCCTTGTGCCGCGCCTGGCCCAGCGTCTGGCCCAGTACAAACTGCCGGCCCAACAGCTGCAAAGCCCGCAAACTGGCCGCCAGTACGGCGCGCGCGCCCAGTGGCACAGCGTCCGCCGGCGCCTCCGAACCGGCGGGCACCGGCAGATGCTGCTTGGCCAGGCCGATCGCCCGGCGCGACCAACGCCCCGGCACTGCCTGGCCCGAACTGCTAAACGCCGGCCGCGCCAGTTGATCGGCAAGCAGCGCGATCGCGCTCGGTGTGTCAGGCACGCGCAACAAGGCCTCGGCCAGGCGCATCAGGGCCAGGCCCTCGGCACTGGACAGCGGATATTCCTGCAACAACTGCTCCAGCTTCCAGAACGCCGAAGGATGCTGGCGCACCGCGACAATCCAGGGCCTGGCGCATTGCTGCACACCGCTCCAGTCCAGCGCGCCGTGCAGGGCCGCCAGCATCGGGGCCAGTACCGCCGCCTCGGAACGGTAGGGCGTCGGCAAATATTGCTGTGTTGGCATGGCACCTCCGCTGAATTTAGTCGAAAGTCACATATTCACCCAGGGAACAACGAATTGTTCGCCGATATTCTCCAGCCAACTAGCAGCTAAGTCTGCCAAATCGACCAATGAACCCATTTCATCAGGAGAGCCTTTTTTCACACTTGGCGTTGGGGTTCGTAAGTTTCCTTTAACATGCGCCCCAGTCATGAGCAACCCCACACCACTTTTCAGCGGATTAGACCGCATCGACCTGAAAATCCTGCACTGCCTGCAGGAAGACGGGCGCATTTCCAATCTCAAACTGGCTGAAAGCGTAGCCTTGTCACCCACCGCGGTGCTGGCCCGTGTGCAGCGCCTGACCAAAGACGGCTACATCCTGGGCTATGAAGCGCGCCTGAATCCGCTGCAATTGAATGCAGCCATGACGGTTTTTGTCGAAGTCGTGGTCGACCGCAGCAGCCCCAGCCGAATGGAAGACTTCAAAGCCGCAGTGCAGCTGCAGGCCCAGATCATGGAATGCCATATGGTGGCCGGCGCCTTTGATTACCTGCTCAAAATCCGCGTCGCCGACATCGCCGCCTATCGCGACTTTGCTGCTGGCGTGCTGTGGCAGTTGCCCGGCGTGCGTGAAACCCGCAGCTACACCGTGATGGACGAAATCAAGAACAGCACCCACCTGAAGCTGGGCTAGGAACCTGCGCCTGCCTCAGGCCGGGTACTGGCGCCCGCCAAAAATGGCGCTGCCGATACGCACCATGCTGCTGCCGCACTGCACGGCGGCTTCCAGGTCAGCGCTCATTCCCATCGACAAGGTGTCCAGCGCCAGACCGCTGGACTGCAGCGCATCAAACAGTTGCCGGGTCCGCTGGTGCACCGCGCACGCCGCTGCAAAATCGGCCGCTGGTTCGGGAATCGTCATCAATCCACGCAGACGCAGGCGCGGCAGTCCGGCAATTTGCTGGGCCAGCGCCAGCACCTCGGTCGGTGCCACGCCCGCCTTGGTTGGCCCGCCATCGATGTTGACTTGGATGCAGACATTCAGCGCGGCGCGCTCCGGCGGGCGCTGATCATTCAGGCGCTGTGCCGTCTTAAACCGGTCCACCGTATGCGCCCAGTCAAAGTGTTGCGCCACCAGGCGCGTCTTGTTGCTCTGGATCGGGCCAATGCAATGCCATTGCAGCGGCAAGTCGGCCAGCGCGGCGATCTTTTCCACCGCCTCCTGGATGTAATTTTCGCCAAACGCGGTTTGGCCGGCAGCGTAAGCCTCGCGCACAGCGGCGGCGCCAAAGGTCTTGGAGACAGCCAGCAACACTACCTCCTGTTCACTGCGGCCACAAGCACTACAGGCTTGCACAATTCGGGACCGCACCCGCTGGAGGTTGTCGACAATCATGGTCATAATCCCCCGAGCGTACCAAACCAACACAGCCCCAGCCTATTCACCCCAGCGAGGATTCCGTGGACATTACCCAATTGTTGGCCTTTAGCGTCAAGAACAAAGCCTCTGACTTGCACCTCTCGGCTGGTTTGCCGCCCATGATCCGCGTGCACGGCGACGTGCGCCGCATCAATGTCGAAGCACTGGACCACAAGCAAGTGCATGCCATGGTGTACGACATCATGAACGACACCCAGCGCAAGCACTTTGAAGAATTTCTGGAGATCGACTTCTCCTTTGAAATCGACGGACTGGCGCGCTTCCGGGTCAACGCCTTCAACCACCAGCGTGGCGCTGGCGCCGTGTTTCGAACCATTCCCAGCAAGATTCTGACCCTGGAACAACTCAACGCGCCGCGCATTTTTGCCGACCTGGCCTTGCGCCCGCGCGGCCTGGTACTGGTCACCGGCCCGACCGGTTCTGGCAAGTCAACCACGCTGGCGGCAATGGTGAACTACCTCAACGAAACCGAATTCGGCCACATTCTGACGGTGGAAGACCCGATTGAGTTCGTGCACGAATCGAAAAAATGCCTGGTCAACCAACGCGAGGTCGGTCCGCATACCCAGTCTTTCGCTGCCGCCCTGCGCTCGGCACTGCGGGAAGACCCGGACGCCATTCTGGTCGGCGAAATGCGCGACCTGGAAACCATCCGCCTGGCCATGACCGCCTCGGAAACCGGTCACCTGGTGTTCGGCACGCTGCACACCTCCAGCGCCGCCAAAACCATCGACCGCATCATCGACGTGTTTCCGGCAGAAGAAAAAGAAATGGTGCGCGCCATGTTGTCCGAGTCGCTGCAGGCCGTGATCTCGCAAACCTTGTGCAAAACCAAAGACGGCCAGGGCCGCATAGCGGCCCATGAAATCATGCTCGGCACCAGCGCCATACGCAACCTGATTCGCGAGGGCAAAGTCGCGCAGATGTATTCCAGCATCCAGACCGGTAACAGCGTCGGCATGCAAACCCTGGATCAGAATCTGTCCGACTTGGTCAAGCGCAATATGATCAGTTCCAGCGAAGCACGCGGCAAGGCCAAGATTCCGGAGAATTTCCCGGGTTGAGCCCGGCGGCGCCGCGGCCTGCTGCTGCCAGGCCACCGCCACTGTCACAAGCCCACGCAACAATGGGATTTTGGGCCCCGGGCGGGCCCCATCAGGAGGAACGTACATGGAACGCGACCAGGCAACAAAATTCATCAATGACCTGCTCAAACTGATGGTCAGCCGCAATGGCAGCGACCTGTTCATCACGGCAGACTTTCCACCCGCGATCAAGGTGGACGGCCGTATCACCAAGGTCTCGCCGCAGCCATTGAATGCGCTGCACACGCTGGCGCTGGCGCGCTCGATCATGAATGACAAGCAGGTGGCCGAGTTCGAACGCACCAAGGAAGGCAACTTCGCCATCTCGCCCCCGAGCATCGGGCGCTTTCGGGTCAATGTGTTTGTGCAGCAGGGCAAGGTCGGACTGGTGCTGCGGGTCATCCCGGCACAACTGCCCAGCATCGACAGTCTGGGCGTGCCACAGTGCCTGAAAGACATTGTCCTGGCCAAGCGCGGTTTGTGCATCCTGGTCGGCTCAACCGGCTCCGGCAAGTCGACCACACTGGCCGCCATGGTCGACTGGCGCAATGAAAACTCCTGGGGCCACATCATCACAATCGAGGACCCAATCGAGTTTGTCCATCCGCACAAAAATTGCGTGATCACCCAGCGCGAAATCGGTCTGGATACGGACAGCTGGACCTCGGCCCTGAAGAACACCCTGCGCCAGGCGCCGGATGTGATCCTGATGGGCGAATTGCGCGACCGCGAAACCATGGAGCACGCGGTGTCGTTTGCCGAAACCGGGCATCTGGTGCTGGCCACCCTGCATGCCAACAGCGCCAACCAGGCGCTGGACCGCATCATCAACTTTTTCCCGGAAGACCGGCACAGCCAGTTGCTGATGGATCTGTCGCTCAATCTGAAGGCCATGGTGTCGCAGCGCCTGATTCCGAAACAGGACGGCAAGGGCCGGGTGGCGGCGGTGGAAGTCATGATCAATTCACCCCTGATTTCCGACCTGATCTTCAAAGGCGAGGTCTCGGAAATCAAGGAGATCATGAAGAAAAGCCGCAATATGGGCATGCAGACCTTTGACCAGGCGCTGTTTGACCTCTACGAAAGCAATGCCATTTCCTACGAAGATGCGCTGCGCAATGCCGATTCGCTCAACGATCTGCGCTTGCAGATCAAACTCAACAGCCAGCGTGGCAAGGCACAAAACCTGAGTGCCGGCACCGAAGGCCTTTCCATCATGTAATTTATGTCTTCCATCCACAGCAAAACCTACCTCCCCAGCAGCCCCGCCAAAGTGGCCTTTCTTGGCCTGGGTGTCATGGGCTATCCCATGGCCGGCCACCTGGCGCGCGCCGGCCACCAGGTCACGGTGTACAACCGCAACGCCGCCAAAGCCCAGGCCTGGTGTGCCGAATTTGCCGATGCCGCCAGCGCCTGCGGAGCGCAGCAAAGCGCAGCCAGCCCGCGCCAGGCCGCGGAAAACGCCGATTTTGTGTTTTGCTGTGTTGGCAATGACGATGATTTGCGCAGCGTCACCCTGGGCGAAAACGGCGCTTTTGCCGGCATGCGCCGTGGCAGCATTTTTGTCGACCACACCACCGCCAGCGCCAGCGTAGCCCGCGAACTGGCAGCAGCCTGCAACCAGGCCGGACTGCAGTTTGTCGACGCGCCGGTATCTGGCGGCCAGGCTGGCGCCCAGAACGGCCTGCTGACCGTGATGTGCGGCGGCGATCTGGCTGCATTCCAGGCCGCCGAACCCATCGCCATGGCATTTTCACGCGCCTTCACCCACCTGGGCGACAGCGGTGCCGGTCAACTAGCCAAGATGGTCAACCAGATCTGCATTGCCGGCTTGGTGCAAGGCCTGTCCGAGGCGATCGCCTTTGGCCAGCGCGCCGGGCTCGACATGAACCAGGTGCTGGATGTGATTGGCAAAGGTGCCGCACAGAGCTGGCAACTCGACAACCGCGGAAAAACCATGGTCGCCGACAAATTCGACTTCGGCTTTGCGGTGGACTGGATGCGCAAGGATCTGGGCCTGGTGCTCGACGAAGCCAAGCGCAACGGCGCCCGGCTGCCGGTGACGGCCCTGGTCGATCAGTTTTATGCCGATGTGCAGCAGATGGGTGGCCAGCGCTGGGACACCAGCAGCCTGATCAAACGCCTGAAATAAGGTGCAAAGCAAGGCTGGGCGGGCGCAGCAGCCCAGCCCGGCGGCCTGCAACTGCGCGGCTCAGGGGCGTTTGGCGTCGGAGGCGGGAGGCGTTGGCAGCATGCGTGCCAATTCGTCTTCGCTGATGACTTCCCAGTACAAAACCAGGCGCTGCACGCCGTCGGCAGAGCGGATGATTTCGGTGGCCCGAGCGGCCTCCCGCTTGGTAACGCGGCCCAGCACATAGACGGTACCGCGCTCGGTGACCACCTTGAAGGCGTTGGAAATCAGGTCCCGCGCATCGATCAGTGCGCCTTTGACCCGGGTTGACACCAAAGCGTCGGAAGAGCGCTGCGACAGGGTAGAGTTACCAAGCACTTCCAGTTCGTTGTAGACACCGCGCACACTATCGACATTCATCACGGTCTGCTCGACCAGTGCCTTGTCCTGGGCGCTGGGCACCTCGCCGGTTAACAACACCCGCAGGTTGTAGCTGGTGACATTGACGTGGCCGCGCTCACCCAGAACATCCGCAATGCGGGCACCGGCCTTGAGCTGAATATTGTTGTCTTCCAGCACCATGCCGGAGGTACGCCGGTCGGTGGCGACAAAGGCCGTGGTGACGGCGCCGCCGAACAGCAGCGGCACGCAGCCGCCCAGGCCGGACAAGCACAACAACACGGCCGATACAGCCGCCGCCTGGCACAACAAACGCTTCATGTGGAACTTTCCTGATCGCCCAGGAGCTGGGCATCAACCGCATCACAAATGCAATGCAGGGCCAGAATATGCACTTCCTGCACCCGCGCGGTGCGTTCGTGCGGCACACAGATGTGCACATCGGTATCGCGCAAAGCCTGGTTCATCTTGCCGCCGCCACGTCCGCTCAGGCCGATGACCACCATTTCACGCTCATGCGCGGCCTCGATGGCGGCCAGCACATTGGCAGAATTGCCACTGGTGGAAATCGCCACCAACACGTCACCCGGCTGGCCCAGAGCGCGCACCTGGCGCGAAAAAATCACGCTGAAGTCGTAATCGTTGCCAATGGCCGTCAGGATGGAGCTGTCGGTGGTCAGTGCAATTGCCGCCAGTTCCGGGCGCTCGCGTTCGAAGCGGCCAATAAACTCCGCCGAAAAGTGCTGTGCGTCAGCGGCCGAGCCGCCATTACCGCAGGCCAGCACCTTGCCGCCGCTGGTGACACAGGCCAGCACGGCCTGAACGGCTGCGGCGATGGGTTTGCTCAGGACTTCGGCGGCCTGGTACTTCAGGTCGGCGCTGTCGATAAAGTGTTGTTGAATTCGTTGTTCCAGCATAGGCGGATGATACCCGGCCCGCCGCGGATTGACAGACCTGCAAGCACCAAGGGACTCCCGTGTTTGTTAGCAGTCGTTACTGCGCGTCAAAGGCCGCTGGCAACCATTGCAGCCCATGCGGCTCTACCAGCACCACGTCAAAGCGGCATGGCGGCAACTTTACGCAAGCCAGTAAATAGTGCTGCGCCGCACGCACGATGCGCCGGCGTTTGCTGGCGCCGATGCTGGCCGCTGCGCCGCCGAACTCGCTGCGCACGCGGGCACGCACCTCGACAAACACCAGGGTGCCGTCGCGGCCGCGCATGATCAGGTCAATTTCGCCGCCACCGCGCCCCGGCGTTCGATAATTGCGCTGCAACAATTGCAAGCCCTGCTGCTGCAGATAATCCAACGCAGCATCTTCCGCCGCGTCGCCAATCTGTTTGCTGGTGCCGGTTTTTGAATTCAACAAGGAAAGTTCACCATGAGCGTGTCATTTGCTTCTGCCCGTGCCGCAGCGCGCGAGGCTGCGGCTGCGCAGCATTATCCGCAAGGCGCGCTCTATGTGGTGGCAACACCGATCGGCAACCTGGCTGACATCAGCCTGCGTGCCCTGCATGTACTGGAACTGGCCGACGTGGTGGCTTGTGAAGACACCCGCCACACCCAGCAAATGCTGCGCGCCTACGGCATCGACAAAACCAGCCAGCAGTTGCTGGCACTGCACCAACACAACGAAGCCGAGGCCACCCTGTTGGTGCTTGAACGCCTGCGCCAGGGCCTGCGCGTAGCCTATGTCAGCGACGCCGGTACGCCCGGCATCAGCGACCCCGGTGCGCGGCTGGCCTCCAGCGTCGCCGCCCAAGGACTGCGCTGCATTCCACTGCCGGGCGCCAGCAGCGTGACCTGCCTGCTGTCGGTGGCCGGCGTGTTGTCGGACAAGGGCTTCATTTTTCAGGGTTTTTTGTCGAGCAAGGCTGCCGAACGGGCCAGCGCCGTGCAGGCCCTGGCAGCAGAACAGCGCGCCGTGCTGCTGCTGGAGGCGCCGCACCGCATTGAAGCGCTGGCCGGCGCGCTGGCAGTGCTGGGCCGGCGGCCGCTGACCGTTGGCCGCGAGTTGACCAAACAGTTTGAAGACATCGTGACGCTGGCAGCGGCCGATTTTCCGGCCTGGCTGGCACAGGATGCCAACCATCTGCGCGGCGAGTTTGCACTGGTTCTGCATGGCGCGCCGCCCAGCGAAGAAGCCGGCCAGGATCTGCGCGTGCTGACCCTGTTACTGGCCGAATTGCCGCTGAAAACAGCCGTCAAGCTGGCCGCCGAAATTACCGGACAGTCGCGCAATGCACTGTACGAACGCGCACTGGAACTGAAAAAACAATAGCAAAGGGAAGGGAAAAGGTTCCGGTGCTCAGGCCGACAACAAGGACACTGGCAAGGGCCAGGCGCTCAACTCGGCCAGCCGGCAGATAACCCAGCCGGCTTCTGCCACGGAAACCACCGCCGGTTCGGTACACAGGCCCTGATAACAGCGCTGCAACACATCGGCTTCGGTAATTCCCAAGCCGTGCAGCATCTCTTGGGCTGTGGCTGTGAGCATATGAGCCAAATCTTCACACAGCTCGTAGCGCTGTGCCAATTCGGCACGCGGCAGGGACGGCTTGGCGCGGCCCGCTGCCATGAATAACGCAATGAAGGACTGCGGTATCTCGATTTGGTAATCGTCAGACAAACGCAGTCCCGCAGTCGCTACTTAGCCCTTCTTGGCGTAAGCGCTGCACCAGCCGTTAGCAGACACCTGCTTGCCGGCGAACAGTGGGCAGCCACCGGACTTGTCACCAGCCTTGCCCTGGAACAGAGCGCAAGTACCGCAATGCTGATCGGCAGCGTACTTGGGGAACTTGGATTTGTCGGTCTTGCTGCCGTCAGCGTGGTAGCCCAGCGCAGCAGCTTGCGGATCGGCATCAGCAACCATGGCTTGGGCAAAAGCCTGGCTTGCCAGCAGTGCGCTGCTTCCGAGGCCAAACTGAACAATGAATTCGCGACGATTTGACATGGATTAATTCCAGTAGGGTTGATCTTGGCCGGCAGTATAGCCACGCCAAGGTTGCTTGTCTCTTACATGCGGGCCTTGTTTTCCAGGAATTTGTAGTTTCCTGATGCAAGTCAAGTTTAGGCGGCAACAACCCGCATTCGGTTCGGGTTGTTGCCGCTATCCGGCGCCCGCGTCAGGCGATCTTGACGTACTCGTAGTCGACCGGCTGCTGGTTGATACCCATGCGCGGAGGAGCTATCCAGCTGGCATATTCGCCGGGTCCGTGGCTGGCTTTCATCAGCGAGTTGATGAATTCCATGTCGCTGTCGTTGGGCAGCCAGTTGCCCTTCTGTGCCGCCCAGTCGGCTTCGCCCAGCAGCACACCATCGGGGCTGATGCGGTGTCCGGCGAATTCACCGATTTTGCGGTTGAAGCCTTTGTACGGCTGCTTCATCTGGAACTGGATGCCGGCTTTTTCGATGGTTTTGTTCCAGCGGTCGATGCCGCCCTGGCAGTCGGCAATGTAATCGTCGAGCAGGCGGCAGTTGATGGCGCGCAATGCCGGCACATCGGCGTCGACCAGTTTGCCGTCGACCACGCTGGTGACTTTGTAGGTGCTGTCCTGCAGCTGGTGGTCATCGCTGAGCTTGGCTTCGTTGAAGCGGCCTTTCAGGCCCGAGCTGAAGGCTTCGGCGCCATTGCTGGAAATTTCGCTGCCAAACAGGTCGCGCGTCACCGACATGTGGAAGTTGGCCTTGCGCTGCAGCAGCGGCAGGTCCACCACGCCGAGCTTGCGAATGGCTTCGGTATCGTAAGGGTCGGTGATGCCGGCCTTGACCATGGCGGCGCAGGTGGCCTCAATGGTGCGGCCCACGCCGGTTTCGCCGACAAACAGATGGTGTGCCTCTTCGGTCAGCATGAAGCGGCAGCTGCGGCTCAGAGGGTCGAAGCCGGACTCGGCCAGTGCCGCGAGCTGCATTTTGCCGTCGCGGTCGGTGAAATAGGTGAACATGAAGAAGCTCAGCCAGTCCGGGGTGAGCTCATTGAAGGCGCCCAGAATGCGCGGATTGTCCTTCTGGCCGCTGCGGCGTTCCAGCAGGGCCTGGGCTTCTTCACGGCCATCCTTGCCGAAGTGCTTGACCAGCAGATAGACCATGGCCCACAGGTGGCGGCCTTCTTCCACATTCACCTGGAACAGGTTGCGCATGTCGTACAGGCTCGGCGCGGTGGCACCCAGGTAGCGCTGCTGTTCCACCGAGGCCGGCTCGGTATCGCCCTGCACCACGATCAGACGGCGCAGCAGCGAACGGTATTCGCCCGGCACTTCCTGCCACACCGGCTCGCCCTTGTGGCGACCGCAGGGAATGGTGCGGCCTTCAACTTGCGGCGCCAGCAGGATGCCCCAGCGGTAGTCGGGCATCTTCACATAACCAAACTTGGCCCAGCCGGCCGGGTCCACCCCGACCGCCGTGCGCAGATAGACATCGGCGTCCTGGAAGCCTTCCGGGCCCATGTCTTTCCACCAGTCGATGTAGTTCGGATGCCAACTTTCCAGCGCACGCAGCAATTGCCGGTCGGAAGACAGGCCTACGTTGTTGGGGATCGAATCGGCGTAGCTGACTTCTACAAATTTGTCGTTATCGATGGACTCGCGGTCTTCCGTGAGGGTGTCGTCCTGTGCCATGTATGTCTCCATTGAATGAAAGTACGGATATCGGGTGTTTATACGCAAATGCACTATATTGCGTGTGTGTACTATATTTCACAATATCCGCACAAGGTTGCGCCAGATCAATAAAGCCGCTATTTTTTCGGCGCCGCCGATTCCTTCACAAAGCGCCGCCAACCCCACTATGATTTGGCTTTGCCCTCGCGCAACGACTACACCAAGGAGAGAGATTCATGACCGTATTGGTAGCCTACGTACCCCGCCCGGAAGGCCAGGCAGCCCTGGACAAGGGCATCGAATATGCCAAGGAGCGCAACCTGCCCCTGCTGGTGGTCAATGCCACGCCCGGCGGCAGCGGTGATGACCCGGCACGCGCCGACGTGCAGGATGTCGAACGCGTCGAGCAACTGCTGGCCAACAGCGGATTGAAAGCCGAGTTCAAGCAATTTGTGCGTGGCAGAAACGCCATCGACGAAATCGCCGAACTGGTCGATCTGCGCCAAGTGTCGTTGCTGGTTATCGGCCTGCGCCGGCGCTCGCCGGTCGGCAAATTGCTGCTTGGCAGCATGGCACAGGAAATTCTGCTGACTATTTCCTGCCCCATTCTGGCGGTCAAGGCAGACTGATACGCGCCGCGAATAAAGGCGGGATATTTCTCCCGATCGATACTCGCGTGGGTATCATGGACGACTACGCAACGGCCACATCGCGCGCCGCCGCTGGCGTCCTAACCACTCGGGAGATCGTTGATGAAATTCAGCGCAAAAATCGTTTTATTCGCCCTCGGCCCTGTTGTTCTGTTCATCGTCGGGCTGGCGGCCAGTGTCGGTTCGCTCAGCCACACCCGCAGCGCGTTCGACCAGTACCTCAACACCGAGCAAAAGGTCGAACGCGGGCTGTCAGAAATGTATGCCCAGGGGCTGCAAATGGGCCAGGCGCTGCGCAATGTGGTGCTGGACCCGAGCAACCCCAAAGCGATGGAAAACTTCCAAAAGGCGCAGCAAGACTATGACAAGGCCACTGCGGCAACGCTGGAGGCCAGCGCCGGTGGCAATCTGCAAAGCGGCGTGAGCGAACTCGCGGCTTTGCGCAGCCGGCACGCCGCGGCACAGGAAAAGGTGCTGGCGGAAGTCAAATCCGGCACCGAGGCCATTGCCATCCTGAACAAGGAAGAAACCCCGGCCTGGCGCGAACTGCGCGCTGCGCTGCTGAAGCTGCGCGAAGCCGCAGCAAAAAATTCCAGCCAGGTGCACGACCAGGTCAACCACTGGAGTGAACTGGCAGTTCAGTGGTCCATCGGCATTTCCGTGCTGGCCACGGCGATCGCCATTTTTCTGAATATCCGCCTGCTGGCCACGGTCAAAAGCGAACTGGGCGGCGACCCGTCCGACGCCCGGCGCACGCTGGAAAGCATTGCCGCCGGCAACCTCAGCTCCGTGGTGCCGAACCAGGGCGGCAGTTCCAGCCTGATGGGCGTCATGGCGCAAATGCAGGACGCACTCAAGAGCCTGGTCAGCGGCGTGCGCAACTCGGCGGCGCAGATTGCCACCGCCACCGACGAGATTGCCGCCGGCAGCCAGGACCTGAGCGACCGCACCGAACGCCAGGCCAGCGCGCTGCAACAAACCGCCGCGTCTTCCGACACCCTGGGCACGCAAGTGCGGCAAAACGCCGATAACGCACGCCATGCCAACCAGCTGGCACTGAATGCCTCGCTGGTTGCCGCACAAGGCGGCGAAGTAGTGGGCCAGGTGGTGGCCACCATGAAGGACATCAATGACTCGTCGCGCCGTATTTACGACATCATCGGCGTGATCGACGGCATCGCGTTCCAGACCAACATCCTGGCGCTGAACGCCGCGGTCGAAGCCGCACGCGCCGGAGAGCAGGGCCGCGGCTTTGCGGTGGTGGCATCGGAAGTGCGCAGCCTGGCCGGCCGCTCGGCCGACGCAGCCAAAGAAATCAAGAGCCTGATCGGTGCCAGTGTGGAGCGCGTGGAACAGGGTTCCACCTTGGTCGATCAGGCCGGACAGACCATGAGCGAAGTGGTCGGTGCGATTCGCCAGGTAACCACCATCATGGGTGAAATTGACGCCGCCAGCAAAGCCCAGGCCACCGGCGTGCAGCAGGTGGGCGAAGCCGTTACCCATATGGACCAGACGACGCAGCAAAATGCCGCACTGGTGGAACAAATGGCCGCCGCTGCGGGCAGTCTGAAAGCCCAGACCAACGACCTGGTGCATGCAGTGTCGGTGTTCAAGCTGGGCGGCAACAGCCCGAGCGCGCCGCTGCCCAGCGCAGCGCGCCCGCGCGCCCGCCCGGCCGCCCCGGTGCAGCGCACAGCAACGCCACTGGCGCGGCCGCAGGCCCGCCCTGCGAATGCGCTGCCGGCGATGAAGCCAGCCGCCAAAGCGGCGCCTGCGCCGGCCGCAGCAAGCGTCGCCGACGCCGACGGCTGGGATACCTTTTAAGCGCGCCAGACCGGCACCATGGACATCGGCATGGAAGCGGACCTCCTGGCGCTGTACCCGGCGCTGCGCCGCGTGCAGCCGAGCCTGCAACAGATCGAACGCAGCGCGCCCCTGCTGCAGGTTCCAAACGGCCAGTTGCTGTTCGAAGAAAACGCGCCCTGCCAGGGCTTTCCGCTGGTGCTGCAGGGCGAGGTCAAGGTGTCGCGCAATTCCGGCGACGGGCGTTCGATTGAGTTGTACCGCGTCGTCCCAGGAGAAATCTGTCTGGTTTCCAGTGCCTGCCTGTTCCGCCAGCAACCGCTGACCGGGCGCGGCGTCAGCGTCGGGCCAACCACGCTGCGCATGATCGACCCGGCCAGTTTCGCGCACTGGCTTGACGACAGCGCCTTTCGCGACAGCATTCTGGGCCTGTTTTCCGACCGTCTGGCGGACCTGACCAGTCTGATTGATGCCGTCGCCTTCTCCCGGCTCGACCAGCGTCTGGCCGCCGCCCTGCTCGGCCACGGCCCGGAAGTCGCCACCACGCACCAGCGCCTGGCCGACGAAATCGGCACCGTCCGGGAAATGGTCACGCGCCTGCTGAAACGCTTTGAAGGCGAAGGCTGGGTGGCTTTGTCACGCGAACGCATCCGCATTTTGGACAGCGCCGCCCTGCGCGCCCACAGCAGCGAGCGCAGCCGCCCCTGAAGTGGCGTCGGCTGGCTGTGTGTGACTTCCGTCACAGACAACGCCGCGCAATCGCCCTCTAATGGCGCCAGGACTGCAACTTGTTGAAACTGAAAGGAATGCTATGAAATCCAATGTAGGCGGCTTGGACCGCATCGTACGTATCGTCGCCGGTGTGGCGCTGGTCGGCCTGGCCGCCACCGGCACCGTTGGCTGGTGGGGCTGGCTTGGTCTGGTGCCGCTGGCCACCGGCGCCATCGGCTGGTGCCCGCCGTATGCCATGCTCGGGCTGAACACCTGCTCGACCAAGCACTGAACGGCACGGCACGCGAATTCCATCGCCACAACGGGGGCCACACCTTTGGGGTGCGGCCCCCGTTTTTTCATGTTCCGCATGCATAATTTGATTCGGCGCGGCACCTGGCCGGCCGCCGATAAAAAATGAATGCATTGAACGACTCGATCTGGTGGGGTTTGGGCGCCGTCACGGCGCTGCTGGTGATCGGCTATCTGGTCATGGAATACATCGCCTGGCTGGAACGCACCGAGGTTCTGGTGGTGAACGGCGGATTGCGCTTTGTGGCGCGCGGCCTGCAAGTCGAAATGCAACGCAACAAGGAACGCGTCATCGTTCAGACCGCGCGTGGCCACTACAGCCAGCAACCCGACAAACAAAGCCCGCCCAAGGTAACCCAGGGCGCGCTCAGCGCCACCTTCGACGCAATCGGCCTGCGCATCAAAGTTGCGCCCGAAGTGCACAAGGTTCCGGGCAAGGAAGGCCAGCAGGCCACCGGTTACTGCAGCCTGTTTTTCGACGCCACCAACACCCACTCGCAACTGCGCATCGACCACGTAGCGCGCAAAGTGGCGGCAGACTTTGAGCAATTTTCCAACCAGACCGCTATCTGGATCGAAAAACTGGAAGAGCGCAAAGCGCAGCAAGACGAGGCCCGGGCCCAAGCCGAAGCCGAAGCCCAGGCCGCTGCGGAAGCCGCCGCCGCCAAGAAAGCCGCCAGCAACGCAGCCCGAAACGGCTCGGAACTGAATCCCGAAGCCCAGGTCGCGCTATGGCGCAAGAACGCCGGCTTCAGCGGCATCTCGAGCGAAATCGGACTCGATGAAAAAGGCGGCATTCTGTGGTTTATCGACTTGAATGGCGATGGCCGCATCACACTGCATTCGGGCCGCCGCACAGTGCACACGACCCTGGCCGGCGCCGACATCCGCTCCATAGCAGGCGAACTCGAAGTGGCGGTGCGTGACGACTTCTGGAGCCCGTCCGAGCCCGATCTGCGGCGCTTTCGCATCCTCAAGGGCCGCACACCGGACGAGCGCCGGGCCTGGAAAGAACGCCTGGAAATTCTGCGCAACCAGCTCGAAATGCAAACCGCCGGCAGCCGCTAAAGCAGCGCTGGCTGGCCTTCCCTAACACCGCACCAGGGCGGCGTGCAGGAATACAGGCGCGCCCCGGAAAAGTACGCGCCACGGGGGTTACAGGTAAACCTTTTTCAATAGCCGTATCAGCGTCTTGCGTTCGTCGGCGCTGAGGCGTGATGCAATCTGCGCCTCCAGGCTGGTGACTTTTTTCTCGGCCGCGCGCACCAACGTCTGGCCTTCGTCGGTGGCGTACAGGCCGAGCGCCCGGCCATCCAGCGGATGCGGACGGCGGACGATCAGTCCGCGCTGCTCCAGGTCTTTCAGCAGGCCAACCAGGTTCGGTGGCAGCAGCCCGAGCACGTCGCACAGCTGGCGCGAGGTGATGCCGGGGTTGTGCAAAATCAGCGAGGCCACGGAAAAATCGACCGGCCGCAGTCCGAATTCGCCCATGTGCTGCAGAAACACATCAATCGCCAGCAGCGAGGTGCGCCGCGCGTTGTAGCCGAGCAGCGACTCCAGCAGCCGGGTGTCGACTTTGTCGCCTTCCGGCGCGGCGGGGTTGCGTGGGTTAGCCATGGCTGTGTTGCCCGGTAAGGGCCCGGGCGATGATGCCCAGACGCAGATCCAGTTCCGGCATCACCCAGCGCTGCAAAGCCTGCGCCGGCTGGTGCCAGCGCACCGCGTCGACAGGCGCGGCGCGCTGGATCTGAAGCCAAGCCCAGTCCAGCAGCACCAGCGCCAGCAGGCGCAGGTAGTCATCGGCAACCCAGAAGGCCAGGCTGTGCTGGTCTTTGGCGGCGGCCAGCAATTGCTGCGTCATGGCCTGCACTGCCTCGATCCGGCCCAGCAACTGCGCCGGCGCCGCCAGCGCAGGGTCCAAGCCCTGGCGCAGGTCCTGCAAAAGAGCGCACAAGGCCACTGCGCCATCGGGCAATACCTTGCGCACCAGCAAATCGATTGCCTGGATTTCGTTGGTGCCTTCATAAATCATGGCCACCCGGGCGTCACGCACATGCTGTTCCACGCCCCATTCGCGCACATAGCCGTGGCCACCGAACACCTGCAGGCACTCGCTGCCGCCGTAAAAGGCCTGCTGCGTGAAGGCGGCTTTCATGACTGGCGTGACCAAGCTGCACCAGCGCTGCGCCTGGGCCCGGCGCGCGCCATCGGCGTGGTGTTTGGCGATGTCGAGTTCCAGCGCCGTGCGGTAGGCCAGCACGCGGCCGCCGTCAATCCAGGCGCGTTGGGTGTCCAGAATGCGCCGCAGTGCCGGGTGTTCGGCAATCAGATCGGCCTCAGCGTCTGGGTTGCTGCGCACCGGCGCGCGCATCTGGCGCCGCTCCTGGGCGTAGGCGTCGGCCTTTTGCCAGGCGGCATCGAGCAAACCGATGCCTTGCAGCGCCACGTGCAGGCGCGCCGCATTCATCATGACGAACATGGCGTTCAAGCCCTTGCCGGGCGCGCCGATGATCCAGCCGGTGGCGGCATCAAAGCGCAGCACGCAGGTCGGGCTGCCATGCAGGCCCATTTTTTCTTCGATGCGCTCGCAATGCACTTCGCTGCGCCGGCCATCGTCATACAACTTCGGCAGCAGAAACAGTGACAAGCCTTTCGGCCCCGGCGGGGCGTCCGGCAGGCGTGCCAGCACCAGGTGCACGATGTTGTCGCTCAAATCATGTTCGCCGCCGGAGATGAAAATTTTGCTGCCGCTGATTTGGTAGCTGCCGTCGGCCTGGGCCACCGCTTTGGTGCGCACCAGACCGAGGTCACTGCCCGCGTGGGCTTCGGTCAGGCACATGGTGGCCAGCCATTCGCCGCTGGCGATTCTGGCCAGATAGCGCGCCTTGAGTTCGTCGCTGCCGTGGTGCTTCAGGCACTCGTAGGCGCCATGCAGCAGACCTGGCGCCATGGTCCAGCCGTGGTTGGCGGCGCTCAGCATTTCGTACAACATGGCTTCCAGCACCGCCGGCAAACCCTGGCCGCCATCTTCCGGCGCGGCAGACAGCGCTGGCCAGCCGGCCTGCCAGAACGCCTGGTAGGCGGCGCGAAAGCCCGGCGGCGTGGTGACTTGGCCATCTTTCCACTGGCACCCGATTTCATCGCCAGTGCGGTTCAGCGGCGCCACCACCGCGCCAACGAACTTGCCGGCTTCGTCCAGCACCTGGGCCACCAAATCGGCATCGAGCTCAGCAAACGGGGGCAGCACCTGCAGTTGGCTGGCGCCTTGCAGCACCTGGTTCAGCAGCCAGTGCATGTCTTCGGTACGGGGTTGGTAGGCATTCATCGCGGTCTTCTTCTGTCTTTTTCTATCTTTTTCGGTGTTCTTCTGTGTTCTCAGGTGTCAGCCGCTTTTCTTGGCCGCACCCAGGTAGGTGTCGATCACGCGCGGGTCCTGGGCCAGGTCGGCCGCCGGGCCGTGCAGTCCGACCTCGCCCATTTCCAGCACATAGGCATAGTCGGCCACCGCCAGCGCGGCACGCGCATTTTGCTCCACCAAAATGATGCTGACGCCGGTTTCGCGCAGGCGCTCGATGATGCTGAAAATTTCGTTGACGATCAGCGGCGCCAGGCCCAGGCTGGGCTCGTCAAGCATCAGCACGCTTGGCCCCGACATCAGCGAGCGGCCCACCGCCAGCATCTGGCGTTCGCCCCCGGACATGGTGCCGGCCAGCTGCATGCGGCGCTCTTTCAGGCGCGGAAACAGGGCGTACACCGCCTCCAGGCGGTCGCGCCAGAAGGCATTCGCCAGGCGCATCTGGCGGTAGCCGCCGAGCAGCAGGTTGTCTTCCACCGGCATGGTGCCAAACAGTTCGCGCTTTTCCGGCACCAGCGCAATACCGCGCATGACGCGCTCTTCCAGCGTCAGCGACTGGATCGGCTGGCCATCAAGTTCGATCGTGCCCTGGCTCGGCAAAATGCCCATCAGGGTGTTGAGCAGGGTCGATTTGCCAGCCCCGTTGGGACCGATGACGGTAATGACACTGCCCTGTTCCAGGTGCAGGTCAATACCGTGCAGCACTTCGGCGCGGCCATAGCCGGCGCGCAGTTGCTGGATGCGAAGCACGGGCGTACGCATAGCGTGTGCCTCCTTTAATGTTCGGTGCCCAGGTACGCGGCGCGCACCTGCGGACTGTTCTGAATTTCGAGTGGCGTGCCTTCGGTCAGCAAGGTGCCAAACTCCATCACCACCAGGTGCTCGCAAACGTCCATCACCAGGCCCATGTCGTGTTCGACCAGCAGGATGCTGACGCCCTCGCCCTGCAGCTGGCGCAGCACGCCCGCCAGGTCTTGCTTTTCCTGGTGGCGCAGACCGGCCGCCGGTTCGTCCAGCAGCAGCAGCGCCGGGTCGGTACACAGGGCACGGGCGATTTCCATCAGGCGCTGGGGTCCCATGGCCAGGTTGCCGGCCTGCTCGTGCAGGTACTGGCCCATGCCCACGCGCTCGAGCTGGCGTTGCGCTTCACGCAGCAACTGCTGTTCCTCGACCCGATTGAAACGCGCCATGGCAGCGAACACACCCTTGCGGCCACGCAAATGGGTGCCTAGCGCCACGTTCTCCAGCACCGTCATGTCCGGAATCATCTTGACGTGCTGGAAAGTGCGCGACATGCCGCGCCGGGCAATTTCGCGCGAAGGCAAGCCACTGACGGCTTCACCACGAAAGAACACTTTGCCAGCGCTCAGACCGAGCACGCCGGTGATCAGGTTGAAGGTGGTGGACTTGCCGGCACCGTTGGGTCCGATCAGTCCCACAATCTGGCCGGCCCGGATCTGAAAGCTGATGTCATTGACCGCCAGCAGCCCGCCGAACTTTTTGCGAATCGCCTGCACATCCAGCACCACCTCACCGGCGGCCGGCTGGCTGCGCTGCGGCAAGGCCGCGGCCTGGGTCCAATCCACCACACGCTGCTTGCGCGGCAGCTTGCGCTGCACCAGCGACCACAAACCGTCCGGCAGGAACTTCAGCATGCACACCAGCAGCACGCCGAACACAATCACCTCATAGCTGCCACTGGTGCCAATCAACCTCGGCAGCAAAACCTGCAGCTGGTCTTCCATCAGCTTGG
The DNA here is from genome assembly GCA_903897925.1 of uncultured beta proteobacterium. GTDB lineage: Bacteria > Pseudomonadota > Gammaproteobacteria > Burkholderiales > Burkholderiaceae_C > Allorhodoferax. The sequence continues at coordinate 26,612 of CAIUDG010000002.1, read as the reverse complement.
TCAGCAAGGCGCCGGTGACGGCACCCCAAACCTGGCCCACACCACCGACCACCGTCATGAACAGGTATTCGATACCCATCTTCAGGCCAAACGGCGAGGGATTGATGGAACGCTGGAAATGCGCGAACAGCCAGCCCGAAATCGAGGCCAGTGCCGCCGCCAGCACAAATATCACAATCTTGTAGCGCAGCGTGTTGACGCCCATGGCCTCGGCCATCTGGGTGCCATTGCGCAGCGAGCGCATGGCCCGGCCCGGGCGCGAATCCAGCAGCAACAGCATGGCCGCCGCCGCCGCCAGCACCAGGCCCCATGTCAACACAAAAAAGCCGCGCCCCTGGCCCAGGTCCCAAACCAGAAAAGTGATGCTCGGCAATCCCAGCAGTCCATCGTATTTGCCCAGCACGTCCAGGTTGCCCATCAGGTAGTACAGCGACAGGCCCCAGGCGATGGTGGCCAGCGGCAGGTAGTGGCCCGACATGCGCAGCGTGATGCCGCCCACAATCAGCGCCGAGACCACGGTAAAGGCCAGCCCAATGAACAGCGTCAGCCAGGGCGACAGGCCCAGGTTCAGCGTGAACCAGCCGCTGGTATAGGCGCCGATGCCGACAAAAGCGGCCTGACCGAAGGAGGTCAGCCCGGCGACACCGGTTAACAGCACCAGGCCCAGACACACCAGGCTGTACAGACCGATGTAGTTGAGCTGGGTAATCCAGAAGTCCGGCAGCGGCAGCAGTGCCAGCGCCAGTACCAGCAGCGCCAACGCTGCCCAGCGAATTCCATGACTTGCCATCTCAATGCTCCTCGTCCGAATGACCGCTTTGCATCGAGCGCCACAGCAAGACCGGAAGAATCATGGTGAACACAATGACTTCCTTGAATGAACTGGCCCAATACGAGCCGAAAGACTCCACGCCCCCGACGAACAAGGCGCCCAGCAGCGCGCCCGGATAACTGGACAGGCCGGCCACCACGGCGGCGACAAAGCCTTTCAGTCCGATCAGAAAGCCGGAGTCATAAAACACCGTGGTCGAAGGACCGATCAGCAAACCCGACAGTGCGCCTATCAGCGCGGCCATGGCAAACGCCAGCTGCCCCGAGCTGTGCGTGGAAATACCCATCAGGCGCGCACCCAGCCGGTTCACGGCGGTAGCGCGCAGGGCCTTGCCCATCAGAGAGCGTTCGAAGAACAACCAAAGAAAAACAATCAGGGCCAGCGAGCAGGCAAAAATAATCACCGTCTGCCCACTCAATGCCACCGGACCCAGGTCAAAACGCGCATCCCAGAAAGACGGATTGCGGTAGCCCTCGGCACCGAAGAACAGCAAGCCCAGGCCCGTCATGGCGAAGTGCACACCAACCGACACAATCAGCAACACCAGCGGTGTGGCCGACTCCAGCGACTGAAACGCCACCCGGTAAATCAGCGGGCCGAAGCTGGTGACAATCAGCACGCTCAGCAAGGCCTGCACCGGCATGGGAAACTGCTGCGGCGCCGCCCACACCGTGAGCAAGGCAATCGCCACCGGCACCAGCAGCACCCGCCCGGCCGACTTGACAGCCGCCTTCAGGTTGCGGTGGTGCTGCCAGCGGCTGAACAGCTCCATCAGCGCCGCCAGCACCGCCATGCACAACAGCAGCCAGACCGTGCCCGGCACCTTGCCGGTTTGCAGAATCGCCAGTGTCAGTGCGCCATAGGCCACAAACTCCCCTTGCGGAATGAAGATCACCCGCGTGACCGTAAATACCAGTACCGTGGCCAGCCCCAGCAGGGCGTAGATCGCCCCGTTGGTCAGACCATCGAGCAGCAGGATGCTGGCAATCGTGGAGTCCATGGCGCGGCGTCCTTACTCGATCTTCCAGTCGCCGCCAACCACTTTGACGACCACACCGGTTTCGTTCACATAACCCCAGTGGTCTTCACGCGTCCAGTTCAGCACGCCGTGCGCGACCACGGTGCGGCCCATGGTTTCCAACGCGTCTTTGAGCGCAGCGCGGAATTCGGGCGTGCCGGGCTTGGCCTTCTTCAGTGCCAGGGGCACCGCCTTTTCCAGCACCAGCATCACGTCATGGGCGTGGCCGGCAAACTGGTTGTGGGTACCGGCACCGTAGGCCGCGTCGTATTTCTGCATGAATTCGACCGCGAGCTTTTTCGACGGGTTGCTGTCCGGCAGCTGGGCCGGCGCAATCACCGGACCGGAAACCACATAGGTGCCTTCCATTGCCTTGCCGCCAACGCGCATCAGGTCTTTGGTGGCTGCCGCATGGGTCTGGTAAATCTTGCCCTTGTAACCGCGGTCCAGAATGGCCATCTCCGGCATGGCGGCACCGCTGCCCGAGGCCACTACCAGCATCGCATCCGGATTGGCGGCGCTGAGCTTGAGGGCTTGCGCGGTGACGCTGGTGTCAGTACGCGAAAAGCGTTCGCTGGCAATGATCTTGATGCCCTGCTTCTCACCTTCGCTGGTGAAGGCCTTGAGCCACTGCTCACCGTAGGCATCGGTGTAGCCCAGGAAGCCGACTGTCTTGACGCCCATTTTCTTCATGTGGGCGACCATGGCATAGGCCATCACGTCGTTCGACTGCGGCATGCGGAAGGTCCAGGCGTCTTTGCCCGGGGGCAGGCCAATGGGGGTGGCGGCCAGTTGCACGGTCTTGCTTTCCATGGCCACGTCGGCCATGGCAATGCCAACCGGTGTCGCGGCAGAACCCACAATTACGTCGACCTTGTCTTCACTCACCAGACGGCGTGTGTTTTTTACGCCGCTGGTCGGGTCAGTGGCGTCGTCGAGCACGATCACCTTGAGTTTTTCAGCGCCGATTTTGTCCGGCCACAGGGCGATTTCATTCTTCATCGAAATGCCCAGATTGGAGGCCGGTCCGGTCAGCGGAATGCTGACGCCAATGGTGACGTCGGCAACTGCCATGCCCGACAGCACCGCGCCTGTGGCCAGGGCCAGCGCCTTGAATGCAATTTTCATAATGTCTCCTCGTTATGGTTGGGTGGTCTGCGAAAAATCAGCTGCACAATGCCTTGATGTCGGCGGGCACGGGAATCGATTTGATGCGGTCTGGGTTCTCCGGCACGCGCACGCAAAAGGCACGCACTTCGGTGCCTTCGCACAAGACCTCGTCACCACGCTTGACCACGTGGCGGTGAATGAATACCTTGTCGCGCCACTCCTGTACGCTGGTGTGGATCTGCAGGGTTTCACCATAGGTTGCCGGGCGCGAAAACTTGGTGTTGATTTCCAGCAGCGGCGTGCCGATGATGCCGTTCACCTTGACCAGTTCACGCCAGGGCAGCACGCCGCATTGGACAAAAAAATTCAGCGAGGAGGCGTCCATCCATTTGGAAAAATTGGGAAAGAAGACGATGCCGGCGGGGTCACAGTCGCCAAACATCACCTGCACTTCATAGACCACGGTTTTGCTCATTGCGGGTTCTCTTGTTAGGTCGCGTTATTCAGGCGCGGTGCGGGCTTATTTCGCTGCCGGGTTTTCCAGCAGCAGGGCAATGCCCTGGCCACCGCCAATGCAGGCACTGGAGACACCGTAGCGCACACCGCTGCGCTGCATTTCGCGCGCCAGCGTCAGCGTCAGGCGCACCCCGGTGGCGGCCAGCGGATGGCCCAGCGCAATTGCGCCGCCATTTACGTTCAGCTTGCTCAAGTCCAGGCCCAGCTCCCGTCCGACCGCCAGGGTTTGCGCCCCCTGCGCTTCGTTGATTTCAAATCGCCCAATGGCGTCCAGCGACAAACCGGCGCGCTCCAGCAGCAAGCGGATCGCCGGGGCTGGACCGATGCCCATAATTTCCGGTGGCACGCCGACCACTGCGGCGGCGACCACGCGCGCCAATGGAGTCTTGCCTTCGGCGCGCACATAGGCACCAGAAGCTACCACCGCAGCGGCCGCAGCGTCGACCAGCGCCGAGCTGTTGCCGCCGGTCTGCACGCCACCCGGATAGACACTGCGCAGCTTGGCCAGCACTTCGATCGGCGAGGGCCGTGCATGCGTGTCGAGGGCCACTTCGCTGATCTTGCCCTGCAGCTTGATGCCGCGTGTGGCATAGCCTTCGAGCGCAAAAGATTCGCTGATCACCGGCACGATTTCACCGGCCAGAAAACCGCTGGCTTGTGCCGCCACCGCCTTGGCGAAGGAATCGGCAGCAAAGGCGTCCACTTCGTCGCGCGTGATGCCGTATTTGCGCGCCAGATTTTCGGCGGTCTGGATCATGTTGATGCCCGCCGCCGAGTCGTTCAAGGCTTCCCACAGGAAGTCTTTGAATTCGACCGGCGCACCCAGCTTGAAGCCGTTGCGGTGCGTGAACGAGGCAATGGGATTGCGCGTCATCGATTCGGCGCCGACCACCAGGGCGACATCGGCGGTCTGGCTCTGAATCTGTTCGCCCGCCTGGCGGAACAATTCAAAGCCGGTGCCGCAGATGCGCTGCGCCATGAGCGCTGGCACGTCCTGCGGCACGCCGGCATACAGACCAATGTGGCGCGGCAGCATGAACTGCTCATAGTCGCCCGGCGCCATATTGCCAGCCAGCACCGAATTCACGTGCAGCGGCGACACTGCAGCGCGTTGCAGCGCGGCGCGGGCGGCCTTGATGCCGAGGTCGGTCGGCGAAATGTGGCCGAGCGCACCGCAGTAGTCGACCATGGGCGTGCGCATGCCGTCGAGCATCCAGACGTCTTCAAACGCGTTAAAAAATCCTTTGGTAGCCATGGGCTAGTTCCTTTTACAAAAATGGGTCAGACCGTGGGTTGCAGCGCATGCGGCAGTGCGCCGGCATGCAGGGCCAGCACCGTGGCCTTGCGCTGGGTCAGCACGGCGCGCTGGTTGATCGAGCCCTTGTCGGTGATCTCGCCTAGGTCCAGCGACGCCGCCTGGTCGAGCAGGCAGAGCCGGGCAATGCGGTTGGCACTGCCGGTGGCGGTTGCCGCCAGGGTGTTCAGCAGATTCTGAAAATAAGCCTGCACCGGTGCCGACGCCAGCACCTCCGGCACTGCGGCACTGGCGGGCAGGCCGCTCAGGGCACGGCAGGCCGCGACCTGGGGAAACACCATGGCGCCAACTTCGTGCATGTCCAGACCGGTCAGCACCACGTCTTGCACGTAAGGCGCACCCGCCGCAATGATTTTTGCGCGCAAGGGACCAACGCTGACAAAGGTGCCGGTGGCCAGTTTGAAGTCTTCTGCGATGCGGCCGTCAAAGCGCAGTCCGAGATGCACGTTGCTGGCATCAATCCACTGCACCGCGTCACCGGTCTTGAAGAACCCGTCTGCGTCAAAGTGCGCGGCGGTTTCCTGCGCCGCACGCCAGTAGCCGGGCGTGATGTTGGGGCCACGGTAACGCACTTCGGTCTTGCCCTCGGAGGGCACCAGCTTGAGTTCCATGCCGGGGGCCGGCAAACCCAGATCACCGGCGCGGACTTCCGGGTTGGTCGAAAAGATGCCAAACGGGCCGGATTCGGTCATGCCGAGTCCGCTGGTCATCACAATGCGTTCGCCGATCTGGGCCTCGGCGCTGGCAAACAGGCTGTCCCACACCGGCTGCGCCAGCGACGCACCGGCGTAGAAAAACATGCGCACCTGGCTGAGAAAGTTTTGGCGCAACACCAGGTCGGTCTGCATCGCCGCAGCGATTGCTTCAAAGCCGGTCGGCACATTGAAGTACACCGTCGGCGCCACCTCGCGCAGGTTGCGCAAGGTCTCGCCGATCAGCGCCGGCACCGGTTTGCCCTCGTCGATGTACAGGGTGCCGCCGTTGTACAGCACCAGACCAAAATTGTGGTTGCCACCAAAGGTATGGTTCCACGGCAACCAGTCCACCAGCACCGGCGGCGTTTCGGTCAGCACCGGCATCGATTGGCGCATCTGCTGCTGGTTGGCGCACCACATGCTCTGCGTGTTGATCACCGCCTTGGGCAACTTGGTGGAGCCGCTGGTGAACAGGAATTTGACAATGGTGTCCGGGCCGGTGGCGGCTATGGCCGCGTCCACTGCGTCGGTCGCGGCGGTGTCCAGCAATGTGGCGAAAGGTGTGCTGGCACGCCCCTCCAGGCTGCCCTGCACCAGCACCACTTCCACGTCGGCAGGAATGATGGCCTGGATCGCCTTGCCATAACGCGTGCCATTGCTGGCAAATACCAGTCCCGGTGTCAATGTGTCGTGCACATGGCGCAGCTTGGAATAGTCGGTGCTGATCGTCGAATAGGCCGGCGACACCGGACTCCAGGGGACCCCGGCCAGCATGCAACCCAGCGCCAGCAGTGCGTGGTTCAAATCGTTTTCGCTGAGGATCAGCACCGGGCGTTCGGCATCCAGGCCACGGGCCAGCAGGGCCTGCGCGATGTTGCGTGCGCTGGCCAGTGCCTGTGCATAAGTGATATGGCGCCATTCGTCCCCGCTGCTGCCATCGGCACGGCGCACGCGCTGCGCCATCCAGCTGCGCTCGGGCACGCTCTGGGCCCAGTGGATCAGCCGGTCGGTCATGCGTGGCACGAAGGGTTCCAGCGCCTGTTCGGCGCGCAAATACTGCACGCCCTGCGCGCCTTCGCTGACCACGCCACGCGTGACGCCGAAGTTCAGCGCTCGGTAGCGGTGTGTTGTTGTCATGTCTTGTCTCCTCGACGCCGGGTGCTATTTTTTCTGCACTTTTTCGGCTTTACCGGCCAGGAAGGCCTGCACACGCTGCTTGGCCTCTGGGGCGCTTTGGGCGATCGCGGCCATCATGGCTTCGGTAAAAAATCCCTGGTCTGCGGGTTGTTCGGCAATGCGTGGCAAGGCATGCATCAGCGCGTAATTGGTCAGCGGTGCATTGGTGGCAATGCGCTCGGCCAGCTCCATGGCCTTGCTGAAGGCGGTGCCGGTCGGCACCAGGTACTGCGCCATGCCAACGCGTTCGCCTTCTTGCGCGCTGTACACGCGGCCGGTGAGCATCATGTCGGTCATGCGCGCGGCGCCAATCAGGCGCGGAATGCGCACCGCGCCGCCGCCGCCGACGAAGATGCCGCGGGAACCTTCCGGCAAGGCGTAAAACGTGGTTTCGTCCGCAACCCGGATGTGACAGGCGCTGGCCAATTCCAGTCCACCGCCGACCACGGCGCCGTGCAGGGCGGCAATCACTGGCACCGGGCCGTATTGCACCCGCTCGAGCGCGGCATGCCACATGCGCGAATGCAGCAGACCTTGCCCGGCATCACGCTCTTGCAATTCGGACAAATCCAGGCCGGCGCAGAAGTGTTCTCCGTCACCGTCAATCACCGCTGCGCGCACGCTGGAGGGCAGCTTTTCAAAGTGCTCGCGTATCGCCAGGATCAGGCTGTCGTTGATGGCGTTGCGCTTTTTTGCGCGGGTCAAGCGGATCACTGCAATTTGCTTTTCAGCGCCGCAGATCTCCAGCTGAATGTCTTTATGGGTCATGCTCAATTCCTCGTGTCGAGGCCCAATTATGATTATTTAAAATAACTAAAACAAGCGCATTTCCTGGCTATTTTTTAAGTGTTTACCCTAGACTGCTGTGCCGGATGAAGTGGGCAATCCACCGCTCCAAAGCATCTGGGCGGAGGAAATCGGCGCAGCCAAAAGTGGCCACGGTTGCTGCCGCTCAGGCGCTAGGGTAGGAACCGATTGACGCGCGGGCCGACAGACGCATAAGGTGGCGCCTTCTGCAACGCTCTCTGAAAGGTGAATCTTCCATGCCAGCTGCCGCCACCCGCCGAACCACCCCGCGCGCCCTCACCCGCTGGGCCCTGAGCCTGGCCCTCGGTCTGGGCTGCCTGAGCGCCGTCTGGGCCTACGACGCCCCGGTGGAAAAAAAGACTTTCCAGATGCAGCAACTGACCACGGTGGGCGGCAAGACCATCAAAGACGTGCGCATCGGTTATGAAACCTATGGCACCTTGAACGCACAGGGCAACAACGCCATCTTCATTGCCCATTTCTTCTCCGGCAACTCGCATGCCGCCGGCCGCTATGCCGCCAGCGACGCGGCCCCGGGCTACTGGGACAGCATCATCGGTTCCGGCAAAGCCATAGACACCGACAAATATTTCGTGGTGGCGGCCGACACCCTGGTCAACCTCAGCCCCGGGGCGCCCCACGTGGTTACCACCGGGCCGGCATCCATCAATCCGGACACCGGCAAGGAATACGGCATGGGCTTTCCCATCGTCACCATCCGCGACTTTGTCAACACCCAGAAGGCCCTGCTCGATTCCCTGGGCGTGAAAAAGCTGCAGGCGGTGATCGGCGCCTCGATGGGTTCCTTGCAAGCCATGGAATGGGCCGCGTCCTACCCGGACATGGTGGAGCGCGTGATCCCGGTGATCCCGGGCGGCGTTGAAGCCAACCCCTACCTGATCGAAACCCTGGGCGCCTGGGCGGCACCGATCCTGAGCGACCCGAAATGGAACCAGGGCAACTACTACGGCAAGGAAGCGCCGCTGCAGGGACTGGCCGAAGCCCTGAAGCTGGTGACCCTGTCCTCGCGCAACTATGGCTGGGCCGAAAGCACCTATGGCCGGCGCTGGGCCGCCGCCGACAAAAACCCACTGGATGCCTGGAGCAACCAATTCGCCATCGAAGACAGCTTTGCCAAGGTCAGCGCGGCGCGCGCCCAGCAGGCCGATGCCAACTCATTTCTGTACCTGGTCCGGGCCAACCAGTTGTTCCGCGTCGGCCAGACCGCCACCCTCGAAGAGGGCTTGAAACGCATCAAGGCCAAAATTCTGTTCGTGCCCGCCAAGTCAGACCTGCTGCTGTTTCCGGACTATTCCAGAAAAGCCACCGCGCAACTCAAAGCCCAGGGCAATGTGGTTGAAACCTTTGAAATCCAGGGTGACGGCGGCCACCTCGACGGCGTGTTCCTGATTGGTCAGGCGGCAGAGACGATTCGCGCTTTCCTCACGCGCTGAGGAACTGGGCTCACAGCAGGCCGAGATCACGCGGCCGGGCGCCGGGGAATACCTGCTCCAGCTGCGCCGCGCTCAGTCCATACTGGCGCTGCAGCAGGCCGCCCAGCAATTCCCGGTAGCCATTGCGCACCGGATAGTCGCGGTCCTGCAGCAGGTTGGCGCGCTCCAGCGCCACCTGTTCGCCAACGACACGGCCGCCGCGCACGCTGCCACCCAGCACCCAGTAGACCGAGCCGTGGCCGTGGTCGGTGCCGCGGTTGCCGTTCTGCCGGAAGGTGCGTCCGAACTCGCTCAGTACCAGCACCGTGGTGTCTTTCCAGGCCGCGCCCATTTCCTGGGCAAAGGCCGCCAGGCCGCGCCCCAACTCATCGAAGCGGCTGGCCAGATAGCCGGTGGCGGCACCCTGGCCGACGTGTGTGTCCCAGCCGCCCACATCCACAAAGCCGAGCTGGTAATCCTCGCGCATCAGTTTGGCGATGCGCCGGGCCTCCAGCTCAAAGCCCTTGGCGCTGATGGCGTTGCGGCTCGCCGCTTCCATTTCGGCGGCCAGCTCGCGCTGCACTTCGGCGCGCACGGAAAAACCTTCCTGCACCGTTGCCGCCAGCGGCGTGCCCTGGTACATCGAAGCGATAACGGCGCTTTGGCGTGCATCGACCGAGGGTTTGGCGATCGACTTCAGTCCGGCGTTGGGAATGTTCAGCGCACCCTGGAAGATGGTCGGCAGTTGGTCCGTGAAAGCCATCGCCGAACAACCCTGGACAACGCCCGCCAGGCGATTCAGGAAACCGGAGTTGTAGCGGCCATGGGCATCGGCTGGCAGACCGCGCTCGATGCTGTCCTGGGTTTCAAAATGGCTGCGACTCAGGTCATCGGTCCCGGCAAACGGCACAAACGCCAGTTCGCCACTTTTGTACAGCGGGTACAGGCTGTCACGCAGCGCCGGATGCAAGCCCCAGTCACTGGTCAGCGGCAAGGCCGAAGCCAGGTCATCGGAGGGCTTGGCAATTGCAATGTCGGGCCGCGACGCATAGTAAAAACTGCTCGACACCGGCACCAGCAGACTGGCCGCGTCATAGCCGCCGCGCAGAAATACCAGCAGAAAACGCCCGCCGCTGCGGTGGTCCGCCGCGTGCAACTGGGCCTGGCCCCAGCCCAGGGGCAGCAACAAGGAAGAAGCCAGAAGTTTGCGGCGTTGCATGGTCTACCTCGACATCATTTCCGGCGCCGACAACAGGAAGCTGTTCCACTCCTGCGGTGACACTGCCTGGTCCAGCGCCTGCACCGTGGCCGGTGCCAGGGTTTTTGCGATCGACTGGTAATACAGCGCATTGGCCAGCTGCGGGAACGCCGCGCGCTCCTGGCCTTGCGGTCCGTCCACCTTGAACAGGCCGGCGCTGCCGGAACCAATCGCCTTGGCGATTTCAAAACGTGTGGCCATCTGGCCCGGGCTGGCCCAGGCACTGCTGTCCAGCGGATAACCGTCCGGTGTCAGGCGCCCATACAGCGGTTCGCCCATGCGGTTGAGCCAGTTCAGCATCGGCCCGGTATTCAAAACCACTTTCTGGTCATAGGCCAGCCGCACTGCCGACACCACATAGCGCATCGGGTCCTTGAACTTTCGCGGTGTGGCGACCAGAAACTCGGGCGCACTGAACAACCGCTCCAGCACCGCCGCGATGTCCCCGTGGCTGCGCTCAAACACCGCCGCCATGCCCTGCACCAGACCGGGCGGCACCTCGTCGGCCAGCCAGAAACGGGCCAGCTTGGTACAGACAAAGCGCGCCGTTGCCGGATGGTTCGCCAGCCGGTCCAGCGCTTCGTCGAGTTCACCCAGACCCTGGCCCCGGATCGGCTTACCCAGCAGGGTCTTGGCGGCAAAGTCGTGGCGCGCCGGATTGAACTCGAACAGGCCACGCCGCACATACAGCGGCTGCCATTCCTTCTTCAGGCCGGGCTGCGCCGTGCCCTGGTTGATGCCGACACCGGTCAGCACACGCGCCAGCTCTTGCACGTCGTTCTGGCTGTAACCGGCACCAACGCCCAGCGTGTGCAACTCCATCAGCTCGCGCGCAAAGTTTTCGTTCAAATGGCCCAGCGCATTTTGTTCGTTGTCCAGATAGCGCAGCATGGCCGGGTGCAGCGCCACGGCGCCAAGCAGGTCACGGAAGTGCCCCAGTGCGTACGGGCGAATCGCCGACTCCTCATAGTCCCCCAGCAGCGCGCGCAGATTGCCCTTGCCCTGGTGCACGCTGAAATGGTTGAGCCAGAACCAGACCATCTGCTCCTGTACCTGGTTCGGCGAATACAAGGCGCGCAACAGATGGCGCGAACTGGCCTCGCGCTGCAAGGCATTCAAGGCCTGCTGGTAAGCCTGCTGCGCCGCCTTCTTGGCGTCGTCATTGGTCTGGGCGTCGGCTTCCTTGCGCTGCTGCTCCAGTGCCTGCACCAGCGGCAGCACGGGTGTCTTGGCGATGCGCATGGCATCGATCTGGCGCTGCGCCTCCGGGTTCAACCGCAACGGCGCCGGATACAACTGGCCACGCAAGTAGGCCGGCCAACCCTGTGCACTCAAGGCCGCCATGCTGCTGGTGCTGGCGCCCCAGCTGAGGCGATTCAAGACCGGGTAGGCCGCGGCCGGCGCCAACGCCGGCACCGCTGCGGCCGCCGGAACAGCTAGCGCTGCCGGCGTCGGCGCCCTGGCGCTGTCGGCACAGCCGCACAAGGCGCCGGCCAGTGTCAGGGCCAGCCAGGGTTCAGCGCGGAACATGGTTTTTGCCGAAGTTCAGCAAGCGCGTGGCGATATAGGTTTCCACCAGGAAGCAACCCAAGGCCAGCATGAAGCAGACCACCCCGGCCAGAAAACTGACCACCGCCAGCTTGCGCATCTGCAAATCGGTGGTTTCCCCGAGGAACAGCACCACGATGGTGGCGCCGATCAGAAACGCGCACAAGGTCAGCAAGGCAATCGAAGAATTGGCCAGGTGGCCGCGCGTGCGCAACTCGCCCAGCTCGTGCCAGATTGCGCCGGTGGCAACAGGGTCCGAACTGTGCAGACGCGCTTCGACCACGCGCGCCCGGTCAATAATGCGCGCCAGGCGCCCCGCCACCGTGGCAATCATGCCGGACACGGCAGTCAGCAGAAACACCGGCGCCACCGCCAGTTGAATGCCGTGGGAAATGGTATCAGTGTCCAGCGGAAAACTCATGGCAGGGCCTGCATTACAGAAGCGGCGATATCCAGCGCCTGCAGGCGCCGCACCGGGTCAAAAATATCGCAGACCAGCATCAGCTCGTCGGCTTGCGTCATGTCCACAATTTGCAAAAACTCCTGGGCCACTTTTTGCGGCCCACCAATCACCGCCATGGCCAGAAATTGCTGGATCGCCGCCAGCTCGTTTGCCGGGCGGCCTTCCAGGAATCCAGCCACCGGCGCTTGCAGCGGGCGGCGCTCGCCACGCACTATGCCGGAGACACGCTGGAACACGCTGCTGGCCAGCAACTGGGCCTCGGCGTCGGTGTCCGCCGCCACCAGCGGCACGCCGACAATCACGCGTGGCCGGTCACCTGGCTGCGCCGCCACAAATTGGCTGCGGTACAAGGCCACCGCATCCAGCAGCTGGCGCGGCGCGAAATGCGAGGCAAAGGCGTACGGCAAACCCCGCGCCGCCGCCAGCCGTGCCGAAAACAGGCTCGAACCGAGCAACCAAATCGGCACCTGGCTGCCGGCGCCGGGACTGGCAATCAGTTGCTGGCCAGGCTGCACCGGCCCCAGCAAACGCTGCAATTCGGCCACTTCGCGCGGAAAATCTTCCTCGGTTTCCACCCGGTTGCGGCGCAGCGCCCGCATCGTCACCGGGTCGGTGCCCGGGGCCCGCCCCAGTCCCAGGTCGATCCGACCGGGGTACAAGGCCGCCAGCGTGCCAAAGGCTTCCGCCACCACCAGGGGCGCGTGGTTGGGCAACATGATGCCGCCGGCACCAACCCGCATCTGGCGCGTACCGGCGGCAATGTGCGCCACCAGAATCGCCGTCGCCGAACAGGCCAGGCCGGGCATATTGTGGTGTTCCGCCAACCAGTAACGGGAAAAACCAAGCCGCTCCACATGCTGCGCGGTTTGCAGGCTGATGGCGATCGCGTCGCTCACGCTGCCGCCCTCGCGCACCGCTACCAGATCGAGCATCGACAGACTTGTCTTGACAGGCTGAGTAGTCACAGGCACCTCGCTGGGGTTCAGAACGATTCGGTATCGACCTCGCTGCACCCTTGCGGGTTGTAGCGCGCACCAGCGACGTTCTGGTCGTGAATCAGGGACTCCAGGCGCTGCATCTGCGCAGCACTCAGTGCGACCCCGACCGCGCCCAGGTCATCCTGCAAATGCGCCACACTGGTGGTGCCCGGAATAGGAATGATGTGCGGCGCCTTGTGCAGCAGCCAGGCCAGTGCCAACTGTGCCGGACTGCAGCCAAGCTCTTGCGCCAGGGCCCGGTACGGCTCCAGCAGCGGCAAATTGGCGGCGTAGTTGTCGGCAGCAAAGCGCGGCATGCTGCGCCGGATGTCTTTCGCATCCAGCGCGCTGACGTCGTTCAGTTCACCGCACAGGAAACCACGCGCCACCGGGCTGAAAGCGACGAAAGCCACGCCCAGCGCACGGCACGCCTGCAGCACGGCAATTTCCGGATTGCGGGTCCACAGCGAATACTCGGACTGCAGCGCCGCCACCGGATGCACCGCATGGGCCCGGCGCAAGGTATCGGCACTGACTTCGGACAAACCAATGCTGCGAATCTTGCCCGCCTGCACCAGGTCGCTCAGGGCGCCTACACTGTCTTCGATAGGCACCTGCTTGTCCCAGCGGTGCAGGTAATACAGATCAATGACGTCGGTCTGCAGCCGCCGCAGGCTGTCTTCACACTGCTGGCGCAGGGTCGCCGGACGGCCATCGATCACGCGCACCAACTTGCCGTCGCCATGCACGTCCACACCGGACATACCGCATTTGCTGGCCAGCACAAAGCGGTTGCGGTGCGGCTTCAGCACCCGGCCGACCAGGCTTTCGTTGGCGCCAAACCCATACAGAGTGGCGGTATCCAGCAGCGTCACCCCGGCATCCAGTGCCGCCAGCAACACGCGTTCACCCTGTTCGGGGGCGACCGGCGCACCGTAGGCGTGGCTCAGGTTCATGCAGCCCAGACCGATCGCACTGACCTGAAACGGCCCCAGCGCGCGTTGCACCATCGTTGTATTCATCGTTGCTCCTCCTTCTGCTCTACACCCGCCGCCAGCATGCGCGTCGCCACCATGTCCAGCGCGGCGCGGGTATTGCCCTGCTTGTCGGACCAGACCTTGGGCGACAAACTGCCCACCAGCGCCACCGCATCGCCGTCACGCAGATCCAGCAAAGCCGCGCCCAGCTCCGCCGCAAAAACGATCACATTGACGATGACCACTTCTGCATCATTGTTTTGGGCGCGCACTTTGGCCACCACGAACTCGCTATCGCCCTTGCCCCGGCGCGCTTCCGGGTCACCAAACACCTTGCCCGCGACCATGCCTTCGATCATTTTTACTCCCACTTGCCAATTTCACCAGTACAGACTACAACGCTCTTGATCCAGCGCAGGAAGCCCGTCCCGTACCGCGGCTATGCTACCCGGTTATAGCGCCCAGAGCGACGCAGCGCCCGGTCGAAACCGCGCCCGCCCTGGTCACCCATTAAAACGCTGAGAGAACGGTAGAAGTTTCAACGCCTGTAAATTCAATCGCCCATTTGCGATACCATTTAGCGTTTATCCTTTGTCCCCCGCTTGACACCCCCGTAGCGGCATCGGCCGGTGGCTGATTGCCGCCCTTTATTGAGATTGCAATGAAAAGACTAGACGATTTCCGCCTGCACTTTGGTAACAAGGAATTGGTACCAATCATCATTGGCGGGATGGGTGTAGACATCTCCACGGCGGAACTGGCACTGGAAGCGGCGCGGCTAGGCGGCATCGGCCACATCTCCGACGCCATGGTGCAAGACGTGTCGGACCGGCGCTTTGACACCTCTTTCGTCAAAGAAAAAACCAAACTCTACAAGCACAACATCGACAACTCGGACAAAAGTATCGTCCAGTTCGACCTCGGCCGGCTGGCCGAAGCCACCAAGCTGCACGTCGGTGAAACCATGCAGGCCAAACGCGGCGACGGCATGATTTTCATCAACTGCATGGAAAAGCTGACCATGAACGGCCCGCGCGAGACCCTGCAGGTGCGGCTGAACTCGGCACTCGACGCCGGCATTGACGGCATCACCCTGAGCGCCGGCCTGCACCTGGGCTCCTTCGCCCTGATGGCCGACCACCCGCGCTTTCGCGATGCCAAGCTGGGCATCATCGTGTCCTCGGTGCGCGCACTGCAACTGTTCCTGCGCAAGACGGCACGGCTGAACCGCCTGCCCGATTTTGTCGTCATCGAAGGCCCGCTGGCCGGTGGCCACCTCGGCTTCGGCATGGACTGGGCGCAATACGACCTGGCCACCATCGTGGCCGAAGTGGCCCAGTTTCTGAAAACCGAGCAGCTCGCGATTCCCCTGATCGCCGCTGGCGGCATCTTTACCGGCGGCGACGCTGTCTCGTTCATGGAAAACGGCGCTGCCGCAATCCAGGTCGCCACCCGCTTCACCGTCGCCAACGAATGTGGTCTGCCGAGCAAGGTCAAACAGGAATACTTCCGCGCCAGCGAGGAAGACATCCTGGTAAACACCATTTCACCCACCGGCTACCCCATGCGCATGCTCAAGAGCACGCCGGCCATTGGGTCCGGCATTCGCCCCAACTGCGAAGCCTATGGCTACCTGCTGGACGGCTCCGGCAACTGCGCCTATATCAACGCCTACAACGCGCAGATCGCCATCCACCCGGACGGCAAGAATATTTCGGTGCAAGACAAAACCTGCCTGTGCACGCACATGCGCAATTACAACTGCTGGACCTGCGGCAGCACCACCTACCGCCTGAAAGACACCACGCGCCGCCTGGCCGATGGCAGCTACCAGGAACTCAGCGCCGAACACATCTTCCGCGACTACCAGTTCAGCATCGGCCAGAACATCCTGCTGCCCGAGGCGCCCTGAAGCAGCCCTGGCGGCACCCAGGCTACTCAGTCTGGGCGCCGCGCTCCTGGGCCAGCATCTGGGCCAGTTCCTGGTCTTTGCCGGCCCAGATCGCGTCCAGCCAGCGATGGAAGGATTTGCGCATAGCGCGGTCGGCTTCATAGTCGCCGGTGCAGAATTCCAGTGGGATTTCAACCGGACGCACGCGCAACACCACGCGAAATGGTTTTCCGCACAGGTACTCCCAGAACGAGGGCACCCCATCCGGATAGGCAATAGTGGCATCCAGCATGGAATGGAATTGCGCTCCCATGGCGCCCAGCGCCATCGCCATCGCCCCAGCCTTGGGTTTGAGCAAATGCTGGTAAGGCGCCTCCTGGGCCTGGTGCTTTTCTGCGGTAAACCGGGTTCCTTCGGCAAAATTCATCACCGAAGTCGGCACCCGGGCAAACTTGGCGCAGGCCCGGCGGGCACTTTCCCGGTCCTCGTTGCGCAGATTCGGATTTTTGCGCAAAGCGCTGCGCGAATGGCGCTTCATGAACGGAAAATCCAGCGCCCACCAGGCCAACCCGATCACTGGGATATAAATCAGCTCATGCTTAAGAAAGAACTTGAGCAGGGGAACGCGGCGGTTCAGCGCATGTTGTAAGACGAAAATGTCCACCCACGACTGATGATTGCAATTCACCAGATACCAGTCGTTGTAGCGTAGCGCATCGACCCCTTCAACGCGCCAGACGGATGGACTGGCGTGCCGCATCCAGGCACTGTTGCAAGAAATCCAGGCCGTCGCGATGGCATTGATCAGCGGATCCAGACGCTGGCGCACCGCATCCAGCGGCAACAACAATTTGAACAGCGACAGAATGAATAACAGGAAACACCAGAAAAGGGTATTTATCGTCAGCACCAGGAAAGACAAAGCCCCCCGTAGCGGGGGCGGCAGGACACGCAACATGTTTAGAACCAATCAAATTTCATCCATACCCTGCAACCTCGCCGTTGCGGGCATTGTTTGTCTTAAAGTACCGACATCTTACCTATCACGCCCGCAGCCACTATGCGTTTTACCGTTGTAAACTGAGCCATGGAGACGAAGAGCGATTCCCTGCTGTCCAAAGTTGCCTCGTTCTTTCGGGAAAGAGGCAGCGACGAAGACGCACAACCGTCGACCAAATCAAGCCGTGCCGCCGAGTCGGAAGCCTCGCTCAAGACCCAGGCCAAACTGAAAAAGCGCGACGACGCCATCCGCGAACGGGAATTCAAAGACCTGCGCAGCATCATAAAAACCCGGCGCAGCGCCCAAGGCCTGACCGATCAGGACCCGCCGCGCCCCTCGCTATCGGCGCCCGGCTCCACACTCAACGCCAGCAACCGCGCCTCCACGCTGCAAAAAATCAATGTCGCGGAAGCCCAGCTGGAACAGTGGTGGGGTGGCGCGTCCAGTGGCGCGCGCAATGCCCCAGCGAATGCACGCCCCGCTGCCTCAACCGCAAGCGCAAGCGCCGCTGCTGCCACCGCGCCGGCCAAGCCGGCCCCCGCACCCAGCGCGCCACCACCACCCGACGAGGACTTTGATCTCGACTTCACTGATCTGACGCCACTGACAAAAGCAGCGACAGCCACAGCAAGCTCTCCGGCACAAACTCCAACGCCAGCACTGAGGCCTGCACCCGCACCAGCACCAGCACCAGCACTGAAACCGGCAGCGGCCCCTGCGCCACCACAGGCACTGGATCTCTCGCTGGACTTCACCATGGACAAGCCGGCGCCGCCCCAGGCTGCCGCAGCCAAACCGCTACCCAGCACGACCAGCAGCCCCGCCCCTGCCCCGGACAGCATCGAGTTCACACTCGACTTCACCATGGAGACCCCGGCAGCCACCCCAGCGCCAGCCGCGCCACCGGTCGCCACGCCACAGGCCTCCGAGGCCCTGGAATTCACGCTCGACTTCACCATGGACGAACCCGCGGCGACGTCAACCCTGGCTGCGCCCGCCTTCACTGCAGAGCAGGCCACCGTGATTGAGTCGGCGCCGGCCAGCCAGATTGAAGAGTGCCTGCGCGATGCCGCCATTTGCTACTCCGAGGGCGATTTCGGCAAGGCCGAGGAATTGCTGCTGACAACCCTCAAAGGCCAGCGTCTGGATGGCAGCGAAATTGAACTGCTGACCTTCGCCCTGTTCGACGTCTACCGCGCCACCGGACAGCAAAGCCTGTTTGAAGTCACCGCCATGGATTACGCCGAGCGCGTTGGCCGCTCACCGGCAGAATGGTTCTCCATCCCGGAACAACTGGCCGCGCCAGGTGCCAGTGCGCCCGCCACCGCCACGCCCGCGACGCCGCCCACGACATCCAGAAAATCGGCCTGGAAATGCCCGGCCACCCTCAACAACATCGCACTGGCGCAGCTGCAAATCGAAATCGGCAGTGGCAATACCTGCCGCATCGACTGGAACGGACTCCGAAATATCGAAGCCAATGCCGCAACCACGCTGTCCAAGCTGGTGCAAACCTGGTGCAACACGCCGGTCCGGCTGGAGTGGGTCGGCGTGGAAGCGCTCACACAGAGCCTGGGCCTGCACACCCACCAGGCGGCGAAACGGGAAGACGAAATCTGGTGGCGCATGCACATGGACGTATTGAGCATCCTGCGCCAGTCCGAAGCGTTTGAAAATCTGGCCCTGGATTACTGCGTTGCCTTTGAGGTATCCCCGCCCAATCCAAGCACAGTGCAGTGCACCCTGGTGGAAGACATTCCAGAAGCGGCGCTCGACTTCGACAACCTGTTCGGACAAGCGGCCACCCCGGCACCATCGGCTCCTGCCCAGGCCGACAGCAGCAAAACTGGCAACAGCGGTCTGGCCAGCTGCGCGCTTATCGGCGACATCTGTGGCGACGCCACGCAGGCGCTGCAGAGTCTGCGCGCCGCTGCGGAAAAAGCCCAGTTGCTCACCGTGTCCTGTGCACTGCTGCGGCGCATTGACTTCAGCGCCGCCAACGCCATTTTCAACTGGACCAAAGCACGGGAAAGCAGCGGCACCGAGATTCACTTCACGCAGGTGCCGCGCCTGGTGCTGATCTTCCTGCTGATGCTGGGCCTGGAGAGACACGCAACCTTGTCGATGCGCAATCTCTGAACCGGCCGCCGCCGCTACATGCCCGACAACGACAGGGCAATCGATTTTTTCAGCGGCACCATGCGGTCACTCAGGCGCAGCAAGGCGGCACGCACCAGTTTCGCCGGCGTCGAGTCACGGGTATAAATTTCGATCACCAGGCGCGTCATCCAGTACAGCGGCAGCGTGGCGCGCTTCTGGCCACGCTCGTAGCGGCGCAGCACCGCCGGCGCACCGATGTCGGTGCCGGCCGACTGCGCCAGCGAAATTTCCCGGGTCAGGCCTTCGACACTGAGCAAGCCAAAATTGAACCCGTGCGCCGTCACCGGGTGCATGCCCACCGCGGCATCGCCGGCGCAGGCAAAGCGTGTCGCCACCAAACGATCCGGAAACACCGACACCAGCGGATAGGAATGCCGTGTACTGACCAGGCGCATGCCACCCAGACGCTGGCTGAAGCGCTGCGCCACCTCCAGATTGAACGCCGCCTCATCCAGCTGCACCAGGCGTTCGATCTCGCGGCTTGACAGCGTGATCACCACCGAAGCGCGGTGCGCCTGCGTCAGCGGGTCGGGATTCATCGGCAGCAAGGCCAGCGTCTGGCCGTAGCCAAACCACTCCCAGGCAGCAAAGTCGTGCGGCTTGTCATGGGTCATGCAGCAGACCAGCATGTTCTTGCCGAAGTCATGCATCTGGGCCGAAATGCCCATGGCGCGCCGCGTGGTGGAAAACCGGCTGTCTGCCGCAATCACCAGGCGTGCGCGCAGTGTGCGGCCATCGCCCAACGTAACGCCAGCGTCATCCGCATCGGCCCGTACTTCGGTCACTTTTTCGCCGGTGATCAGCGTGATGTCCTGGTGCGCCTGAATGGCCTGCTGCACGGCCTGGAATGCGGCCTGGCGAATCAGGTGATTTGACACCAGCCAGCCCAGCTCCGGGCGGCTGCCCAGCTCGTGGCCAATCACCATGGAGAACAAGGCCGGTCCATCCATCACCTTGGCATCACGCAAAGGCGCAATCGCCTGCGGCGCGATCAGGTCCCACAACCCGAGTTCTTTCATCAAGGCTGCGGAGTGCTGGGTCAATGCAATTTCGCGTCCATCGAAGCCAGGCGCTTCGAGCTGGGCCAGTGCTTGCTGCTCAATCAGCACAATCTGCAGCTGGCGTCCGCTGAGCGACTTGGCCAGGCTCAGCCCGGCCGGCCCGCCGCCCACAATGATGATGTCTGCGTCCATTTCGTTCCTTCAGTTTCGGCACCCTGCCGCGCACGGCTATTATCCAGGGCTTAGCGCTCCTATTTACCAAGCCTTCTGCCATCCGGGCGAAAGGCGCCATCCAACCACCAGGGAACACCGGTATGCATCCTAAAACCATGAAACACAGCGCCAGTATTTGGGACGGTGAAGTCGGCCAATCCCGCTGCATCGAAGTGGTGCACTGGGAAGGCGACATCACGCCCGAACAGCTCGCCAATGTGGCACTGCAGATTTCCGCTGACTGGCAATCGATCGACATGCAGCTCGACCCGGCACACCCCATGCATGGCAATGTCTACCACTTGCGTCGCGTCAGCGGCGACGAGTACGAGGAAGCCGAATACCAGAAACGCAAAGCCGCCTTTGAAGCGCGCTACGCCGGCAAGCGCGTCTGGGTCCACGGCTACCACTTTGAAGAAGACCTGGCCAACGGCAGCTCCGAGCCGTTTTATTACGACCAGATGTACAGCACCCTGTTCATCACGCTGGCCGACATCGAAGCCCTGTGCGACAAGCACTATGGCGAAGGGGTCTGGGACGAATACAGCCTTTATCTGGACGAAGACCTGCCAACCCCGCTGCCGATCGACTTCTAAGTTTCTGCGCAGCCATGCCGATGCCCCCGCTGCACAACCCGTTTCCGATGCGCGTCTATTGGGAAGACACCGACGCCGGCGGCGTGGTGTTTTATGCCAATTACCTGAAATTTTTCGAACGCGCGCGTACCGAATGGCTGCGCAGCAAGGGCATCCAGCAAAGCCTGCTGCAAAGCGAATTCCAGTGCCTCTTTGTCGTGACCGAAGTGCAGATCCGCTACCGCGCCTCGGCCAGGCTGGACGACGCCTTACAGGTCTCGGTTCAGGTTCGCAGCCAGGGCAAGGCGTCAATGGAGCTGGACCAGCAGGCCTGGCGCGGTGACACCTTGCTGGCCGAAGGCCGGGTCCGGGTCGGCTGCGTCGATGCCCTGACGCTGCGCCCACGGCGCATGCCGGACCATTTGCTAGCGCTGCTGAGCAGCTAGGCCAGGCGCCATGCCCAACCCCGCGTCCACCGTGGCGCCCCCACTGCTCGAAATCCAAGGACTCTGCTTTGGCTATCCCGGGCGCCCGCTGCTGCAACACCTTTCGCTGCGCATCGGCCCTGGCCTGACCGTGGTGCAGGGCGACGACGGCAGCGGCAAGACCAGCCTGTTGCGTCTACTGGCAGGCACCCTGCAAGCACAGTCCGGCACCCTGCAACTGGACGGCATAGCGCTGGCAGCCATGGACGCCAGCCAGGTGTTTTATGCCGAGCCAGCCGACACTGGACCCGATGCCTTGAGCGTGCGCCAATGGCACCAGGCGGTGCAACAACGCTATCCGCGCTTCAACCAGGCGCTGTGGGCCACGCTACTGGACACCCTGGGCCTGCTGCCGCACCAGGAGAAACAGCTCTATATGCTTTCCACCGGCAGCAAACGCAAGCTGTTGCTGGCCGCCGCTGCCGCCAGTGGCGCCCGACTGACTTTGCTGGAACAGGTTTTTGCGGCGCTGGACCAGCGTTCGGTCCAGGTGGTGCGCCAGCTGCTGGCGCAGGCCTGCGGCCAGAGCGACCGGATCTGGGTGCTGGCGGACTACCAGGCCCCGCCGGACCTGCCGCTGGCCCAGCTGATTACGCTGCCCGGCCAGGCTTAAGGCAAGGCCCCCATGCCGCGGCGCAAGCTATTTGCGCGCCAGGTACACACCCCACACCGCCAGGCCCATGCCGAGCAGCGCCAGACCGGAAAAAGTGTCGCCAAACAGCGCCCAGGCAAACAGCGCTGTACACGGCGGCACCAGGTAAAACAGACTGGCCACATTCACCGCACTGCTGTGGCGGATCAGCCAGTTCAGCAAGCTGACAGCACCTATTGACAGCACCAGCACCAGCCATCCGAGTGCGAACACCAGCTCGCCAGTCCACTCGACCCGGAAGTCTTCGAACACCAGGGCCGCCAGCCAGGTCGCCACCGCCACGGGTAAAAACTGCGCTACGGCGCCGGTACGCCAGTCAAAGGCCGGACAAAAGCGCTTCTGGTACAAGGTGCCGGCGGTGATGCCCAGCAGCGCCACAATGGCCGGCCATAGCGCATGCAGCGAAAATTCGGCACCGAGCTTGCCATACACCACCAGGGCCACGCCGCCCAGCCCCAGCAACAGGCCCAGCCACTGCCGTGGCAACACCGCGGCGCCAAGCAGACCGCCCGCCGCCACCGCCGTCAGCAGTGGCTGCACACTCACCACCAGACTAGCAACACCCGCCGGCAAGCCCTGCGAAATGGCAATGAACACGCCACCCAGATAGATGCCATGCACCAGCATGCCGGCGACGCCGATATGCCACCAGGTGCGCAGCCCGCGCGGCCAGGGCGCGCGCGAAACCACGGCGATCAGGCCCATGCACGCCAGCACTACCAGGTAGCGCAGCAACAGAAAGGTCAGGGGTTCGGTGTGCGGCAGACCGAGCCGGGCACCGATAAAACCGGTAGACCAGAGCAATACAAAGAACAAAGGGAAGGTGCGTGTCAGACCGGGCTTCATGAATTACCTTTTCGGAACGGCGACGGTAGCACGCCCCGGGCGCCGGTCAGGCCACCTTGAAATTTGCCACTTCTTCCTGCAAGGCAGTAGCCAAGGTCGCCAGCACCGTGGCGGCCGAGGTGGTTTCACCCACCAGCGTGGCATTTTTCTGGGTGCTCTTGTCCAGCTCCTGGATCGACTGGCCGACCGAGTCCACGCTCTCGGCCTGCGCACGCGCTGCGACCGAAATTTCCGACAGAAACTGGTTGATCTGGCGCGCATTGGTAACCACTTCGTGCATCGACCCACCGGCCTGCTCCACCACCTTGGTGCCGCCCTCCACCTTGGCCACACTGGCGGCAATCAGGGACTTGATCTCCTGCGCCGCCGTGGCGCTGCGCCCGGCCAGACTGCGCACTTCCGCAGCCACCACCGCAAAACCACGGCCGGACTCGCCAGCCCGCGCGGCTTCTACGGCGGCGTTCAGCGCCAGGATATTGGTTTGAAAAGCAATGCCGTCGATCACGCCGATGATGTCGCCGATTTGCGATGACGAAGTCTGGATCTCGCGCATCGTGCTGACCACCTCCTCGAACACCCGGCCCCCGTTCTCCGCCACATGGGCATTGTCCTGGGCGAAAGTAGCTGCCATCATGGCGCGCTCCGCAGTGGCGCGCACCGTGGTGCCAATGTTGTCCATCGCCAGCGCCTGCTGCTCCAGCGAGCGCGCCGCCGACTCGGTCCGACCGGACAGGTCCACGCTGGACGCCGAAATTTCCTCACTGGCGGAATTCAGCGCATTGGCCGAGTGGCGCACTTTGCGAATCAAGGTGTGCAGCGAATCGTAGGCCGTGCGCAAGTCAACAATCACCCGCGCCGGCTCGTCCTTGCCCCAGGGCTTGCCTGGTGGCGAGCGCAGATCGCCCTCGGCCATTTCCTGCAAGTGCCCGCTGATCAGCTGCAAACCGCCCCGCGTCACCAGGAAAAAACTGTAGAACAAATAGCCCGCCAGCAGCACGCCGAAGACCAGAATACCGGTGGTGACCGACAAGTCCCGCCGCATCGAGGCGAGGCGCGCCTCCAGCAACACATCCAGTTCGCCGAGCAGACTTTGCGCCAGCGCGTGCTGGCTGTTGATGGCTTTTTCGGCCGCATCGACCCAGGTTGAGGGCGCTTGCACGGACACCTCGCGGGTCTGCAATACCGACTTGCGCAACCAGTCAAAATAAGCCTGGGTGTCACTAAAGACATTGCGCGCATCGATTTTGCTGGCCAACTCCGGCTGGCTGGCCACCGCTTTGTCGATGTCTCCGCGCAGGGTCTGCAGCTGCACCTCGGCAAGCGCCAGCGCATCCGACATCTGCTGGTATTGCTCGGGCGTCAACGCCACGCCACTGCCCACCTGCAGCGCCATGTCACGCGAATGCGCCAGCGCCTCGACAATCTGCGGCTGGCGCAACAGCACGGCATCGATCAGGTGAAATGAATCCACATCCGGGTCCTGCGCCAGATTGGCACTTTCCGTCACCTGGTCCTGCAAGGCCAGCAGCGCCTTCATCTGCTGCGTCAGCGTGGCTGCTGCCTGCGCAGCGCTGAGGCCCTGGAAACTGCCAGCAGCGCTGGACTGGAACGCGGCATAGGCCTTGCCCACGCCGAGCAAGTCGCCCAGCGCGGCCTGGGTTGGTCCGAGGTGCTCACTCGCCGCCTGCCAGCCGCCGCGCGAAGCCTCCAGACTGGCGCCCGAACGGTAAGCCTGGGCACGCAGCTGCTGCGTCGCATCCAGCAGCGGCGCCAAGGCCCGCACGTACACCAGGCCCTGTTGTTCGCGGGTCGAAAAATCAATGCCCTGCAGCTTGGAAGAGTACAGCGACCAGGTGGTCCAGCCCAGTGGAATCAGGAACATCAGACAAATCAGCACCGCCTTGGACACAAACTGCAGGCTGCGCATCAGGCGCACACCGGGGGCCCAGATACCATGCGCGGAAAAAGCCGAAGTCGGCACGTCCTTGCTCTCTGGGGCAGCCAGAAAACTCTGCAGTTGTGAACTCATCTCGTTGCTGGTAGTCATAGCGGTCTTATTTCCCTTTGACGCCATTATCCGCACTTCATGTGGCAATAAATAGCATAGTCAGGCTTCCCGCCGCAACGCCCGCATATAGCGGGCTTGCAAGCCCAAAAAATACCAAATATTTTTACTGGATCGACACGGCGCTGGCCACCAGCAGGTACTATCCGGCACACTGCCGGACTGCGCCTGCAGCGCTGATCCAAAGCGCGCCGTCCTGCATACTGGCTGCGCCTGGACCGAATGAACAGTTCAAAACCGTCAACGAGGACTTCAACATGCCGCGTGTTCCACAGATTGGCAAGCAACTCATCGCCGCAGTGGCACTCTGTGCGCTGCAGATAATAGCCCTTGCCGGCCCCACCGCGCATAACGACGAACCGATTGTCCTGGGCATGTCCGCCCCGATGTCCGGCCCCAACGGCGCCTATGGCCGCCAGATGCGCGAAGGCGTGGAGGCCTATTTTGCCAAGGTCAACGAAGGCGGTGGCGTGCGCGGCCACCTGCTCAAACTGGTCGCCCGGGACGACGGCTACGAGGTCGACCGTGCGGTGGCCAACGCCAAGCAACTCATCACCAGCGACCATGCCTTTGCCCTGATGGCGTTTTATGGCTCGGCCTCCAGCGCCGCCGTGTTGCCCCTGCTGGACACCTACAGCATTCCCCTGATTGGCACCATCAGCGGCGCCGAAATGCTGCGCGATCCGCCCAACCCCAACATATTTCACCTGCGCGCCAGCTACGGCGACGAAACTGCCGCCATCATCCGCAGCCTGCTCACCGTCGGTCTCAAGCGCATTGCCGTGCTGTACCAGGACGATGCCTTCGGGCAGGCCGGCCTTAAAGGCGTGAAAGCAGCCCTGAGCCAGTCCAAGATCGAACTGGTGGCGGCCGCCTCGGTGCCACGCAACTCGGTAGCCCTGGAGCCGGCAGTGGCAGAAATCTCCAAAGCCAAGCCACAAGCCATTGTGCTGGTGGCGCTGGCCCAAGCCTCTGCCGCCTTCGTCAAGCAGATGAAGCCGGTCAGCGAACAAACCTATTTCATCGCCTTGTCACCGGTTGGTACCGACCAGCTGATTGCCGACCTGGGCAAGGACATGGCACGCGGCATCCAGGTCGCCCAGGTGATTCCGCACCCGTGGAGCGACCGCACCAAAATTGCCCGCGAATACAAACAGACAATTAACCACTACGCCAAGGGCGCCGAAATTTCCTATTACGGACTGGAAGGCTATATCAACGCCAAGTTGGTAACGGCCGCCCTGGAACGGGCCGCGCCCACATTCACCCGTGACGCGCTGATCAAAGCGCTGCGCAGCGGTCCGTTTGACCTGGGCGGCTACCAAGTCAACTTTCCCACCGGCAGCAACTCCGGCTCCCACTACGTTGAAATCAGCGTGATCGGCGCCGATGGCCGGATCATGAATTAAGGCGCCTGGCGCCGCCGCTACAACCACAGGCCGCTGTGCGGCATGGGCGCAATGGCGCCCTGGTCCGAGTGCGCCAGCAAAGACTCAATGACGATGCTCAGCAGGCCAACAAAAACGCTGGCCCACAAGGCTGTCCAGAAGCCATCGCAGCGAAACCCGCGCACCAGCCGGGCCACCAGCAAAATCATGG
>CAIUDG010000001.1 GCA_903897925.1 uncultured beta proteobacterium | reverse complement strand
CGCACACCCACTTCGCCAGCCCCAAGATATTTTTGTAAATATTGTGAGAGGAAGACAAATACCAAAGACACCTCGCCAAAGCGCCCGTGGACTGCCAAGGGCGAGTAGTCTTTGGTCACTAGCCACTAGCCACTAGCCACTAGCCACTAGCCGTCAGCTGCCAACTGCTAGTCGGTATTCGGTATTCGGTATTCGGTATTTTTTCACCTTGAAATATTTACAAAAATATCTGGGGACTGACGAAGTGGGTATCCGGGCGTAGGTCCCATTCGCTGCTGTGACCAAGCGGTGGCGCCAGCCACGGTGTTTGTGAAGTGCGGTAGGTTTCCCATAAGTGCTGGTCAGCGAGCGTGGACCGTAGAACGGGTGCCCGCTTCGTCAGTCCTCGCCCACCCGCGGACGCGCAATGCAGCGAGCGCCAATAACGTAGCAGGAAGGAACCAGCACGGACGCGCAAAACAAAGCTACACAGCAGGCGGAAAAGGGAAAAAGCAGATGAGCAACGCAACCAGCGCCAACAACGTAGCAGGAAGAAACCAGCGCGGACGCGCAAAAAAACAACGCAACGAGCGCCAAACACCGCCCGGGTTAATGATGAAAAGCGCCGGTCACCTCGGGCGATCCATCATTGAAATACTGTCGAGTTCACAAATATCTAGGCCAGCCGCTCCAACACCAACACACCAAAAAAGCCCAGCCCGGCGATCAGGCTCCACTTCAGCGTCACCAGTCCGTAGCCCAGAAAACGCCGCTGGCCGGTACCGGCATACAGAGCAAATGACACCAGCGCCGCCAGCATGGCAAGTAGAAAGATCCAGCGAAACAGCAACACTTCAGCGCTCCTGCAACGATTTACCAAGCCGGCGCCGGTGCCGCAAATCCAGCCGGAGCGCGGCGCACGTCGTCAAAACTAACCACTTCCCAGCATTCCGGGTGCGCCAGCAGTTCGCGCAACAACTGGTTATTCATAGCGTGACCCGAGCGAAACGCCGAGTAGCTGGCCAGCAAGGGCTTGCCAACCAGATACAAATCGCCCATTGCGTCCAGGATTTTGTGCTTCACAAACTCATCGTCATAACGCAAACCGTCGGCGTTGAGCACCTTGTAATCGTCCATCACGATAGCGTTATCCAAACCACCGCCCAGGGCCAGGCCGTTGGAACGCATCATTTCCACATCCTTGGTAAAGCCAAAAGTGCGGGCGCGGGCGATGTCGCGGGAATAGGAACCGGTACTCATGTCGAACTCCACACGCTGGCCGGTGGAGTCCACCGCCGGGTGTTTAAAGTCGATTTCAAAGCGCAGTTTGTACCCATGGAAGGGCTCCAGCCGGGCCCATTTCTGGTTCGCGCCCTCGCCTTCGCTGACCCCCACCGGGTGGGTCACACGAATAAAGCGGCGCGGCGCATTTTGCAGTTCGATGCCGGCACTTTGCAGCAGGAACACAAACGACGCGGCGGAGCCGTCCAGAATCGGAATCTCT
Source organism: uncultured beta proteobacterium (assembly GCA_903897925.1). Taxonomy (GTDB): domain Bacteria; phylum Pseudomonadota; class Gammaproteobacteria; order Burkholderiales; family Burkholderiaceae_C; genus Allorhodoferax. The sequence goes on along the minus strand of CAIUDG010000001.1, from coordinate 38,876 downwards.
TCCGCCGTAATGTCGACATACAGGTTGTCAACGCCAAGCCCGGAACAGGCTGACATCAGGTGTTCCACGGTCAGCACCCGGGCTCCGCCCTTGGACAGGGTCGAGGCCAGCCGGGTGTCGGTGACGGCTTCGGCCGACACTGGAATCTCCACCACCTGGGGCAGATCAACCCGGCGAAAGACGATACCGGTATCGGGCGCCGCCGGGCGCAGCGTGATTTCCACACGCTGGCCACTGTGCAAGCCGACCCCCACGGCATGGGTCAGAGATTTGAGCGTTCGTTGTTTCAGCACCGCCATATTGTAAAAGCTGCGCTGGCCGCCCACATCAATCGGCCTGCTTGCGCAGGAAGGCCGGGATTTCGTAGTCGTCCATGCCACCGCTGGACAGCGCATCGACCCGGGCCGCAGCCTGGGTCCGGTTGGTGCGCCAGACGCTGGGCGTGGCCATGCCGGCATAGTCCGGCTGGCTGTTGCCAACCGACGCCGCCATGGCACTGCCCTGGGCACTGACCGGCGTGTTCAAGGTAGGTACCTGGAACGGCACGTTGTCGGTACCAGTGCGCAACACCTGCAGCGGCGGCGCCGTGCGGCGTGCGCCCTGGCGGCTCAGGCCAGTGGCAACCACGGTGACGCGAATGTCTTCGCCCAAGGCGTCGTCATAGGCGGTACCGTAAATCACGTGCGCGTCCGGCGATGCGTAGGCACGGATGGTGTTCATGGCGAGCTTGGACTCGGACAGTTTGAGCGAACCCTTGGCCGCGGTGATCAGCACCAGCACGCCCTTGGCGCCGGACAGGTCAATGCCTTCGAGCAGCGGGCAGGCAACCGCCTGTTCCGCAGCAATGCGGGCGCGGTCCGGGCCCTTGGCGATGGCGGTGCCCATCATGGCTTTGCCGGGCTCGCCCATAACGGTGCGTACGTCTTCGAAGTCGACGTTGACATGGCCCGGCACGTTGATGATTTCGGCAATACCGCCAACGGCGTTCTTCAGCACATCATTGGCCTGGGCGAAGGCTTCGTCCTGGCTGATGTCATCGCCCAGCACGTCGAGCAGTTTTTCGTTCAGCACCACGATCAGCGAGTCCACATTGGCTTCCAGCTCGGCCAGGCCAGCGTCGGCATTGCTCATGCGGCGACCACCTTCAAAGTCGAACGGCTTGGTCACCACACCTACCGTGAGGATGCCCATTTCCTTGGCAACGCGGGCAATGATCGGCGCCGCGCCGGTGCCGGTGCCCCCGCCCATGCCGGCGGTGATGAACAGCATGTGCGCGCCCTGGATCGCGTCACGGATGTCGGCTTCAGCCAGTTCTGCGGCCTCGCGGCCGCGGTCTGGCTTGCTACCAGCGCCCAGACCGGAATTGCCAAGCTGAATCATTTTGTGCGCGCTGCTGCGCGACAGGGCCTGTGCATCGGTGTTGGCACAAATGAATTCGACGCCACCCACGGCAGTCTGAATCATGTGTTCAACGGCATTGCCGCCACCGCCACCTACGCCAATCACCTTGATTTGCGTGCCCTGGTTAAAACCTTCTTCTTCAATCATTTCGATGGCCATGTGTTACTCCTGTATTTCAAAAATTTAAATGCTTTATGTCGTCGTTCAAGGGAGTGCAAACCACGCAGGTGGATCTACACATCGCCATCGCCAATGGGGGCTGCCGCGGGCCAGCCAGAGATATTGCTGGTACATGGTTCAGAAGTTCCCGATGAACCAGTCTTTGATGCCGCCCAGCGCGGTTTTCATGGAGCCGGCTTTTTGCGCCACCTTGAAACCGCGCATGCGCGCCAGGCGGGCTTCTTCCAGCAAACCCATTACGGTGGCGGCACGCGGCTGGGCCACCATGTCGGCCAACGCGCTGGAGTATTTCGGAATACCCCGGCGCACCGGCTTGAGGAAAATGTCTTCGCCGAGCTCGACCATGCCGGGCATGATGCAGCTGCCGCCAGTGAGCACTATGCCGCTGGACAGCACTTCTTCGTAGCCGGATTCGCGCATCACCTGGTTCACCAGCGAGAAAATTTCTTCGATGCGGGGTTCGATCACGCCCGCCAGGGCCTGGCGGCTCAGCATGCGCGGACCACGGTCGCCCAGGCCCGGCACTTCTACCTGGACTTCGGGGTCAACCAGCAGTTGCTTGGCGTGGCCGCTTTCAACCTTGATGTCTTCGGCGTCCTTGGTCGGCGTGCGCAAGGCCATGGCGATATCGCTGGTGATCAGGTCGCCAGCGATCGGAATCACGGCGGTGTGGCGGATGGCGCCGTTGGTGAAAATCGCCACGTCGGTGGTGCCGGCGCCAATGTCCACCAGGGCCACGCCGAGTTCGCGTTCGTCTTCGGTCAGCACCGACAGGCTGCTGGCCAGCGGATTGAGCATCAGCTGCTCCACTTCCAGGCCACAGCGGCGCACGCACTTGATGATGTTTTCGGCAGCGGTCTGGGCGCCGGTCACGATATGCACTTTGGCTTCCAGGCGGATGCCGCTCATGCCGATGGGTTCGCGCACGTCCTGGCCATCAATGATGAATTCCTGCGGCTCGACCAGCAGCAGGCGCTGGTCGGTGGAAATATTGATTGCTTTGGCGGTTTCCACCACACGCGCCACGTCGGCCTGCGTCACCTCGCGGTCTTTCACCGCCACCATACCGCTCGAATTGATGCCGCGAATGTGGCTGCCGGTGATGCCGGTATGCACGCGCGTGATCTTGCAGTCGGCCATCAGCTCGGCTTCCTTCAGTGCCGCCTGAATGCTCTGCACCGTGGCATCGATATTGACCACCACGCCCCGCTTCAGCCCGTTGCTGGGTGCAACGCCCAGACCGGCCAGCTTGAGCTCGCCGTTGGGCATGACCTCGGCCACCACCACCATCACTTTGGCGGTGCCGATGTCCAGTCCTACGACCAGGTCTTTGTATTCTTTTGCCATATGTTCACCTGCTACTGATTAGTTCCGTTACTTCTTTGCCGGCGTCGGCGCCAGCACGGTGCTGATGCCACGCAAACGAATTGCATAGCCGTTTTCATGCCGAAGATCGACCGATTCGATGGCACTGGTCTGGCGACCGTAGCGCGCCACCACCTGGGTCATGGTCTTGAGCAGGCGCTGGCTGCGCTCCTGCACTTCGGCCACGTTGCCACGCCCAAGTTCAATCGTGGCGCCGGTCTCCAGCTTGACGCTCCAGCTGCCACGCCCAGACAAAGCCATCTGCGTGATCGGCATGTCGGCCGCCGCAAAGCTGCCCTGCAGTGCCTGGTACATTGCCAGCACTTCGGCGCCCTGGCCGTCCGGGCCGCTCAGGGTGGGCAGATTGTCCTGGTCCACTTCGCCGACGTTGGCCTCGAACACTTCGCCAAAATTGTTGATCAGGCGCAGATCGCCATCGCTGCCCCACAGACCGACCGGCTGGTGCTCTTGCAACACCACTTTCAAGCGGTTCGGAAATTCGCGCTGGACCACCGCATGGCGCACCCAGGGCACGGCTTCAAAAGCGGCGCGCACCCGGCCCAGATCAACGCTGAAAAAGGTACCGGCAATGCGTGGCGCGACGTTGGCGCGCAGCGTCATGCTGTTGCTGTGGCGCGTGTCGCCAACCACCGTGATGCGCTGGATGTCAAAGGCGCTCAGGCGCGCCAGCCAGCGCACACCCGCGACCGCGGCCAGAACGGCGAACGTCAGCAACAGGGCCATGAAGGTCATGTTCATCAGTCGCAGATCCAGAGGCCGGGGCGCGGCAGGGCTCATTCGGTGTCCCTCGCATCGGTGGTGGCGCTTTGCAGCAGGTGCACGCAGAGCGCGTCGTAGGGCATGCCGGCGGCCTTGGCCGACATTGGCACCAGCGAATGGCTGGTCATGCCGGGCGCGGTGTTGATTTCCAGCAGGTAGGGCGTGCGCGTACGGGCGTCAATCATGACGTCGGCACGGGCCCAGCCGCGGCAACCAAGCACGCTATAGGCCTTGCACACCAGCGCCTGAATGGCTTCTTCCTCACCGGCCGGCAGTCCGGCCGGCACCAGGTACTGCGTGGTGTCGGTGAAATATTTGTTCTGGTAGTCGTAATTGCCATCCGGCGCGACGATGCGAATCAGTGGCAGCGCACGCGGCGCATGGGCGCTGCCGAGCACCGGGCAGGTGACTTCGTCGCCGGCAATGAACTGCTCGCACAGCACATGCGGGTCGTGTTCGGACGCCAATGCGTAGGCCGCCGCGCATTGGTCGATGGCGGTAACCTTGCTCAGGCCGATGGTGGAACCTTCGCGTGCCGGCTTGACAATCATGGGCGCACCCAGGGTCTGGAAGGCGGCGCGGGTTTCTTCGGCGTTGTGCACCTGGCTCCAGGCCGGTGTGGACAGGCCTTCAAAACGCCAGATGCGCTTGGTCATGACCTTGTCCATCGAGATCGCCGACGCCATCACACCAGAGCCGGTATATGGAATACCCAGCAGCTCCAGCGCACCCTGCACCGTGCCGTCTTCGCCGAAGCGGCCATGCAAGGCAATAAAACAGCGTGCAAAACCTTCGCGGCGCAGGTCCGCCAGGTCGCGCTCTGCCGGATCGAACGCGTGCGCGTCAATGCCCTGGCTGCGCAGCGCCTGCAGTACACCCGCGCCCGACATCAACGAGACCTCGCGTTCCGCCGAGGCGCCGCCCTGCAGCACTGCGACCTTGCCGAAATTACTGCTCTGCAAACTCATATGCCGGCCCCTTCTACGTGTGCTGGAACCGCCGCCAGCAACTGTTCGGCAATCTTGCCCGGCACCGCGCCAATCGAGCCGGCGCCCATGCACATCAGCACGTCGCCGTCGCGTGCGTTGTCGATAGCGGCTTGCGGCATATTGCCAATCGCATCGACAAAAATCGGTTCCAGCTTGCCGGCGATGCGCAAGGCCCGCGCCAGCGAACGACCGTCGGCGGCAACAATCGGCGCTTCGCCGGCGGCATAAACCTCGGCCAGCAGCACGGCATCGGCGGCGGCACCAATGACTTTGACGAAATCTTCAAAGCAGTCACGGGTGCGCGAATAGCGGTGCGGCTGGAACGCCAGCACCAGGCGCCGACCCGGAAAGGCACCGCGCGCGGCCGCCAGCGTGGCCGCCATTTCGACCGGGTGGTGGCCATAGTCGTCAATCAGCGTCAGCGTTCCGCCCTGCGGCAGCGGCAGCTCACCGTAGCGCTGGAAGCGCCGGCCCACGCCGCGGAACTCGGCCAGGGCCTTGCAGACGGCGGCATCGTCAATATTCAGCTCCACCGCCACGGCAATGGCCGACAGCGCGTTCAGCACGTTGTGCATGCCGGCCAGGTTCAACACCACGTCCAGATCGGGCAGCGTGACCCCATTGCGGCGCTGCACCGTGAAATGCATCTGGGCGCCGACCGCGCGCACATTCACGGCGCGCACCTGGGCCTGTTCGTTCAGGCCGTAGCTGGTAATCGGGCAAGTCACGTCGTTGACGATGTCGCGCACTGCCGCGTCGTCGGTACACAGAATGGCAGTGCCATAAAACGGCATGCGGTGCAGAAAATCGACAAAGGCTTTCTTCAGCTTGCCGAAGTCATGGCCATAGGTCTCCATGTGGTCGGCGTCGATGTTCGTCACCACCGCCATCACCGGCAGCAGGTTCAGGAACGAGGCATCCGACTCATCGGCCTCGACCACAATGTAGTCGCCCTGACCCAGGCGGGCATTGGCACCCGCGCTGTTCAGGCGTCCGCCAATCACAAAGGTCGGGTCCAGGCCGGCTTGCGCCAGCACACTCGCCACCAGGCTGGTGGTGGTGGTTTTGCCGTGGGTACCGGCAATCGCAATGCCCTGCTTCAGGCGCATCAGCTCGGCCAGCATGGAGGCGCGCGGCACGATCGGGATGTGCATCTCGCGGGCGCGCAGCACTTCCGGGTTGTCGGCCTTGACGGCCGTGGAGGTAACCACGGCGTCGGCGCCGCTGACGTGCTCGGCGCTGTGGCCGACATAGGTGCGGATGCCGAGCGAGGCCAGGCGCTTGAGCGCGGCGCTGTCCGCCAGGTCCGAACCCGAGATGGTGTAGCCCAGGTTGTTCAGAATTTCGGCAATGCCGGACATGCCGACGCCACCGACGCCGACGAAATGGATGCGTTTGACGGCGTGTTTCATGCAAGGTACTCCTGGCACGCCGCCACCACCTGTTCGGTGGCCTGCAATTGCTGCGTGCGTTTGGCCGCCACCGCCAGCTGCACCAGATCGGCGCGCTGCAGTTGACGCAATGTGGCGGCAAGTTTTTCGGGGCTCATGGCGCTTTGTGGCAGCAGCCAGGCGGCGCCCTGGTCGACCAGGAAGCGGGCGTTGTGGGTCTGGTGGTCGTCCACGGCAAAAGGAAAGGGCACAAACAGGGCGGCGGCGCCAACGGCGGCAATTTCGGTCACGGTGCTGGCGCCGGCGCGGCACAGCACCAGGTCGGCCTCGGCAAAGGCGTGCGCGGTGTCCTGGATAAATGGTGTCAACGTGGCTTGCACGCCGGCGGCGGCATAGTTGGCACGCAATTCTTCGATCTGCTTTTCGCCGCTCTGGTGCAGCACCAGTGGGCGCTGCTCTTCTGCCAGCAGGGCCAGCGCCTGCGGCACAGTGCGATTCAGCGCGCTGGCGCCCAGGCTGCCACCAACCACCAGCAGGCGCAACGGGCCGCTGCGACCAGCAAAACGCTCGAGCGGATCGCGCTGGCTGAAAAACTCCGGGCGCAGCGGATTGCCGACCCACTGCCCCTTGGGCAGCACCTTGGGAAAAGCGGTAAAGATGCGATCGGCAACCTTGGCCAGCAAGCGGTTGGACAGGCCGGCAATCGAGTTTTGTTCGTGCAACACCAGCGGCACACCCATCAGCTTGCTGGCGATGCCGCCCGGCATGGTGATATAGCCGCCCAAGCCAAGCACCACGTCGGGCCGGACCCGGCGCAGCACGGCGCGACTTTGCCAGACCGCGCGCAGCAAGCGCAGCGGCGCGCGCAGCAGCGTGCCCAGGCCCTTGCCGCGCACGCCACCGAACTGCACTGTTTCCAGCGCAAAGCCGCGTGCCGGCACGAGCCGGCTTTCCATGCTGTCGGGGCTGCCCAGCCAGTGCACGCGCCAGCCTTTTTCGCGCAGCGCCAGCGCCACCGCAATGCCCGGGAAAATATGGCCACCGGTACCGCCGGCCATGATCAGTGCACACGGCTGCGTCATACCCGGCCTCCGTGCATCATGGTGCGGTTTTCCGAATCGATGCGCAGCACCAGCGCAATTGCGATCAGGTTGAGCAAAATCGCCGAGCCGCCGTAACTCATCAGCGGCAGCGTCAGGCCCTTGGTCGGCAAGGCGCCGAGGTTAACGCCCATATTGATGAACGACTGAAAACCAAACCACAGGCCCAGGCCCTGCGCCACCAGGCCGGCAAACACACGGTCCAGCGCAATCGCCTGGCGGCCAATGTGCATCATGCGGCGGGTCAGCCAGAGGAACAGGGAAATCACCACCAGCACACCGACCAGTCCGAATTCTTCGCCGATCACGGCCAGCAGGAAGTCGGTGTGGGCTTCCGGCAGCCAGTGCAGCTTTTCCACACTGCCACCGAGGCCGACGCCAAAAATTTCACCTCGGCCAATGGCAATCAGAGAGTGCGAGAGCTGGTAGCCCTTGCCCATGGAGTAGCGGTCGTCCCAGGGATTCAGGTAGGCAAAAATACGTTCGCGGCGCCACTCGCTCAAGGCGATCATCAGGCTGAACGCCACCACCAGAATCGCGGCAATCAGGAAGAACATGCGCGCGTTGACGCCGCCCAGAAACAGAATGCCCATCGCCACCACGGCGATCACCATGAACGCACCCATGTCTGGTTCCGCCAGCAGCAGCAGACCAATCACCGCCACCGCAGCCCCCATCGGCAACACGGCGCGGAAGAAGCGCTCTTTCACTTCCATTTTGCGCACCATGTAGTCGGCGGCATACAGCACGACCGCGAACTTGGCCAGTTCGGAGGGCTGGAAATTCAGGATGCCCAGCGCAATCCAGCGCCGCGCACCGTTCACGCCCTTGCCAATGAAGGGCACCAGCACCGCAATCAGCAACACCAGCGAGGCAATGAACAGCCAGGGCGCCACTTTTTCCCAGGTCTGCACCGGCACCTGGAAGGTCAGCAGCGCCGCGACAAAGGCCACGCCAATGGAAGCAATGTGGCGCAGCAGAAAATGGGTGTGCGCGTAATTCGCGAAACGCGGGTTGTCCGGCATCGCAATCGAAGCCGAATACACCATGACCAGGCCCCACAGCAGCAGCGCCACCGTAACCCAGAGCAGCTGCTGATCGATGCCGTTGACTGGCACCGGCGTGCTGCCGCCCCCAAAAGACGCGCGCCCGCCCAGGCGCACCGGCAGCTTGTCGCCCGCCGCTTCGGCGCCACGGCTGAACCAGCCGGCCAGGGTTTGCGTGAAGGCGCTCATGCCCGGCTCTCCAGATCGACGCCATTGGCCAGGGCCAGCGCCTGCACCGCAGCGACAAACACCTGGGCCCGGTGCGCATAGTCTTTGAACATGTCAAAGCTGGCACAGGCCGGTGACATCAGCACCGCATCCCCCGCGTGGGCCAGCCGGTTGCCTTGCTGTACCGCGTCTTCCATGGACGCAGCGTCGTGCAATGGCACGCCGCTGTCTTCCAGCGCCTGGCGGATCAGCGCCGCGTCGCGCCCCAGCAACAGCACGGCACGTACATAGCGCGCCACCGGCACGGCCAGCGGCGTGAAGTCCTGTCCCTTGCCCTCGCCCCCCAGAATCACCACCACTTTGCGCTCGGCACCGAGGCCGCGCAGGGCGGCCACGGTGGCGCCCACATTGGTGCCCTTGCTGTCGTCAAAAAACTCGACGTCATTGATGATGCCCACCGGTTCGACCCGGTGTGGCTCGCCCCGGTATTCGCGCAAGCCGAACAGGATCGGTCCCAGAGCACAACCAGCCGCAGCGCACAGCGCCAGTGCCGCCAGCGCATTGGCCGCGTTGTGGCGGCCGCGAATGCGCAGCGCATCGGCCGGCATCAGGCGCTGGATGTGGATTTCTTCCTCGTCGTCACGGCGTTTCTTGCGGGTTTCGTCGGCTTCCAGGGCGCGTACCAGCCAGACCATGCCATTCACTTCCTCCAGGCCGAAGTCTCCCGGACGCTGGGGCATGTCGGTGCCGAACGCAATGTAGGCGCGCTCGACCGGGCGCTGCAGCTTCTGCCGCAGCGGTGCCGGACGCATGGCCATCACGGCGGCGTCTTCGCGGTTCAGCACCATCAATCCGTGTTCGCCAAATATGCGCGCCTTGGCGGCGCCATAGGCCTGCATGCTGCCGTGCCAGTCCAGATGGTCCTGGCTCAGGTTCAGCACGGCGGCGGCGGTGGGCTCCAGGCCGCTGGGCAGATCGAGCTGAAAACTCGACAGTTCCAGCACCCAGACTTCCGGCAGGGACTCGGTATCAAGCGCCTGGCTCAGGGTGTCGAGCAAGGTGGGGCCGATATTGCCGGCCATGGTCACGCGCTTGCCCGCCCACTGCACCAGATGGCCGGTCAGCGAAGTCACGGTGGTCTTGCCGTTGGTGCCGGTAATGGCCAGCACCTTGGGCTGGTATTGCTGACTTTCACGCAAGTCGTGCAAGGCCTGGGCAAACAGGCTGAGTTCACCGCCGACCCACAAACCGGCGGCCACGGCGGCGGCCATGACGCCATCCACATCCTTGGGCAACAGGCCCGGGCTCTTGAACACGGCACGCACGGTGCTGCCCTCGACCAGCGCGGCGTCCATGGTCGACTGCACAAACGCCACTTGCGGCAATTCGGCTTGCAGCAGCGCCAGTTGCGGTGGCTGGGCGCGGGTATCGGCCACCGTCACCTGCGCGCCCAGGCGCACGCACCAGCGGGCCATGGCCAGGCCGGAGGCCCCAAGCCCCAGCACCAGTACATGTTGATCCTGCAAACGGTGGTTCATGGTTAGCGCAACTTCAAGGTCGACAGGCCGATCAGGCACAGCAGCATGGTGATGATCCAGAAGCGAACCACCACCTGGGTTTCTTTCCAGCCCTGCTTTTCAAAATGGTGGTGCAGCGGCGCCATCTTCAGCAGGCGGCGGCCCTGGCCAAATTTGCGTTTGGTGTATTTGAAGTAGCTGACCTGGACCATTACCGACAGGGCTTCCACGACAAAGATGCCGCCCATGATGGCCAGCACAATTTCCTGGCGCACGATCACCGCCACCGTGCCGAGCGCGCCGCCCAGCGCCAGCGCGCCGACGTCGCCCATAAAGACCTGTGCCGGATGGGTGTTGAACCAGAGAAAAGCCAGTCCGGCACCGGCCAGCGCCGAGCAGAAAATCAGCAATTCGCCGGCGCCCGGAATGTGCGGGAAGAACAGGTAACGCGAAAACACCGCACTGCCAGTGACATAGGCAAACACGCCCAGCGAAGAGCCGACCATCACCACCGGCATGATGGCCAGACCGTCCAGGCCGTCGGTCAGGTTGACTGCATTGCTGGAGCCAACAATCACCAGATAGGTCAGCACGACAAAACCAAACACGCCCAAGGGGTAGCTGACTTCCTTGAAGAAAGGCAGCATCAACCCGGCCTTGGGTGGCAGGTTGACGTCAAAACCGGAGCCGACCCAGTTGAAAAACAGCTCCAGCACCTTGAGGTTGGAGCTTTCCGAAATACTGAACACCAGGTACAGCGCGGCGAGCAGGCCGATCACCGACTGCCAGATATATTTTTCACCCGAACGCATGCCTTCCGGGTCTTTGCGCACCACCTTGCGCCAGTCGTCGACCCAGCCAATGGCGCCGAAACCCAGCGTCACCAGCAGCACAATCCAGACAAAGCGGTTGCTCCAGTCAAACCAGAGCAAGGTCGAAATCGCCACCGACAGCAGAATCAGCACCCCGCCCATGGTCGGCGTACCGCTCTTGGACAGATGCGACTCCATGCCGTAGCCACGGATCGGCTGCCCGATTTTGAGTTCGGTCAGGCGCCGGATCACATAGGGTCCGGCGGCCAGGCCAATCAGCAAAGAGGTCAGGGCCGCCATCACGGCACGGAAGGTCAGGTACTGGAAGACGCGGAAAAAGCCGAATTCAGGCGCCAGCGTCTGCAACCATTGGGCCAGATTCAACAGCATTTTGTTTCTCCATGGGGGTTGGACAGCTGGGGCGCCGCTGCCGCTGCCTGCAGCGCCTGCACGGCACGCTCCATGCGCATAAAGCGCGAGCCCTTGACCAGCACACTCTGCAACGTCGGCAACAATTCCAGCAGCGCCGCGTTGAGCGCCTCGATGCTGTCGAAATGGCGGGCGCCGGGGCAGGCTTGCGCCGCCACCTGTGCCAGCACGCCCAGGCAGAACAGGTGTTCGATGCCTTGCGCCTGGGCATAGGCGCCGGCTTCGGCGTGGAATGCCGGGCCTTCCTGGCCGACTTCGCCCATATCGCCCAGCACCAGCAGGCGCGGTCCGGGCAGGTCGCGCAACACCTCAATGGCGGCACGCACCGAATCCGGGTTGGCGTTATAGCTGTCGTCGACCAGCGTGCGCGGGCCGTCCGGCAAGGCCAGCGTCAGGGCCCGCGAGCGGCCCTGCACCGGCACGAATGCCTGCAGGCCCTGGCATACCGCCGCTGGCGGCACACCGGCGGCCAGTGCGCAACGCGCAGCGGCCAGGGCATTCTTGACGTTGTGGCGCCCGGCAATGTGCAAGCTGAAACGCAGGTCCAGGTCAGCGGCGGCGGCGTGCACCTGCCAGGCGCCATCGGCCCAGTGGCTGGAGACACATACCAGGTCCTGTGCCGACGCACTGCCGGCCAGTGCAAAGCGCGCCACCGGGCGCGATTGGGCCAGGTCTTGCCAGACAGCGGCATAAGCATCATCGGCCGGAAACACGGCCACGCCGGTGGCCGGCAGGGCGCTGATGACGCTGCCGTTTTCCCGCGCCACGGCCTCTACCGTCTGCATGAATTCCAGGTGCTCGCGCTGGGCATTGTTGACCAGCGCCACGGTGGGCTGCGCCATTGCTGCCAGCGTGGCGATTTCGCCCGGATGGTTCATGCCGAGTTCGACCACGGCGATGCGCTGGCTGGCGCGCAGACGCAGCAAGGTCATGGGCACGCCAATGTCGTTGTTCAGATTGCCACGTGTGGCCAGATGGGCATCACCCGGCGCATACGCCGCCAGAATGCTGGCGATCATCTGCGTGACGGTGGTTTTTCCGTTGCTGCCGGTAACGGCAATCAGCGGCAAGTCAAATTGTGCGCGCCAGCCGCTGGCCAGCTGGCCCAGCGCGATGCGGGTGTCCGCCACTTCCAGGCGTGGCAGGCCGGCGGGCAGGCACTCGGGCGGCAAGCCGGCACGGCACAACACGGCTGCGGCACCTTGCGCCTGGGCGGCCAGCAGCATCTGGTTGGCATCAAACTTCTCCCCCTGCAAGGCGACAAACAGGTCCCCCGGGGCGATGCTGCGGGTGTCGGTATGCACGCGCTGTACGCGCACGCTGCCGTCGCCGACCAGGCGCGCGCCGGCAATCCAGGGCAGTGCCTGCTGCAATGGCATCATGGCCGGGCCTCCTGCTGGCGCAAGGCCAGCGCCTGCGCCACTTGGGCGCGATCCGAGAACGGCCACTTCTGACCGGCAATTTCCTGGCTTTCCTCGTGGCCCTTGCCGGCCACCAGGACCACGTCATTGGGCGCTACCTTGGCCAGTGTTTCGGCTATTGCCCGGGCCCGATCAATCTGGACTTCGACGCTGCTGCTGGGCGCCAGGCCGAGCAGAATCTGGGCGACGATGGACTCCGGTTTTTCGCTGCGCGGGTTGTCACTGGTAACCACCACATGGTCGGCCAGCTTGGCGGCAATGGCACCCATCAGCGGCCGCTTCGAGCTGTCGCGGTCACCACCGCAACCGAAGACACACCAGAGCGCGCCGCCGCGCTGCTGCACCAGCGGGCGCAAGGCGGCCAGGGAATGGTCCAGAGCGTCTGGCGTATGGGCATAGTCCACCGCCACCAGCGGCGTGTCGATGCCCCCCTGGAACTCCATGCGCCCGGGCACGGCACGCAAGGCGCTGCAGGTCTGCACGGCGGTGGCCAGTGGCACCCCGAGTGCGCGCAGACTGGCCAGCACGCCGAGCATGTTCAACACGTTGTAATCGCCCAGCATCGCCAGCCGCAGGGGCAGCACTTGCGCGCCTTCCAACACTTCAAACGCCATACCGTCTGGCAGGTATTGCAGCGCCTGCGCGCGCAAGCGTGCCGGTTGCTGCATCGACACCGTCCACAGGTCCAGCGCGCCGCCGGCCAGGGACTGCGCCAGCTGTTGGCCATGCACGTCGTCGATATTGATCACCGCCGACTGCATGCCCTGCCAGCTGAACAGGCGGCGCTTGGCGGCCCAGTACGCCTGCATGCTGCCGTGGTAGTCAAGGTGGTCTTGCGTGAAATTGGTGAACAGGCCCAAGCGAATGCGGGTGCCGGCCAGGCGCTGCTCGTCGATGCCAATCGAGGACGCTTCAATCGCGCAGGCACCCAGACCGTCGGCGACAAACGTGCGCAGCGCCGACTGCAGTTGCACCGGGTCTGGCGTGGTCAGCCCGGTCGGAACCACCGTCGCCGCTGCCGCCGCAGCGTCTGCCGCCAGGGCCGGCGGGCGACCGATGCCCAGCGTGCCAATCAGCCCGCATGGCATCGTGTAGGGCGCCGGCAAGGCCGACAGGGCCTGCGCCAGCCACCAGCTGCAGGAAGTCTTGCCATTGGTGCCGGTCACTGCCAGCAGATTCAACTGGAACGAGGGGTGGGCAAAATATTCGGCGGCAATCAGACCCGCAGCCGCCTTCAGGCCGGGGTAGCTGGCGACCCGCTGCGCATCCAGCGCATAGGCTTCCTGGCCCTCGGCTTCCACCAGGCAGACGGCGGCACCGGCCTGCAGCGCCGCCGGTACAAAGGCGCGCCCGTCACTGGCAGCACCGGGCCAGGCAATAAAGCCGTCGCCCGGCTGCACACGGCGGCTATCGGTGCACAGGACTCCGGTCACGTGTTGCTGCAGCCACTCGGCCGCTTGGCTGGGGGTGTTCAGCATCAGAAACTCTCCTCCACCGCCGAGGCCACAATGTTCGGATGCACCGCCATGTCCGGCTGCACATTCATCATGCGCAGGGTTTGCTGCACGGTTTCGCTGAACACGGGTGCCGCCACATCGCCACCAAAATATTTGCCGGCGCTGGGCTCGTCCAGCATCACGCCGATGATCACGCGCGGACTGTCGATCGGCGCCATGCCGACAAACCAGCTGCGGTATTTGCGGTTGCCGTCGTTGCCGTAGCCCTTGCCGACCTGCTTGTAGGCGGTGCCCGACTTGCCGCCCACCGAATAGCCCTGAGTCTGCGCCTTCGGGCCGGTGCCACCGGGACCGGCGGCCATTTGCAACATTTTGCGCACCTGCGCCGCGGTATGGGCGGAAAACACTTCCACACCAACCGCCGGCTCGGCATTCTTCATCAAGGTCGCCGGAATGATTTGGCCACCGTGCGAAAACACGGTGTAGGAGCGCACCATCTGGAACAGCGATGCCGACAGGCCGTAGCCATAGGACGCCGTGGCCTGCTCAATCGGGCGCCAGCGGCTGTACGGGCGCAGGCGCCCGGACACGGCACCCGGGAATTCGATTTGCGGCTTCTGACCGAAGCCGGCCTGGGAAAAGGTTTCCCACATTTCACGCGCCGGCATCTGCATGGCAATCTTGGCGGTACCGACATTGCTCGACACCTGAATCACCTGCTCCACCGTCAGCGCGCCGTGCGCATGGGAGTCATGGATGGTGGCGCCGGCAATGGTGACCGAACCGGGCGCGGTGTCGATCACGGTGCTGGGCTTGACGCGCCCGGTTTCCAAGGCCAGGCCAATGGTAAAGGGCTTCATCACCGAACCGGGCTCAAAGGTGTCGGTCAGCGCGCGGTTGCGCAACTGGGCACCGGTCAGGTTCTGCCGTTTGTCCGGAACATAGCTGGGGTAGTTGGCCAGCGCCAGCACTTCGCCGCTGAGTGCGTCCAGCACCACGATGCTGCCCGCCTGGGCACGGTTGGCCAGCACTGCGTCGCGCAGCTTCTGGTAGGCAAAGAACTGCACCTTGCTGTCGATGCTGAGCTGCACGTCTTTGCCATCCAGCGGCGGAATCACTTCGCCAACATCTTCCACGGCCCGGCCGAGCCGGTCCTTGATCACGTGGCGCAGCCCGGGGCGACCCAGCAACTGCTTGTTGTAGAGCAGCTCAATGCCTTCCTGGCCGTTGTCCTCGACATTGGTGAAACCGACCACATGCGCCGCCGACTCGCCCTCGGGATACTGGCGCTTGTATTCCTTGCGCTGGTAAATGCCTTTGATGTCGAGGGCGGCAATTTTCTTCGCCACATCGGCATCGACCTGGCGCCGCACCCAGACAAAATTCTTGTCTTCGTCGAGCTTCTTGGCCAGATCGGCGTAAGGCATCTCGAGCAGCTTGGCCATTTGCTGCAGCTTGTCTTTGTCGGCGTCGCTGTCAACGTCGTCGGGTATCGCCCAGATGCTGGGCGCCGGCACGCTGGAGGCCAGAATCAGTCCGTTGCGATCCAAAATTCGGCCGCGGTTGGCCGGCAACTCCAGGGTCCGGGCAAAGCGTGCTTCCCCCTGGCGCTGGAAAAAGGCATTGGCGATCACCTGGATATAGGCCGCACGCGCAGCCAGGCCAAAAAACGACAGCGCAATCGCGCCCACGACAAACTTGCTGCGCCAGACCGGCGTGCGGCTGGCCAGCAAGGGGCTGGAGGTGTATTGAACGCTGCGGCGGCTCACGGCAGCCCCCGTTTCGCCGCCGAAGCGCCGGCCAGCGTGCCGGCGGCGGCGATCTGCGCAGGTGCCGCTGCCGGCGTCGCCGATGCGTAACTGACGTAGGCCGTGATCGACGGTGCCGCCTGGCGCATCTGCAATTTTTCACGCGCGATCTGCTCCACCCGGGCCGGCGTAGCCTGGGCCCGCTTTTCCACCTGCAGGCGCTCGAATTCAGCGCTCAGGCGCAACTTTTCGGCGCGCGCCCGGTCCAGCTCGGTGAACAGGCGGCGCGATTCGTACTGGATGTTCACCAGATAGATCGCGCTGGCCACTACCGCCAGCAACAGCACCAGGTTCACGCGCGTCATGCCGGCAACCTCTGCGCCACGCGCATGATGGCGCTGCGCGAGCGCGGATTGCCACGCACTTCCTCGGCACTTGGCTTGATGCGTGCCAGCGCCTGCAACTGCATCACCTTGGGCGCAGCAAAAGGCGCGCGACGGTCATATTCCTCGCGCGCATGCTTGGCGATGAATTGTTTGACAATCCGGTCTTCGAGCGAGTGAAAGCTGATCACTGCGAGACGGCCTCCTGGTTGCAGCACATCGAGACTTGCGGTCAGCGCCTGTTGCAGCTCTTCAAGCTCGGCGTTGATGAAAATCCGAAGAGCCTGAAATGTGCGCGTTGCAGGGTTCTGGCCCGACTCGCGGGTTTTGACCGTGTCAGCCACGAGCTGGGCCAGTTCAGTGGTGGTTGAAATTGGGCCCCGCTCCTGTCGGCGAGCAACAATCGCCTTTGCAATTGGCCCAGCAAACCGTTCTTCACCATATTCACGTATCACCTCCGCAATCTGACTGACTTCTGCCGTGGCCAGCCACTCGGCAACACTCTCCCCGCGGGTGGTGTCCATGCGCATGTCCAGCGGACCCTCGAAGCGAAAACTGAAACCACGCGCCGGATCGTCGATCTGCGGCGAACTCACCCCCAGGTCCATCAACAGCCCGTTGACACTCTGTGGCGGCAGATCCGCCAGATGCGCAAAGCCCTGGTGTCGGATCGAAAAACGCGGGTCGGTAATGGTCTGGGCCTGGGCCACCGCCTGCGGGTCTTTGTCGAAGGCCAACAAGCGCCCGGCCGGCGACAGGCGCGACAGAATCAGCCGCGAATGGCCACCACGGCCGAAGGTGGCATCGACATAACTGCCGTCTGCCGCAGCTGCAAATTCCCGCGCACCATCCTTGAACAAGGCATCGACCGCTTCGTTCAAGAGGACGGTGGCATGGGTCCATGTTGTGTCCACCGTGCTTACCTAAAACGAAAAATCCTTGAAGACATCGGGCATCTCGCCCTGCATGGCCTGCGCCTCTTGTGCGTCATAAGTGGCCTTGTCCCAAAGTTCAAAATGGTTGCCCATGCCGAGCAAAATCGCGTCACGGGTGATGCCGGCAGCTGCACGCAGCTCGGGCGATACCAGCACGCGGCCAGTGCCGTCGAGTTCCACGTCCATGGCGTTGCCCAGGAAAATCCGCTTCCACCACTGCGCCGACATCGGCAATGCGGCAATGCGTTCGCGGAATTTTTCCCATTCGGGGCGCGGAAACACCATCAGGCAGCCATGCGGGTGCTTGGTCAGGGTGAGCTGGCCGGCGGCAGTGGCACTCAGGACGTCACGGTGCCGGGTCGGCACAGATAGCCGTCCCTTCGCGTCCAGACTGAGTGAAGATGCCCCTTGAAACACGACCGAACTACCTCTTTTTTGCCCATACGTACGTACAAAGCAATTCGATGGCATTAATTACCACTTAATTGCACTTTTTTGCACTGTATCAGCAAATCGGCGCCTTGCAAGAGCACCTGCGAGAAAAATTTCCAATGAAATCAAGGACTTAGCGACGATTCTGGAGGTCAGCAGACCTTAAAAACCGTTCTAAATGAAGCACTTAGCAAAGGGAATGAAAGTGATGCATGAAGCCCCCGGACGCCACCCGCCCGGGGCGTTGAGATGTCACAAAATGTAGCGCGACAGATCTTCGTTCTGGCTCAACTCAGCCAGCCGGGCATCCACATAGGTGGCGTCGATGGAAACGGTCTTCCCGGCCAGCGCAGCGGCGTCAAAGCTGACATCGTCGAGCAGGCGCTCCATCACGGTGGCAAGACGGCGCGCACCAATGTTTTCGGTGCGTTCGTTGACCTCGAAGGCAATTTTGGCCAGCCGGGCAATGCCTTCGGGCAAAAATTCGAGCTGCACATTTTCGGTCGCCAGCAGCGCCTGGTACTGGCGCGTCAGCGAGGCATGGGTCTGCGTCAGGATGGCTTCAAAGTCCTGGATCGACAACGACTGCAGTTCAACCCGGATCGGAAAACGCCCCTGCAACTCGGGAATCAGGTCGCTCGGCTTGCTCAAGTGGAAGGCACCGGAGGCGACGAACAGGATGTGATCGGTCTTCACCATGCCGTATTTGGTCGACACCGTGGTGCCTTCTACCAGCGGCAGCAGATCACGTTGCACGCCCTGGCGCGAAACTTCCGCCCCGCTGCCTTCGCTGCGCGAAGTGACCTTGTCGATTTCGTCAATAAAGACTATTCCGTTTTGCTCCAGCAAATAGATGGCGCGGGCGCGCACCGCCTCTTCGTTGACCAGTTTGGCGGCCTCTTCGTCAAGCAACAGTTTCTGCGCCTCACGGATCTTGAGCTTGCGCGTCTGGCGCTTGTGCTGGCCCATCTGGCCAAACATGCTGCGCAGCTGGTCGGTCATTTCTTCCATGCCGGGCGGCCCCATGACTTCGAGGTGCGGCGGCGGCAGGGCCAGGTCGAGTTCGATTTCACGCTCGGCCAGCTGGCCTTCGCGCAATTTCTTGCGAAACGTCTGGCGCGCCACACTTTCCGTTGCCGGCGCCTCGGCGCCGGCACTGCCAAAATCAGAGCGCGCTGCCGGAATCAGGATGTCCAGAATGCGCTCCTCCACCGCGTCCTGCGCACGCGCATGGACCTGGGCCTTTTCGATTTCCCGGGTTTGCTTGACGGCAATTTCGGCCAGGTCGCGGATGATCGAATCGACATCCTTGCCGACATAACCCACTTCGGTGAATTTGGTCGCTTCCACCTTGATGAAGGGTGCGTCTGCCAGCCGGGCCAGGCGGCGCGCAATTTCGGTTTTTCCGACGCCGGTCGGGCCGATCATCAGAATATTTTTCGGTGTGATCTCGGTGCGCAAGCCCTCCTCCACCTGCTGGCGGCGCCAGCGGTTGCGCAGCGCAATGGCGACGGCGCGTTTGGCCTGGGCCTGTCCGACGATGTGTTTGTCCAGTTCGGTAACGATTTCTTGGGGTGTCATGGTTGGCTCGCAGTGGCAACTTGGTCCAGCGTTTCCACAGTGTGTTGCATATTGGTATAGATGCAGATATCACCGGCAATTTCCAGCGAGCGCTTGACGATTTCGGTAGCGCTCAGGCTGGAGTGGTTCAGCAGGGCCACGGCCGCAGCCTGCGCATAGGCGCCGCCCGAACCAATGGTAACAATGCCGTTTTCCGGCTCCAGCACGTCGCCATTGCCGGTAATGATCAGCGAGGCCTCGCGATCCGCCACCGCCAGCATCGCCTCCAGGCGGCGCAGCACGCGGTCAGTGCGCCAGTCTTTGGTCAGCTCGATCGCCGCCCGCACCAGATGCCCCTGGTGTTTCTCCAGCTTGGCCTCAAAGCGCTCAAACAGGGTAAAGGCATCGGCTGTGGCCCCGGCAAAACCGGCCAGCACCTTGCCGTGGTAGAGCTTGCGCACCTTGCGCGCGGTGGATTTGACGACAATATTGCCCAGCGTGACCTGGCCATCTCCGCCAATTGCTACCTGGTCCCCCTGCGGCGTCTTGCGGCGCACGCTGATGATGGTGGTTCCGTGAAATTGTTCCATTGCATTCCTTGTTGTCCGCCATTGCCGCGAACGCCCAGCAGGACGTGCCACGACCAGGCTGCTGGCAGCCTAGGCCGGGCGCAGCAGCACTTTAGCGTGCTCGTTGATACCGATGACATTGAAAAACGCCGCAACCAGCCGGTGCACGTTGTGGAACTGGATCTGCCGGCCTTCGGCCTGGCGCATTGCGACCCAGTTCAGAATACCGCCGGCCGCCGCAAAGTCGACCCGCAGCAAGCCATTGCAACCGATCACCAGCTGCTTGCCCGCCAGCGCGGCGTCGTCCAGCGCCGCCAGCGCCTGCGTGGCGTCGCCCAGGATCTCGCCACTGAGCACGCACAGCCCGTCGGACGCCCCATAGGCCAAGGGCGTGGTCGACTGTTCTGCGTCGTGCAGATGCGGCGCAGCCAGGTCGCGCACGCTTTCCGCGCGCTCAATATGGCAGCGCGGCTCCTGCCAGTCTGGCGGTGCGAGCTCGAAGGTGACACAGTAATCCAGTGCCGCCAATTCAAAATCGTCCTGCAATTGCAATGCCCGCAGCACGTTCAGACGCAACTGCCACCAGCCAGGCTCTACCTGGCGATTGCCCGAGGGAGTGCGCTCACGCATGGCCTGCAACAGGCGATCGACGCCGCTGAAGTGGGCACTGACCGCTTCACTGCACAAGCTGCAAAAAAGCCCTTCCAGCAAGGGCAGCGCATCCGGCTGCACCTGCTCCAGCCTGGACCAACCCAGATGCCAGGGCATGCTGGCCGTGGTCATGGCCTCACGCAACTGCTCCATACCCTGTAAATCAAGTACCGCCGGGCACTCCCACAGGGTTTGTTCCTGGAAAAACATCGGCTGCAAGGGCGCTGCCTGGGTCGGCGGAAAAGCGCCCAGATCAACCCAGACCGGACGCATGCCATCCAGATAGCGGGAAAACTCCTGCAAGGTGCGCTCAAAATCGGCGCGCCGGTTGGCAACACGGTACAAATCCAGCAGGGCCAGCACCCAGGACTGCGCCGCCGCCAAGGCCACGTCCGGGCCGCGCAAAGCGCTCAACAAGCCATTTTCCGCACCCGCCTGATCGCCATTGGCAAAACGGATCGCGGCTTCTTCCAGCTCGGGATCGGTGGCCATCTGGTCAACCTCGATGGCAAACAGGCGCGAAGTCGAAAAGCCGGCATCGTGGCCGCCGAATCCGGCGGCCACGGCATTGCTTTCACTGCCACGGCGCCCGGTCTGGCTCGGCGTGGCGCCCTCGGCCATCTGGGTCGAAGCAAACTCCATCTCGGACGCAGCGCCCTGGGCGGTGCTTGGCGCCAGCAGGTCGCTGACCGGCGCCGTAGCGGCGGCACCGGCAGGCACACTGAGTGCGCCCGGCAAGGTGCTGTCCTTGCCCAGAGGCGGCGGCGTGGTACTTGCCAGCCCCCCGACATCGGTCTTGTTTTTCCACCACTGCTTGGACATCTGGGCTTCGATTTCGTCGATTTTTTTCAGCGTGCCAGCGCGCCCGTCCTGGTCGGTGGGAGCACTGTTCTGAAAATACGACGGGCGCACCAGACTGCTGGAGGCTGCCGGATCGCGGTTGCGCAACTTGCGCAACTGGTCAAACTCGCGCCGCCTTACAAAGTCGTTTTGCCGCTTGCGCTCAATCATGGACTTGAGCGCCTGCTTGTCATAACCGTTGTCTTCCTGCTGGACCGGTTGGTCAAGCTCCGACCAGTCGCGCGTCGGATTGCTGACGAACATCGCCACCTTGGACAGCAGACCTGGGCGATCGTCTTTGGTGGCCATGGAATGGATTCGCTTTACAGAAAACTGTATTTTGATGAATGCACCGGTCTGGCAACAGCGCCCACCGGTGCCGCTCCATCAATCTCCGAACATTTTTTGCTTCAGCTCACGGCGCTGTTGCGCTTCCAGCGACAAAGTGGCCGTGGGACGGGCCAGCAGGCGCCCGACACCGATCGGTTCACCGGTTTCATCGCAGTAACCATAGTCGCCGGCATCAATGCGCGCAATCGACTGTTCGATCTTCTTGAGCAGCTTGCGTTCGCGGTCGCGCGTGCGCAATTCCAGCGCATGCTCTTCTTCGATGGTGGCCCGGTCAGCCGGGTCCGGAACCACAGAAGTATCTTCACGCAGATGCTCGGTGGTTTCACCGGCGCTATTCAGAATATCTTGCTTGAGGGCAGACAGTTTCAGGCGGAACGCCGCCAGTTGAACCTCATTCATGTAGTCGTCGTCCGACATGGCCATGAGTTCAGCGTCTGTAAGTTCGGCAACCGGTTTGGTTTTCCAGTTGTTGGCGAGTTTGGCGTCTTTTTTGATAGAGGAAGGCAAGGCAGGAACAATCACGGGAGAGGGAATGGATTGGCTATAACTGGCTTTGGCTGCAGTGGATGCAACCGATTGGGCCATAGACGGAACGGTTAACTGGGCCAGTCGTGACGACGGGCGCCCGGTTTTTTGTGCCGGCGCCGCGGCAAGCGCCTGGGGAGCCGGCTTGGCCTGCGGTGCGGGCACTGCAGGTTTGGATTTCTCGCCCACCGGCGCCTTGGCAGGCACTTTGGCGGGCGGCGCTGGGTCCTTGGCGGCTGCCTTGGCGACCGGCTTGGTAGCGGCTTTGGCGGCCGGTTTGGCAGGCGCAAGTGGCGCCTTGGCAGCCGCTTTGGCGGCTACCTTGGGCGCTTTTTCCGAGCTGCTGGCAGCAGGCTTGGCAACCGGCTTGGCCACCTTCTCCGCTGGCTTGGCGGCGGCCTTGACCGGCGCTTTGGCCACCGGCGCAGCCTTGGCAACGGGTTTGGCCGCAGCCTTGGCAGGCACAGTGGCAGCCTTGGCAGAAGCCTTGACGGGTTTCGCCGGAGCGGCCTT
Organism: uncultured beta proteobacterium; assembly: GCA_903897925.1. GTDB lineage: Bacteria > Pseudomonadota > Gammaproteobacteria > Burkholderiales > Burkholderiaceae_C > Allorhodoferax. The sequence continues at coordinate 16,313 of CAIUDG010000001.1, read as the reverse complement.
GCTCACTGCTTGGGCCTTGCTGCTAGCCGCCTTGGTACTTTTCTTCTCTGTGGCTTTCACTACTTGTCTCCTGGCAGAACGCGTCTGTGCTTGCTCAATGGACCCCCGGGGCCCTGCGGACGCCTTTGGCAAGTCCTCCGCATGGGCTTCTTCGGCGCGCGAGTGTACAGGCTTCGTCATCGGAAAACCCATAAGTTGCAAAATCGAGACAATCATTTGGCACTCCGCCCGAATTCAATTGAAATTAGCTGGAAATCCCGGCTTTGCCAGTCACTACACCAAGGACTGCTCCAAGCCCTGCAGCAAAATGTCTTTGGGCAAATCAATCCCGATAAAGACCATTTTGCTGCAACGCAACTCATTGTCTGCCCACTGCGGCCCCAGATCGCTGCCCATCAACTGGTGCACGCCCTGGAAAATTACCTTGCGCTCGGTGCCCTTCATATAGAGGACCCCCTTGTAGCGCAACATGCGCGGACCATAGACATTCACCATGGCACCGAGGAAGTCTTCCAGCTTGGCCGGATCAAAGGCCCGCTCCGACTTGAACACGAAACTCTTCACATCATCGTCATGGTGGTGATGGTGGCCGTGCGCCGCTTCGTGCCCATGCTGGTGCGAGGGGTGGTCGCAATGTTCGCCAGGCGCGTGGTCGTGGTGCTCATGCGCTTCCTCTTTGAGGAAGTCCGGATCAATGTCGAGCTTGGAATTCAGGTTGAAGCCACGCAAATCAAACACTTCGTTCAAGCCCACTTCACCAAAATGGACCGCCCGCTGCGGTGCCCGGGGATTCATGTGCTTGAGGCGGTGCTGCAAAGCGGCCAGATCGTCGGCCGACACCAGATCGGCCTTGCTAATAAATATCTGGTCGGCAAAACCGACCTGGCGGCGCGCTTCCTGCCGGTCATTGAGCTGCTGCGCCGCGTGCTTGGCATCGACCAGCGTCAGGATCGAGTCCAGCAGATAAGACTCGGCCACCTCATCGTCCATGAAGAAGGTTTGCGCTACCGGGCCGGGGTCGGCCACGCCGGTGGTTTCAATCACCACGCGCTCAAAGTCGAGCAGGCCCTTGCGCTTTTTTTCCGCCAGATCGCGCAGGGTGGCGCGCAAATCTTCGCGGATGGTGCAGCAAATGCAGCCATTGCTCATCTGAATGATCTGCTCCGTGGTGTCGCTCACCAGGATGTCGCTGTCAATATTCTCTTCACCGAATTCGTTTTCAATCACGGCGATTTTCTGGCCATGCGCCTCCTGCAGAACCCGTTTCAGCAAGGTGGTTTTACCGGACCCCAGGAAACCGGTCAGGATAGTGGCAGGGATAAGTGACATGTTCGGAACCCAAAATACGGCAATTGGGGAGTGTAGCGGCCAATTCAAGCGCCACCCTGACACACAGTCAACCGCGGCGCATCACCACCAGGCCCTTGAGATATTCGCCTTCCGGAAACGCGATGGTCATCGGATGGTCCGGCGCCGCGCCCAGGCGTTCACTGATGAAACCGTCCACCCCGGCATCGGCACCGGCCGACGCCACAATCTTGTGGAACAGGTCGGCGCTGATTCCGCCGGAGCAGGAAAAGGTGAACAACACACCACCTGGCTCCAGCAGTTTGAAGGCCAGTCGATTGATGTCTTTGTAGGCGCGCGCGGCGCGCTCGGCATGCGCCACAGTGGGCGCCAGCTTGGGCGGGTCCAGCACGATGGCGTCAAAGCTACGGCCTTCGGCGGCGAAACGGCGCAGCGATGCATTCACATCGGCGTCCAGAAAGGTGGCCCGCTCGGGCGCCAGCCCATTGCGCTGCAGATTGCTACGCGCCTGCTCCAGCGCTGGCGCACTGGAATCGATCGAAGTCACGTGGGCGGCACCACCGACCAGCGCCGCCACACTGAAACCACCGGTGTAGCAATAGCAATTCAGCACGCGCTGGAACTGCAACCGGCGTGCATAGTCGGCAAAGCGCTTGCGGCTGTCGCGTTGGTCCAGATAAAACCCAGTCTTGTGGCCCTCGGCAATGCTCAGACCCAGGGTCCAGTCGTGTTCCTGCAACAACAGGTCCACCGGCCCGTCTCCACGCAGCCAGCCTTTTTGCTCGCCCAGTCCTTCCAGCGCGCGGCTGCTGGCATCCGAACGCTCGTACAGGCGCTGCAAGCCTGTGGCCTGCAGCAAGGCATCGGCAATCACGTCCTTCCAGCGCTCGACACCGGCGGCACCGAACTGGGCGACCAGGGTGTCGCCATAGCGGTCAACGATCAGGCCCGGCAAGCCGTCGGACTCGCCATGCACCAGGCGCAGACCATTGCTGCGAATATCAAAACGGCTGCGCGCCTGCACCGCCGCCGAAATTGCCGCCTGAAAGAAGGCCGCGTCAATGCGATCGGTCTGCACAAAACTCCAGGCCCGAGCGCGGATTTTGGACTGCGGGCTGAAGGCGGCCCAGCACAGGAATTCTCCCTGGTCGGAATCTACACGCACGGTTTCACCGCTGTCGGCATTGCCTTTGGCAATCGCAGATTCAAAAATCCAGGGGTGGCGGCGCAACAGAGAGCGCTCTTTGCCGGCGCGCAGGCGAATCGTTTTCATGGCGCTATTGTCGCCGCGTCCGGGACGGTCCGAGCGCTCAAGCCTTGGATTTGGCCCTGGCACGCGGATGCGCCGCGTCATAGGTGGCCGCCAGATGCTGGAAATCGAGCCGGGTATAGACCTGGGTGGTCGCAATATTGGCGTGGCCGAGCAGGTCCTGCACGGCACGCAGGTCGCCGCTGCTTTGCAACACATGGCTGGCAAAAGAGTGGCGCAACATGTGCGGATGCACCGGCGTCGGGGTGCCGGCCAACTGGCTGCGGCGCTGCAGGCGCTGCCACACCGAATGCGCACTCAGGCGGGTGCCGCGCCGGCCATTGAACAGGGCTGCGGCGCCATCGGCGGCGCTGTCAGGCACCGGCAGCGCCGGCCCAGTGCCCATTGGGCCGCGCAATTCCAGCCAGCGCTGCAAGGCCTGCACGGCCTTGCGCCCGAGCGGCACGCTGCGCCGCTTGGCCCCCTTGCCCAGCACGTGGACTTCGGCCGCCTGCAGATCGACCCAGCCTTTGGCGCGGCTGCTGGCCACCACATCCAGCCCGACCAGCTCGCCCACACGCAGGCCGCTGCCATACAGCAGTTCGACCATGGCGGCGTCGCGGGCTTCAAGCCAGGGATCGTCGGCACTCTGGAAATCGGCCAGTTGCACTGCATCGTCAACGCCCAGCGCCTTGGGCACCGGCTTGGGCGACTTGGGCGAACGCACATCCAGCACCGGGTTGCTTGGCACCAGGGCCTGGCGCCCGAGCCAGGCATAAAAACCGCGCCAGCCCGAAAGAATCAATGCAATGCCGCGCCCGCTGCGCCCGCCACTGTGCATTTGTGCAACCCAGCGCCGCACATGCGCATTGCGCACCTGGCACAGGGCGATCGGAATCTGCGCGGCAAAAGCGCAAAGCTTCTGCAAATCCAGGGCATACAAGGTGACGGTCCGCGCTGCCAGCCGCTTCTCGACCTGGACATATTCCAGGTAGCGGGCCACCAGTGCGGCGTCGCCGGCCATGGCGCTAGCGCAAGCGGGCCAGCGCCGCGCTGGCCAGTTCGCCGATACGCGCCAGCAGCTCGGTGCCCATGCCGCTGGAAAAACGCTGGGCGTCGCTGGACGCCAGCACCAGCAAACCAAAGGCCGGTGCATTGGCCATGCCGCCGACACTGCGCAGGGGAATCAACGCCAGCGACGTCACGCCGGCCACATCGGGCATCCAGCTGACCGCCTCGAAACCGGTGTTCAAGCCACAGAAGGGCTCGGTCAGGGAACTGGCAAACACCTTGGCATCGTCACTCACGCCCTGGGCAAAACTCTCGGCCAGATACTCCGGCGCCACGCCCCAGACGCGCAAACCAACCTGTGGCACGGCAAACTGCGACTGGATTTCTTCGGCAATGCGCTGCGGCAACTGGGCCGGATGGTTGTCCTGCAGCAAGGTGGCCGCCAAACGAATGATTTTGTCCGAGAGCAGCACGTTGTCGGTGCCGTTGCGGATCATTTCCATGATCCGGTGTTCCAGCAGCTTGATTTTTTCGCGCAACATCTCGGCCTGGCGCTCCTGCAGGCTGATGGTGCGGTGGCTGTGCGGGCTGGTGAACTGCACCGCCGCCAGCAACTCGGCATGGCGCTGAAAAAAGTCTGGCGTATTGGCCAGGTAATTGGCGATGTCGTCTTCGGTAATGGGGTTGCTCAGCGCGGGTTCCGGAAGGTGGCTCATGGCAGTGCTTTATTTATAAATGTTTGAAATCAGAAGGAAAGTACTGTGCGGCTCAGCCCGGCAGATCATCGGGAATGTCGATTTCGCCGCGAAACACCATAGTCGCCGGCCCGGTCATCAGCACCGCGGTCGCCGCGCCGGCCCAGTGGATGCTCAGTACACCGCCGCGGGTTTGCACCTGCACCGGCACACCCGCGTCGAGCAGGCCCAGACGAATGCCGGCCACCACCGCCGCGCAGGCGCCACTGCCGCAGGCCAGGGTTTCACCAACACCGCGCTCGAACACGCGCAAGCGCATCGTGGCGCGATCAAGCACCTGCATGAATCCGACGTTGACGCCTTCGGTATAGCGCGGGCATTGCTGCACCAGCGGACCGAGTTCGGCCACCGGCGCCGTATCCACGTCGGCCACCTGTAGCACGGCGTGCGGATTGCCCATCGACACATTCGCCACCGCCACGCTCTGCGCACCCAGCGCCAGCGTCCAGGTACCCCAGTCGCCCTGCGGCTGCAGCACCAGCCCGCTGGCATCGAAGGGAATCTGTTCCGTGGCGAAGCGCGGCGCGCCCATGTCCACCTGGACCCCGCCATCGGCCACCAGGCGCGGCGCAATCACGCCCTTTTTGGTCTGCACGCGCAGCGTGTCTTTCTGGCTCAAGCCGGTGTCACGCACGAAACGGGCAAAGCAGCGTGCGCCGTTGCCACACTGCTCCACCTCGCTGCCATCAGCGTTGTGGATCACGTATTCGAAATCAATATCCGGCGCCGGACCGGGGCGCACACTCAAAATCTGATCGGCGCCCACGCCAAAGTGGCGGTCGCCCAGGAAACGGTATTGCGCCGGGCTCAGACCCAGGCGCGCATGGGTTTCGTCCAGCACGACAAAATCGTTACCGGCACCCTGCATTTTGGTGAACTGAATTCGCATGGCGCGATTATCTCCCGCGCCAGCACCCTGGCGCTGCGTGTTGCACAATCGCCGCTATGGTAAGACCCCTCAATATCGTGCCGGCCAGCCACGCTGCGCCCGCCGCACCGACCGAATGGCAACACAGCACTCCGGTCACGCTGTGGCGCAATGTACTGCGCCTGACCGCCCCCAACCCCGGCCTCATGACCGGCCCCGGCACCAACAGCTATCTGGTGGGCCAGGCCGAAACCGGCTTTATCGTGATCGATCCGGGCCCGGACGACGCCGCGCACCTGCAACGCCTGTGGGCTGCCGCCGTGCACCCCGACCAGCGTGGCGGCAATGTGCGTGCCATTGTCTGCACCCATTCGCACCCGGACCATTCACCCGGCGCGGCGCCACTGCAAGCACTGTGTGCCGGCAGCGCCGGCACGCGCCCGCCGATTCTGGGACTGGCGTCGGCCAGCACGGCCCGCGCGCACAGCGATTTCAAACCCGACCAGGAAGTGGCCGATGGCGCCTTGCTGACCCTGCCCTGGCCACTCGCCAGCGCCCCGGTCGAGCCGCCGCTGCACACACTGCGGGTGCTCCATACCCCCGGCCACGCCGCCAACCACGTCTGCCTGATGCTGCAGGAAGATGGCCTGCTGTTTTCCGGCGACCACATCCTCAACGGCAGCACCACCGTGATCGACCCGCCGGACGGCAATATGCACGACTACCTGCAGTCGCTCGACAAGCTCAGCGCCGCCTGCAGCGCACACCAGGCCGAGCACATTCTTCCCGCCCATGGCCATGTGCTGAACGACGCCCAGGGCGCCATCGCGCAGCTCAAGGCGCACCGCCTGAAGCGCGAAGCCAAAATCGCCGCCGTGATGCAACAGCTACCGGCCGGTGACCTCGACCACTGGCTACCGCTGGCCTATGACGACGTCGCGCCGCAGTTGTGGCCGGTCGCCCGGCGCTCCCTGCTGGCGCATGTGCAACGCATCCTGGCGCTGCAAACCGCCAACACCTCTGCAGGCCAGCCATGAACCGAAGCCCACGCCCCCTGCAACGCGCCGCCAAGCCACAGGACGCCGCACGCCCGCAGCGGCAGGCGCGTCCGGCAGCGCCGGCACGCGGCGCAGCACCTGCGCCAGCCGCCGCTGCGCCGACCGGCGAACGCCTGTCCAAACGCGTCATGCAACTCAAGGCCTGCTCACGCCGCGAGGCTGAACAGTACATCGAAGGCGGCTGGGTGCAGGTCAACGGTGTAGTGGTGGAAGATCCGCCGTTTCGGGTCAACGACCAGCAGGTCAGCATAGACCCGCATGCCACGCTGATGGGCTTTGCCGAAGTCAGCCTGATTGTGAACAAGCCGCCAGGCTGGGTCGACGGCTGCAACGCCGACGAAAAGCCGGACAAAAATGCCCGCGCCCTGCTAAATCCGAAACAGCACGCGGCGCACGACGCCAGCGGTGTGCGCCTGCTCAAACGCCACTTCCAACAACTACAAGCCGGGGTGCCGCTGGAAACCGGCGCCAGCGGCCTGCTGGTGTTCAGCCAGGATTGGCGCACCCAACGCAAGCTGCACGAAGACATGGCGCTGCTGGAACACGAACTGATGGCCGATGTGCAAGGTGAAGTCAGCGAAGAAGCGCTGCAACGCATTGCGCGCGCACTCAAGGACGAACGCGCCGGACTGCCACCGACCAAGTTCAGCGTAAGCAGCGCAACGCCGCAACGCAGCACGCTGCGCCTGGCCATCAAAGGGGCCCATCCGGGCCTGACAGCCCATTTGTGCGAACTGGCAGGACTGGAACTGCTGGCCTTGCGCCGCATCCGCGTCGGACGCGTGGCACTGGGCGACCTGGCGCCCGGCCAATGGCGTTACCTGGCCGGACACGAGCGCTTCTGAGCACGCCGGTCCGGCACAGCCAGCCCGGTCAGCTGGCGATATAGTTTTGCAGGTGGTTGATCGTCATCTCGTGGTTGGCGATGATGTCGTCCATGATGTCGCGAATGGAGATCATGCCGACCACGGTTGTGCCCTCGACCACTGGCAAGTGGCGGATCTTTTTCTGGCTCATCAGGGCCATGCAGTCCTTGGTGCCAGTCTGCGGCGCCACGGTCAGCACATTGGCGGTCATGATGTCACGCACCGGTGTGTCTTTGGACGACTTGCCGGCCAATGCCACCTTGCGCGTGTAATCGCGCTCGGAAACAATGCCGACCAGCTTGCCCTGGTCCATCACCATGAGGGCACCCACATCATGGGTGGCCAGCACTTGCAGCGCCTCAAACACACTGGTCTGCGGGCTGGTGCTCCACAACGTTTGCTCACGCTTTTTCAACAGATCAACGACGGGTCGCATAGCACCTCCTGATGTGAAATTGGCCAGGTGCTAAACATACAGCAAAAATGTGGCGAAAAGTGTGAAGCCCACCGGTAAGCCGGATTCTGTGCATGAGGGTTTCCCCTCACGTGACCACCATTACTCTGGGCCACCAGTCACCTGATGGCTCGATGCTACCTACCCGCACACTCCGGGGGCCCCGTCAACGTGTGCCTACTTGGTATTGCTGCGCGTAGAGATTGCCCGTTTCACCCGCACTCAAGCGGCTCGTCTCTGTTGCTCTAATCCTCACCTTAGAGCCACGGGCTTGCGCCCATGGCCGGTCGGTGGACAGCCGTTAGCTGCTACGCTGCCCTATGCAGTCCGGACGTTCCTCCAGTGCCTTGTTTCCAAGATTGCACCAGCGGTGGTCTGGCGGGCTTCACGCCGCGATTATCGCGGCAACTGGCAGGGCGAATAAACATATATCCAAACCAATTTATAAATTGGCTCAGAATTGCAGCACTATTTCTTCCACCGGAGCTTCCCCATGCCTTTTGACAACGTTCTACAAACCATTGGTAACACCCCGCATATCCGCATCAACCGGCTCTTCGGCAACAGCCACAAGGTGTTCGTGAAATCCGAGCGCAGCAACCCCGGCGGCTCCATCAAAGACCGGATCGCCCTGGCCATGGTCGAAGACGCCGAAAAAAGCGGCGCTCTGAAACCCGGTTCGACCATCATTGAACCGACCTCCGGCAACACCGGCGTCGGCCTGGCGCTGGTGGCCGCGGTGAAAGGCTACCGGCTGATCCTGGTGATGCCCGACAGCATGTCGATTGAACGCCGCCGCCTGATGCTGGCCTATGGCGCCAGCTTCGACCTGACACCGCGCGAAAAAGGCATGAAGGGCGCGATTGCCCGGGCCCAGGAACTGGCCGAACAAACACCCCATTCCTGGATTCCGCAGCAGTTTGAAAACCCGTCCAATATCGACGTCCACGTACGCACCACGGCGCAGGAAATCCTGGCCGACTTCCCCCAGGGCGTTGACTACATCATCACCGGCGTCGGCACTGGCGGGCACCTGAGCGGCGTCGCCACGGTGCTGAAAGCACAATGGCCTCAGCTCAAGGTATTTGCCGTAGAACCCACAGCTTCGCCGGTAATCTCCGGCGGCGCACCGGCGCCGCACCCGATCCAGGGCATTGGTGCCGGCTTCGTGCCGAAAAACCTGAAGACCGAACTGCTCGACGGCGTGATCCAGGTCGACGCCGAGCCAGCACGTGAATATGCGCGCCGCAGCGCCCGCGAAGAAGGTTTGCTGGTGGGTATTTCGAGCGGCGCCACGCTGGCCGCGATTGCGCAGAAATTACCGGAAATTCCGGCTGGCGCAACCGTGCTGGGCTTTAACTACGACACCGGCGAGCGTTACCTGTCGGTGGAAGGCTTCCTGCCAAGCTGATCGGTCGGCAGACCTGACCAGGGCCGCTCAGGCGGCCTTGGTCGCCAGCAGCACCTGGTAGTTACCAAACAGATAAGTGCTGCGGCGGAAGGTCCAGTTGCCGCGCGCGCGCAGAAACTGCAACGGATCTTCGCTGTCCCACAGCGCCAGGCCATAGGGCTCGAATACCTTGAAATACAACCAGCCCGAAAGCCGCAACGGCCAGATGCGCGGACGGTGGAATTCGGCAATATACAAGGTGCCACCCGGCGCCAGCACGCGCGCCGCCTCAATCAGCACTTGGGCTTTCATCGGGTGCGGCAGCTCGTGCAGCAGAAAAAACAGAATATTCGCCGCCACGCTGCCATCGGCCAGCGGCATCCGGGTCGCGTCTTCTTCCAGATACGCCACGTGCGCGGCAAAGTCGCCGAGCTTGGTTTCCGCCTGGATCAGTTCGTTGCGCAGCAAGTCGGCCACCAGCACCTTTTGCGCGTTGGCCTCGACCGCGGCCTGCACCACGCGCGGCACCACATTGCCAAACGCACAGGAAGTCACCGCCACCACCTTGCCGCGCAAATCGGTCTGGCGCAAACCCTGTGCAATGCGCGACACCAGGCGCGGATACTGGAACAGCAAAATACCGGATATCAACGGCTGAAAATCCACCAGCCGGATCAGAAACTTGTTTGAGTACAGCGGATAGACATGGGCACTGACGCCCTGGTGTCCCAGGACCCGACGCACTGCCAGGGCACCACGGGTCAGCACAAAAAAGAACAGCGCCATCGAAAATAGCAGCCCCATCAGGGCCAGCGTTGCATAGCAGACAAAATTAATCATGCATCCAGGGCGTTGTTAAGCAAAAGGCCACTATAGCTTGCAATTAGGACAGTCACTGGCGCGCTATATCATTGCACTCTGCTTGATCACCACGAGCCCGCCATGATTCGCCTCACAGAACTCAAACTTCCGCTCTCCGCCGTACCAGTGCAAGTGCGCCGCGCCGCCGATGCACCGTCTGAAACCGACGCCGACCGCAGCCCGACCGCCCACCCCATCGCCGCCCTGACTCAGTTGGCGGCGCAGGTGCTGCAGATCGAGGCCACGGAAATCCAGGCACTGCAGGTCTTCAAGCGCAGCTTTGACGCACGCAAATCGGAGCTGGTGGTGGTTTACATCGTCGACCTGACACTGGCAGCGCCAACGCAAGCCAGCGTGCTGCAGCGGTTCCCGCAGCACCCGCACATTTTTGCCACACCCGACATGGCCTACCGCCAGGTCACCCAGGCGCCGGCCAACCTGGCGCTGCGCCCGGTGGTGGTCGGCTTCGGCCCCTGCGGCATGTTTGCCGCACTGGTGCTGGCGCAAATGGGCTTCAAACCGATCGTGCTGGAACGCGGCAAAACCGTGCGCGAACGCACCAAGGACACCTGGGGCCTGTGGCGCAAGAAAAACCTCAACCCGGAAAGCAATGTGCAATTCGGCGAAGGTGGTGCCGGAACGTTTTCCGACGGCAAGCTGTGGAGCCAGATCAAGGACCCGCGCTTTCTTGGTCGCAAGGTTATGGAAGAATTCGTCGCCGCTGGCGCGCCCGCCGAAATTTTGTGGGCGGCACATCCTCACATCGGCACGTTCAAACTGGTCAAGGTGGTGGAAAGCATGCGCGCCCAGATCCAGGCCCTGGGCGGCGAAATTCGCTTCGAACAGCGCGTCGACGACCTCCTGCTCGACCAGCACCAGACCCCGGCGCGCCTGCGCGGCCTGCAGGTGCTGGACGTGCCCAGCGGGCAGCACTACACGCTGGACGCCGACCACGTGGTGCTGGCCCTCGGCCACAGCGCACGCGACACTTTCACCATGTTGTATGAACGCGGCGTGGCAATGCAGGCCAAAGCCTTCTCGGTCGGGTTCCGAATCGAGCACCCGCAAAGCGTGATCGACCGCGCGCGCTGGGGCCGCCACGCCGGCCACCCGATGCTGGGTGCCGCCGACTACAAACTGGTGCACCACGCCAGCAATGGCCGCGCTGTCTATAGCTTTTGCATGTGCCCGGGCGGCACGGTGGTTGCCGCCACCAGCGAAAGCGGGCGCGTCGTCACCAATGGCATGAGCCAGTATTCGCGCAATGAGCGCAACGCCAATGCCGGCATTGTGGTCGGCATCGACCCCAGCGACTACCCGCAGGACGAGGCCAGCTGGGTGCAGGCCTTCGGCGCAGAACAGGGCCGGCGCTTTGCCCAGCAGGCGCAGGCGCTGCAAGCGCAGGACCCCAAGGCCGCGCACCCGCTCTCCGGCATCGTGTTCCAGCGCAGCCTGGAGAGCAATGCCTTTGTGCTCGGCGGCAACAGCTACGAGGCCCCCGGACAGCTGGTCGGCGACTTCCTGCAGGCGCGCGCATCTACCCGGTTTGGCGGCGTGCAACCCTCGTACAAGCCCGGCGTACGCCTGGGCGACCTGGCCAGCAGCCTGCCGCCCTTTGCCATCAGCGCGATCCGCGAAGCACTGCCGGCGTTTGGCAAAAAAATTCGCGGCTTCGACATGGCCGACGCGGTGCTGACCGGCGTCGAAACCCGCACCTCCTCGCCGCTGAAAATGCCGCGCGATGAAAACCTGCAAAGCAGCAATGTGGCCGGCCTGTACCCGGCCGGTGAAGGCGCCAGTTATGCCGGCGGCATCTTGTCTGCCGGTGTCGACGGCATCCGCGTCGCCGAGGCGCTCGCCCTGAGCGTGCGAAACACGCTGGCATCCGCATAAAAAGCCGGGTCGGCATTGTCGGCCCACCAGCCCGGCACGCCGAGTACCGGCAAATGGGCAAACGGCTTGCTGGCCAGACGCGCTTCCGACAGGTCAGCGGCCAGCCAGGCATCCATGGCGGCCAGACTGCGCTCAGGCGCCAGCACCCGATAGACGTGCGCCGTGATCGCCTTGCGCGGGGCCACCAGCTTCTCGGTCAGGGCGTGGCCGAACAGAATCAGCTGCGCCTGCTGCCACACCGGCCGCAAAGGGCCGAACAAGGTGCGCCAGTCCTTGGCACACAAGGCGTCCCACAACACATCAGGGGCCTGCAACAAGGCGGCGTTTTCATCAAACAGGGTCAGCGCATCGCGCGCCGGACCGCGTTCGGGTTGCACTCCGCTGCGCGCGATCTGCGCCGCCTGCAAAGCGTTCAGGCGCAACTTGGTCAGTGGGAAATGGATCCAGGCCAGGCCGTTGAAAAAATCGTGCAGGCCATCGCGGGTCGGCACATCGCCAGTGGCAAAAATGTGTTCTTCATAGGCCACTCCCGCCGGCAACGCGGCTTGCGGTACAAAGCGCCGTGGCGCACGCTGGCACGCGTTGAGCACCTGCGCCACGCTGGCGCCACCTTCGGTGCGCTGCGCCAGCAGCTGCCCGGGGTCGCGCCACGGCGCCAGCCAGGGCCGCTCCCAGTCAATCGCTTCTAAACCAAACGCCACGCCAGCGACTCGCCCGCCGCCAGCGGCTTCAGTTGTGCGGCGCCAAAGGCAAAGCTGTCCGGCGTCTGCCAGACCTCGCGGCGCAGCGTGATGCGGCCCTGGTTGCGCGGCAGGCCATAAAAATCGGCACCATGGAAACTGGCAAAGCCTTCCAGCTGATCGAGTTTCCCGGCCGCGTCAAAGGCCTGTGCGTACAACTCGATCGCCGCGTGCGCGGTATAGCAACCGGCACAACCGCTGGCGTGCTCTTTCAAATGCGCCGGATGCGGCGCGCTATCGGTGCCGAGGAAATATTTGTTGCTGCCACTGGTGGCCGCCTGCACCAGGGCCTGGCGGTGGATCTCCCGCTTGAGTACCGGCAGGCAGTAATAGTGGGGACGAATACCACCGGTAAAGAGCGCATTGCGGTTGTAGAGCAGGTGGTGCGCTGTGATGGTGGCGGCGGTGAAGCGGTCGGCCGCCTGCACATACTGGGCCGCTTCGCGCGTGGTAATGTGCTCGAACACTATCTTCAGCTCGGGAAAATCGCGGCGCAGCGGAATCAGCTGGGTGTCGATAAAGACCGCCTCACGGTCAAACAGGTCGATCTCGGGCGTAGTCACCTCGCCGTGCACCAACAGCGGCATACCGCAGCGCTGCATCGCTTCCAGCGTGGGATACACCTTGCGCAAATCGGTCACACCGGCGTCGCTGTTGGTAGTGGCACCCGCCGGGTACAGCTTGACCGCCACCACGCCAGCGGCGCGCGCACGGGCGATTTCTTCGGCCGGCAGGCGGTCGGTCAGGTACAGCGTCATCAGCGGCTCAAACGCCACGCCCGCCGGCACGGCGGCCAGGATGCGTTCGCGGTAAGCCAGCGCCTGGGCAGCGCTGGTCACCGGCGGTTTCAGGTTCGGCATGATGATGGCGCGGGCGAATTGGGCCGCCGTGTGCGGCACCACGTTGTGCAGCACTTCGCCGTCGCGCACGTGCAGGTGCCAGTCATCCGGGCGGGTCAGGGTGATCGTTTGCATAGGGTTCATTCGCTTATTGTCGGTGCAGTTTTGGCGCTCAGAAGATAGTCCCACAGCGCCTGCGCAGCACTGCGGCTGCTCTCGGCGGACGGGCGCTGACCCTCGCGGGTCGGCGGACGCTGGCGATAGGCGCGGATTTCCAGCTTGGCCTGCAGCGCCGCCAGCGCCGCCGGCGCGGCACTGACCAGCTTTTTGCTGCGCAGCTCCTTGCGGATCGCGCTTTGCGGCAAAAAGGCAATGCCATGCCCTTCCAGCGCCATGGCTTTCAGGCCTTCGGCCATGTCCGTCTCATAGACCCGCTCCAGGTGCATGGCGCTAGCGGATTGCTGCAACATGGCGTCCACCACCAGGCCCAGGTAGGCGCCCGGGGCATAGCCCAGATAGGGCAAGGCCTTGTCAATCCGCCCCGGCAGGCAGAACTGCGGCTCACCCTGGGCATTGGCGCGCGCATAGGGCGCCACCACTTCTTCGCCCAGACTGACCATTTCGTAGCGCGCGCTGTCGAGCTGGATCGGCTGCGAGGCGTGGTGGTAGGCAATCAGCACGTCACAGCTGCCTTCGACCAGGCGCATCACTGCGTCATGAACATTCAGCGCAATCAGGCGGCTCTTGAAACCGCCAAAATGCTCGCGCAAGCCGCTGACCCAGGCCGGGAAAAAAGTGAAGGCCAAGGTATGCGGCACGGCGAATTCAACAAAATCCTGGCCCGCAGCCGAATGCCCACGCAGCATGGCACGGGTGCTCTGCAAGGACTGCAAAATTTCCAGTGACTGGCCGTACAAGGTCTCGCCCGCCGGCGTCAGCCGGGTCGGGTAGGACGAGCGGTCCACCAGATCGGTGCCAGCCCAGGCTTCCAGCGACTGGATACGGCGCGAAAAAGCCGGCTGTGTCACGTGCCGCAACTGCGCCGAACGGCTGAAACTGCGGGTCTCGGCCAAGCTGACAAAATCTTCAAGCCATTTGGTTTCCATGCGCCATTATCCCGTCGCCGGTTTGCGCCGCCTGGCGGGCTTGGGCGGTGGCAGGTTGTCATACACCGTGCGCACCAGCTGATTCAGCCAGGGCCGGTCGTCCCACAAGTCGGCTGTGATGCGCAAATGCGCACGCGCCCCGGGAAACGGGGCACCATACTCCGGCGTGCGCAGCAGTTGCAGGCTGGCCGGGCTGGGCTTGAGAAACAGCTGTTCATCACACACCAGGCCGACCGGTCGCCCGCCGTAGTACAGACAGTATTCACCGAACATTTTGCGGGCGCTGACCTGCCCGCTATCGGAGAGCATGTCCAGCAAAAAATCCATGGTGCCTTGTGCGGTGGCCATACGCAGGGTGCTCCGGTTTGAAATATCCCCAGATTTTGACGTGAAAAAGTGCGCCTGCTCCTCTGGTGCGCTGCAGGCGCGGTGCGGTGATCAGGATTAGGTCAAGACTGGAGGCGGCTTTGCGCGGACAGTCGCTACATCTTGCTGCAACGCCCGTTCTGCCATGAATACCTCACTCACCTTTCCCCCACTACCGGACTGCAGCTGTGTCAGCACCGGTGCCGGTGCGGGTGCTGCCCCCGCGTACCTCATCCCGCTCGGCTGCACCCGCTCGCAGGGCCCGATATCCCTAACGTGCACCAGCCACATCAGCCAGTTGCGCGGCGCGCATCTGGTCGGCGAGCCAGCACTGGACCGCCATGCGCCACAAGTCTGCGTCACGATCTGTACCGGGGAGCACTGTTTGCACCACATGCACAACAATCCGCTCTGGCGGGAAAAGTGAGCGCACCATGCACCCGCGTCTTCGCACCCAGGTAAGCCACGCCAAAGCCTTCTGGAAAGCCTATTTCGCCAAATTTTCGGCACCCCGGCCGACCATGCCGGCCGGCACCAAAACCAGCACCAAAAGCAGCACCGAGGGGCGCCCGGACCGGCACGTCAAGCCAGCGCCGGCGCACCCTCACTGCTCTGCTGCAGGGCCCACATCTGGGCATAACGGCCATCGCGGGCCATAAGTTCGGCATGGGTGCCGCGTTCCACAATATGGCCGGCTTCCAGCACCAAAATTTCATGCGCATCGACCACCGTCGAGAGCCGGTGCGCAATCACCAGCGTGGTCTTGTTGTGCGCCACGCTTTGCAGCTCGGCCTGAATCGCGCGCTCATTGGCTGAATCGAGCGCCGACGTGGCCTCGTCAAAAATCAGAATGGGCGGATTTTTCAACAAGGTACGGGCAATCGCCACACGCTGCTTTTCACCGCCCGAGAGCTTCAAGCCGCGCTCACCCACCATGGTGTCGTAGCCCAGCGGCGCCGCACTGATAAACGCATGGATGTGCGCCGAACGGGCGGCGGCCTCCACTTCGGCCCGACCGCAACCGGGGCGCCCATAGGCAATGTTGTATTCCACGGTGTCGTTGAACAGCACTGTATCCTGCGGCACGATGCCGATGGCGCCGCGCAGCGACGACTGCGTTACGGCACGGATATCCTGACCGGCGACCCGGATGCAGCCTTGCTGAACGTCGTAGAAGCGGTACATCAGGCGCGCCAGCGTTGATTTTCCGGAGCCGGAAGGACCGACCACCGCCACCGTTTTCCCGGCCGGAATCTCAAAACTGATGTCGTGCAAAATGGTGCGCGCCGGCTGGTAGGAGAAGCTGACATGCTCAAAGCGCACGTCCACCGTGCCGGGCAACAGGCGCAGCGGCTCGGCCCCGGGCGCATCGTCAATCTCGCGCTCACGTTCCATCAGCACAAACATTTTTTCCAGATCGGTCAGGCTCTGCTTGATTTCGCGGTAGATCACGCCGAGGAAATTCAAGGGAATATAGAGCTGAATCATGAACGCATTGACCATCACCAGATCGCCCAGCGTCATGCGCCCGGCAACCACACCCTGGGTG